>JAIXPW010000013.1 GCA_027485995.1 Verrucomicrobiaceae bacterium
CGGTCGATGGTCCAAACGCCCCGGTCGACGGTCCAAATGCCCCGGTCGATGGTCCAAACGCCCCGGTCGTCATCAGTCACAATCCACTCTTCATCAGAGAGATAAATGAAAAAAACATCCGTATTTTTCATCGGGATCGACAAACCGATGTGGCCTCCAGAAGTAGCTCAAGTTTGCAACTTGAGCGCGCGGTGGAGCTTTCACACCAGCGATGCCGACCCGGTCCCCGAAGACTCCGGAACCAGAACCCCATCAGCGCGGCGACACTGATTCATGGGGACGGGCAACGTGTTGAAATTGCCAAGGTCCGCAGATTCACGCACGTTGATCCCGTAAACCCGCGATAAAGTCGCAATGCAAGACGGCTCGCCGCGAACCACCACGACCAGTCGTCGAAAAGCCGTTAGGTAGAGAATGACAATGACCAGCAAACTCCCCATCCTGTTTGTCGCGTTTGCCATGATAGGCTGCAAGAAACCACCTTGCAGCACCCTCGCTTGTGGCGGTGCACGCCCGTTGCGTTCGGCGTAGAGATCGGACACCCGCGTGTCGTCACTTCCATGAAGACAATTCAATTCCTGGTCGCCATCCTGGCAATGGGCATGCTCACTCTTCGGGCCGCTGACGAGGCATCGATTGAGGCCTGTCCTCCCATCGGTTGGAGCTTTAAGATATTGCCATATCTGAATGTCGCCAGATCCCTTCAGGAAGAAGGACGTGAAAAGGCAGTTGTTCGACTGCGATCTTGGGCCAAAACGGGGAAGCATGAACGCCAAGTTGTGATCCTTTGCCGGATGCTCTTTGATGCCAAAAAAGGAAGGGAAATTCGAGGACCCATGATCGGCGAGGCCAGTTTTTTTGGAGAAACACACCATCCTGATTGGCCACTCGAACCCATCGAGATCTACGAGAGTGTTCCCATCCTGATCACGCCAGGATATAGGTTGTTTGGCCTGCCGGAGTCGAGCGATCGCTATTTGGATTTCTGCATCAAGAACTGCGAATGGCGGCAGGCTCGTTACCCGGTGCGAACCCACGATGAACTGAAGGGTGTAGTTGCCAGGTGGTTGACCTCGCGGAAGTGGCCCGTCGGACTTTCGGTTCGCGATCAGACGTTCTTCACCAAACAAGCCGAATAGGCAGTGGACCCAACCGCCCGGGCTGCTCGGTCGTCCATGTTTTCCGTATCTTTTACCCGCCTTTCAGTTTCCACGGTCGCTCCTGCCCCAGCGGTCGGCAAGGCCCTGCGCTGGGCAGCGGGATGGGCCTTGGGAGGAAAGTTCATTCGGGAGTCCGAATCATTTCCCGGACCATCAAGGGAGGTCCCAGGCGAGTGACGAGTTTGTGCGGGACAATTGGGGCTGTTTGTGAGAGCAAAACCCCGATTTTTTCATCATCATGCTGGCACGTTCTGGATTCCCGTTTCGGTTGGTTTCGATCCTCTCCCTCTCGACGGTGCTGGCCCTGGCGGCTGAGCCACCGGAGAAGGCGCTGAAGTATCATGAGGCGCTGCTGAAGCGGCCCCACAACGCGTCGCTGTTTGATCGCTTTTTCGGAGCCTGGCTGGACGAGCAGCCGGTGGAGACGCTGGGCGAGTATCTGAAGGCGCGGGCGGAGAAGAACGGCGGGCAGGACTGGACGGTGCTGGCGCTTTTCGAGATCAGGCAAGGTCGCGAGGAGGCCGCGCTGACGGCGCTGGGCAAGGCGATCGAGGCCTTGCCTGATGAGGCGGCCCTGGCGATGGACCGGGCGAAGCTGCGGATGCGTCGGCTGGAGTTCGAGGCGGCCCGTGCGGACCTCGCGAAGGTCATTTCCGGAAAGGATGAGGCGCTTTCCCGTGAAGCGGCGAAGCTGATGGGTCGGGCCTGGCTGCGCGAGGGGAAATCCGCCGAGGCGATCAAGGCCTGGGATGCGTTGCTGGCGGCCCATCCGGACGATGAGGATTTGCTGGAGGACCTGGTCGAGGCCGCAATAGCGGAGTCCGAGATCAATCAGGCGCTGGTCTATGTGGACAAGCTGATCGGGGTCAGTCGGGACCCCTACCAGAAAACCCTGCGGATGCTGCGGCGGGGAGATCTGCTTTCGAATGCGGGTCGGAACGACGAGGCGGTGGAGGCCTATTCGGCGGCGCTGGAGCAGGTCGGGGAAGGTTCGTGGCTGGAGCGCGAGGTGCTTGGCCAGATCGAGAAGGTCTATCGCAAGCAGGACCGGCTGGATGACCTTTCCCTCCAACTGAAGAAGCTGGCGGAGGCCTATCCGCGGCGTTTGCTGATCCAGCGGCAGTTGGCCAAACTGGAAGCAGGACAGGGCGAGATCGACACGGCGGTCGGGCGTTTCCGCGAGGTGCTGAAACGTTCGCCCGGTGAGCGTGAGCTGCGGGAGGAGTTCGTCCGGCTGCTGAGCGATGGCGAGCGATTCGACGAGGCGGTGGCGGAGATCGGGAAACTGATCGAGCAGGCCCCCACCGAGGCTGGGCTTCATTTGCAGATCGCGGCGCTGAGAGCCCGGCAGTCGAAGAAGGACGAGGTGCTCGCGGCCCTGGGGAAGGCGCATGATCTGTTAGGCCGCGATGAAGCAAACGGCATCCGCATCGCCGGGCTGATGCTTCAATACGGGCTCAACGAGCAGGGCGAGGCCTTGTTGAATCAACTCGGGTCCGCAGCAGGAGCCGGACCGGCGGCGATGGAGGCCCTTGCGGCTCATTATGCCAGGACCACCCGTCGGACCGAGGCGCTGGACTTGTTGAAAAAGCTCTCGGCCAGCGGTGATCTCGAACTGCTGCTGAGGACCAGCGCGGCGATGGCGGCCCTCGGCGACAACGCCACGGCCTATGATCGACTGCTTTCCCGCGCCGAGGGCTTCGGAGCGGAGCCCCGCTTTGTCACCGCCCTCGGCCAGGCGGCGATGGCGGCAGGAAAGGCCGGCGAAGTCGTGACGCAGATGCTGAAGCTCGTGCGGCAGGCGAAGCAGAGCGGCGAGATTTCCGATTCCGTCAGTCTCGCGCTGCGGGTCATCAAGGCCGGGGAAAAGTCCGATGAGCAGCTTGCCAGCCTCACCGCGCAGGCCTCGCGCACGCCGGGAGAGGTCTGTCTTCTGGCCGCGCTGCTCGACGGACGGAGCGACTACGCCGGGGTGGCCAAGCTCCTCGATCCGCAGACCGATCCGCAGGTGATCCATTTCCATGCCGCGCTGCTGGATCGGCGTGGCGAGTTCGAGCAGGCCATCGCGGTGATGATGAAACTGGCGACCACCGAGGAGGGTCGGAAGGCCGGCTACTTCAAGGATCTCTCGGCCCTCCAGCAACGGGCGGGCAAGACAGCGGAGGCGCTGGCCACGGTCGAGAAATGGAAACAGAACGCACCGGGCGACAAGGCCGCGTGGATCACCGGCAGCCAGTTGATGCGCCAGAGTGGAAAGCCCGATGAGGCGGTGAAGATGACCCGGCAGGCGGTGGCGAGGTTCGAGGGCGATGTCGATCTTTCCGCCAGCCTGGCGTCGCTGCATGATGAGGCGGGCCAGTGGGCGGACGCCGAGGCGATTTACTGGAGGCTTTACGATGAGGCCCAGAGTCCGTCGGACCAGGCCCGCTGGGCGGCCCAGCTCTCGCGGGTGGCGCAGCGGACGGGCAAGACCACCGAGCTTGAGGAAAAGTTCCGCGAGCGCGCTCGTGGCAACCGCAAGTCGATCGGTCCGGTGCTCGCCCAGGCCGAGCTGGCACGGCTGCTCGACAACGAGGACAAGCGCCGCGATCTGCTTCTTGAGGCGGTTCGTTTGCAGCCGAAGGACGTGGACCTGCGGCTTCAGATCGCCACCTTGGAAGAGCAGGCGGGAAATCCCGAGCGGGTGGTCGCGATGCTTGAGGAAGCGCTTCCCAACGATGTCAACGGTCGGCTCCGCTCCGCCCTGGCCCAGGCCTATCTGCGACAAGGGCAGACGATGAAAGGCATGCGCGAGCTGCTCTCCCTGGCTGGCAAGGGCGGCTCGGATCCAAGGGCGGTGGAGGGCTCGGTGGCGGCCTTGATCCAGTCCGGGTCGTATGAGGACGCGATCCGCTATCATCGGGAAGTGCTTCCCGATGGCGGTGACTGGCGTTCGCGCTACTTGTTGGCAGTGTTGCTGGAGAAGGACGGTCGCGAGGCCGAGGCGCAGCCGATCTTCCTCTCGCTTCTAACCGCCGAGGGTGAGATCGCCTCGCTGGCGAAATCCGCAGCGAACACCAACGCGGAAGAACGTTATCCCGAGGAAATGCGGGGGATCATCCGCCTGATCAGCGCCGTCCAGTCGGCCTATCCAAGAAATCCCGGCGGGCGGCTCAACAATCCCTCTGCGAAACAGGTTGCCATCGGGCTGCCCGATACGGTGGACGAGGTGCGCCAGTCGGCCATGGTCCATCTCTGCCGGCTCGCGCGGCGCAATGGCGCGGCCAGACAGGAGGGCATCCTGCCGCAACTCAAGGCGGCGGGCGTGGCCGATGCCGACTTCGTGATGGCGCTGGTGGAAACCCTTCAGGAGGAAGGCTTCGAACTGAAGTCTCTGCTGCAACGTTTCCCTGAAGCTCCCGGCCTGTTCGAACTCGCGGTGATGTACTCGCAGGAGCCCTTGGAGAAGCCGCTGATCACCCGACTGCTGAAGGACGAGGCGAAGCTGTCCCCCAATGCCCGCTTCCAGGCACGCCTGCGCTTGGCGGAGGGCGAACCCGCCGACTCACCGGCCTGGACTTCCTTGCTGGAAACGATCCGCTCGGTCTGTTCCAGCAAGGAGCAGAAGGTCCGGATTTCCGCGGCGATGGCTCTCGTGGAAAAGCTTGACGGAACCGCCATTCCGGAAGCGCACAGGACGACGATCAAGCAAGCGATCCTCGGGGTCTTCGCCAGCGTGACGCCCCAGAATGATATGTCGTTGGAGTATCTTGGCTACTACCGGATGTATGCGGTGGCTGCCGCTGGGACCCTCCAGGACTGGATCGAGGCGACCAATGCCATCCTGCACCTGTCGCGCACCGACGGGTATGGCAGCAAACTGAGCACCTCTTCGGGACCGCTTCAGGAAGGCTCGTTTGAAATCGCGGACTTCGAGGACTGGCCGTTCCACTCGGTCTCCGGATGGCTGCTTGAGCAGTTGCATTCCGACGGCGGAAACGAGGAGCCCACGCCCACTGAAAACGGCATGCTCGCCGGGCTCTTCAAGGCGCGTGACAAGCTCGACTCGCCCTTCCTCCGCGCCTGGCTCGCCGTCCGGGTCAATGATCCGGCGGCGATTCGCGAGACCCTTGCCGTGGCTCCCAAGGCGGAGGAGGCCACCGATTTCCAACTGCTGAAAGCTAGCCTCGCCCTCAAGGAAAAGAAGCCGGCGGACGCCTATGCGATCCTCGATCAGATCCGGCTCGCGGGTTCATCGGATCCCGGTTTCAACGAATGGCTGCTCGCCACCCTCCTCGCCGTCGCGGCCGAGATTCCTGAAACGGATCGCACCCCGCTGGCCGAGTCGATCAAGGCCATCCTGCTTCAAGCCCGACCCATCGCCGGACCGAGAGGCACCCCGGCGCTTGCCGCGCTGGCGCTGAAACTCGGCCAGCCGGAACTTTCGACACGCATTGCCCCCGTGGCCGCCACGACCCCATCCACGGGCAATCGCGGACGTTCCCTCGGTCGATCCAGCGGTGGATCCTCCAGCGGAAATTCCTCCTCGCCGCTTGAGCGACTCACCAAGCTCGTCCTTGAAAAGAAACACGATGCCGCCGCCGTCGAGGCCCTGCGCCTGCTCAAGGCCGGCAGGGGTGCTTCCCGCTACACGAGCGACTCGCCGAGCCGGGTGATCACGGTGCTGGCGGCGGAGGATCGCAGTGCCTTGCTCAAGCTGGTCGAGCCCGGCGATTCCAAGAGCCTCATCAAGCGTCTCGACTACGTCGATGTCTGCCTCGACCTGAACCGCAAGGACCTGGCGCTCGCCGCCCTGGAAAGCCTCTACGCCGAAAGGCCGGAGGACCCGGAGATCGCGTGTCGGCTTGCCTTCAATTTGCCGCAGGACAAGAAGGACCAGCAGCGCCAGTTGATGACCCGTGCGGCGGGCTCGCGGGAGTTCGCTGCCTTTGCCGACGCTGCCGCCGAGGCGCTGGACAACTCGGATGACGCGAATGCCTACGTCGCGTTCTTCGACTCCATCACCGGCTGGTTGGAAACCACCGACCCCGCGCTGATTCCTGAGGCGAACCTTGGCTGGGTCGGGTATCATGCCAGGCAGTTCTTTGGACACCATTACTCCATGGACCTCCCTCCGCTGCTGATGGGAATGTTCAGCTCGCGCAATCAGGGACTTTCCAACAAGAGGGCCGACATCGCCAAGCGTCTGGCCCTGGCGATGATCCACCACCCCGGGGTGGCCGAGGAAGGGTTCCGGCTCCTCAGTGCCGCCCGCACCTGGCACTACGAGCCGCTTGAACTCGACGTGCAGGCCAGGCTCGCCCTGCTCTCATCGGCCGATGCCAAGGGGCGCATGAGTCCCCAGGGCCGGCTGTTTTCGGTGGGCAGCACCGGAATCCGCTACTCCTCCAGCACCTCCACGCTTGATGAATTCGACACGCTTTCCTGGATCGCCAGCCGCCTTTCCGCCGTGACGGATCCCACCGACATCCTGCCCCCCGCCTACATGGAGGAGCTGCGACTCGCCAATCCCAGTCTCGCGAAACTGATCCACTCGTTGGCGGATCTGAAACAGGTCTCCGACCTCGACTCCTTGCTCGCCGCCTGTGACTCCGTCGAGGGCGTTCCTCCCGTGATGATCGAGTCCATGAAGGGAGCCTTGATTCGAAAGGCCACCGCCATGCCAGGGGCTTCCTCCCATTTCCTGGCTCAGCTTCGGAAACTCTCGGCCACGTCTTCCGGCCAGCCCCAGGATGGACTCGCTTTCCTGATGATGCGCGGTGCCATCGTGGCCGGGCTCCGGGGCAAGGAGGCGGATCTGGAAGCGGTCTGCACCGAGTTGGGAGGGATCCTCTTCGGCTCAGCCACCGTCAACTGGACCAAGCCCGTCGATGTCATGAAGTTACGCTTCGGCATCAATGCCATGGAAACCCTCCTCGACAGCGGGTTCGATGCCGTCTCCGCCGCCCGACTTCGCCGCACGCTGTTCCGGCTGGGTCTTCCCGTTGGAGATTCGGAGGACGATGGCATGTCGGTTTTCCAGAGTCATCCCCTCAACTCCGCCGAGGAGGCCGAGCGCTTCTTCGAGGAAATCGGCTGGCTGACCGAGGCCGGCGACTGGAGTCCCTTCGGCGCTCATTTTGTCGGGATGGAATCCAGTGGCAAGGGAGTCACGTTCACCCAGCAGACCGAGTTGCAGGTCGAGGGCTTCCTTGAATCCTTCCGGCTCGATCCCTTTCGGAGATCGCTCATCCAGCGCCTGAAGGAGCGGAAAAGCGGACGCTTCGGAGCCCTCATGACCGCCGCCGCCCTCTCGGAAGGAAAGGACCGTCAGACCCTCGCCGGTCAGGCGATCCGCGAGGCCGGGGCCTCCCTGGCCAAGGTGCCGAAGGCCCGCATCGCCGAATGGTCGTTGATCTCGTCATGGATCCCCCGCGACGCCGTCGCCTCGCTGCCCGCTGCCTCAAGGGAGCTTCTCGCCGGACCCGAAGAGCGGGAGTTCAAAAAGAGCCTGACCGAAGCCGAGGCCCTGCTGGCCAAACCCGATGCTGGAATCAAGGGCAAGGAACTGTTCGACGCCATCCATCCTCTGATCCAGAAAATCGCACCCCGTGACCTCGACAAGGCCGTCTCGATCTTCATCGCCGCCGACCGCTTGTTCACCGCCGGGCTTTCCAAAGGAGGCAAGCTGATCGCGTCCACAGCGGATGAATTCGAGCTGACCTGTCGCGACCAGGCCTTGATCGACCTCGTGGATGACTCCGACTCCATCCTCACCAGCGATCCGAATCTGGGCTTCCTTTTCCTGAACAAACTCATGAACTCGAAGGACGGCGGGCGCTTTGCCTATGTCGCCGAGTCATCTTCTTTCAGCTCTCCGGACCTGCTGACCAGCCTCGGAAACAACCTTTACAACCGGGCAAGGGGAAGCGGCTCCGACCTGATGCTGCAATATGAACGGCTCATGCCGATGATCCAAAGCATGGATGAAGGGGCCCGTGAACTCGCCTCGTTCGGGACCTTCGCCTACTTCAGCAAGCCCTGGAACGACTTCGATGCCGAGCTCGCCGTCCGCCAGCGGAAAAGGATCGAGGAGCTGCGCCGCGATCATCCTGAGATCGCGCGCTTCGCCCTGGTGCCTGCCGGGGTCATCAGCTACCCGAATGAAAAGCCGGAGGATCGCGCCCTGACCACCGAGGCCCTCAACAAGATCCTCAAGGACCCCTTCCTCCAGGACTATCCCAAGCTGGCCTTCGGCATTTCAAACGCCACCCGACGCTTCCAGTTGCTCTATGACAGCACCACCCTCGAGGCCCTCTCCGGTCTCTACGAAGGCTACTGCCGCCAGGAACGCAGCGCGGTGAACTACACCAGCAGTTGCCTGTTCCGCGACATCAGCCTGTGCAGCCTGCCGCTTTCCAGAAAGCCCCTCGTCAAACCCATCCATGAGGCCTTCTGGACCAATGTGCGGCGCACCCAGCCCGGCGGCCATCCTGAAATCCCCGACTCGATGAAGCCCGCCCTGCTGATGGTCTCGGCCTTCTGCGATGACAAGGAAACCACCCGCAAGCTGTTCGAGGAATGCGGCCAGGACCTGGTGGGGGACATCCGGGTCATCGTGCCCCTGTTGCTGGCGCGGGAGTTCGCTCCGGTGGACCGACTGCTGCCCAATGATTCCCAGAGTTTCATCTATGCCCCATGGTGGTATTACTATAACTCCGAGATCGAGGAAGCCCTCAAGGAGTATGCGCCCCGGATCACCGATCCCGTCAAACGCCTGCGATTGGAAAACGCCCTCTGCGGTCTCACCAACCTCAATGGTCCGCTGGCTCCGCGCGAATCCGCCGATGAGCAGATCAAGCGCCTCGCGGCCATGGCGAAGACCCACTTCCCGAAAACGCCGGTGTCCCAGTTCCAGGTGCTCGCGCGTCTGCTTCTGGCCGATCCGCTCATCGCACTCGATTTCGAGGACCGTGCCATCGAGTGGTCGCGCGCCCGGCCGTTTCAGACCACCGTCAACGACTGGGTGTCTGATCGCAGGCCTCCAGGGGTCACGATGGGCTCGAACGACTTCTTCATGCTTCAATACGTCATCCACTACCGCGCCGCCCTTCGTGCGATGGGGAATGGGGATGTCTCCCTGCTGAAGTCCATGGTTGATGTCCTGAAGATCGCCAATCAGGGCGGCAATGCCAGCACCCGGACCCAGGTCAACGCCGTGACCAACCTCACCTACCAGACCCTCGTTCAACTGCCCCTCATGGTTGCGCAGGACCGCACCAAGGGTTTCGCCGAGGCACTCCCGATCTACTGCGATCTGGCTCAGTATGCCGCCACCACCAAGCTCGCCCTGACGCCGGAAACCTTCCCCCGCGTCATGACGACCTGCCGTTTCCTCGCCGAATGGACCGGCCATCCGGAGATCTATCAGGAACTCCTCAAGTCCCTCCCGTCCAACCGCCAGGCGGAAGCCGCGAAGTTCCCCGCCAGCCAGGTGCTCGGCAAGCTCCCGTCCCAGGCGGATGCCGCCCTCGACTGGATCAAGAAGGACACGCTGGCCCCCTTGCGAAAGGACTACCTCACCCGCATCCTTTCGAAAAAGGAACTCTCCGCCCTGCTGCCGGCCGATGGCAGTTGGATCAAGCCACTCCAAGCCAACTTCCCCGAAGGCGAGTTCGCCAGCCTGACGAAGACCGTCTCACCCGACTGGCTCCCGCAAGTCCGCACTGCCCTCTCGGGCACCAAGCCCGAGTGAACCGAGCGACCTCCATCCTGACGACAACCAGCCCGGCCCGCAGATCATGTACCCTCGGCATTCCCCGACCAGGGAACAGACCCTCTAAAAAGTAGCTCAAGTTTGAAACTTGAGTGCGCGGTGGAGCTATGACACCGCAGAAGCAGACCCGGTCTCCCACGACGCCGGAATCAAAAGCTCCCGCCTGACTTTCCTGCTGCGAATGACAGGAAAGCGGTGCAGAATTTCTGGTTGCCGCCATACCCCAAAAAGGTAACGTTTCCCAAGTGATTGGGGATTTCTCATGCAAGGAAACCGAAAAGATCTGGAACGGCAGTCGGTCGAAAAGACTGCCGGGAGAAATCCAGGAGCGGGCCTTTTTGAAACTCCGTCAGCTTCAAGCGGCCGAGATCCTGGAGGATTTACGAATCCCGCCCAGCAACCGCCTCGAATCCCTCTCTGGCGATCTGAGGGGGTTCTGGAGCGTAAGAATCAATCAACAGTGGCGCTTGGTTTTCCGTTGGAATGACGGGAAGGCGTCCGCTGTGAAAATCACTGACTACCATTGAAGGGCATGAAACGAACCACCGAACTGATCCCACTGATGAATTTCTTCGCAGAGACGCTTCGCGAAACCCTGGACGAATGGGACGTCTCGCAAGCTGAGGTTTCTCGGATGACGGGTATTCCCTCGCCCCATCTGACGGACATGAAAAAAAGCCGCCGCCGCTGCACTCCGGAATACGACCTGCGCTTGAGTCGCTACTTCGGAACCTCTCCGGGCTTCTGGCTGCGCCTCCAGTTGGATTTCGAACTGATGCGGGCTGAGCGCGAGAATGGAGAAAAGATAAACCGTGAGGTCACCCCACACGCAGCTTGAATTAGGCCTAGTGGAACCCATCAACCGCCAAATCTCTTCAAATCAACAATCCTCAATCCTCAATTCATCTCCTTCCTCCCACCATCTCCCCGCGCCAAGACATGATCAACCGCGCCGGGATTCTGGAAACAAAGAAGTCGTGCCATGGGGAGAATCCATCCCACGGAAGGGGACAAGCGAACTGAATGTGAATCCGCCAGGTCCCCGACCCAACCAATCTCGAAATCTAAAACTCGAAATCATGGAGTCCCATGTCTCTATGCCATCGGCGTTTCGTCCCAAAGCGCAGGGTCGCTCGTATCCGAGCCACCCTGGGTGGGGCAAGAAAGGATTCCAAACCCCATCGGGGAGCCACCAGACGAGCGACTCGACAACGACCGTGAGCACGAACACTGGATTTTCGGGGCTGACCCCAAAAATGCCCCCCCAAAGACGCCAAAAAGACGCCAAAAAGACGCCAAAAACTGAGCCCAAAAATGAATGGCCAAGTTCGATGCCTTGAGAGCGAGCCTCTGAACGCACGAAGAGAGGCACTCAGCCTTCGTCGAAGCAGAGAACGCCCTCGTAGAGACCAAAGAACGCAGTCTCTAGAGGGCGGGAGGCAACCAATCATAGACCATCAACTAGAACCTAAGCCTCCGGATTCGGCTCTGCGGTCATGGCAAATCGACAAACCAATTCATGATGCTCTCCTATCGACGCCGATTACCACCAAGGACCAGCAGGCCACTGCAAATCAAAAGGAGCGAGCTGGGTTCGGGAACAACGGTTCCTCCGAAGTTGATGGAATCATAGGTCCCAGCGTCCCATCCATTCGGATCGAAGTTATTATGGCTACCGTTCCACAATGCTTGCAACCGGACTTCATCGAAATTCACCCCCGAAAATCCAAAGAATGACGCGTCAAAGAAGGACGCGTCCATTAAGCTAATTTGGCCAGCTCCAACGCTGACACCATCAAGCAGCACATCATACTGTAACGATTCGGCGAAGTAATAGAGACCAGACCAAGCCTGAAATTCCACTGCGTCGATGACACCGCCAAAGGTGATCTTCGTGTATCCTCTACTGTAGCCATTAAAACTTGTAAACCAACTGTACTGACCTTCAGCGGCACCTGAGTAACTCACAATGGAGGTTGTAGCGTTGTATGGAATCTCGTTCCAAGTATCACCTCTAGCGATGGCCTGATACTCATTCCAGATGTAGGTTGATCCAATATACTCAACAGTGATGCCGTCTTCTGTGTAAGGACCTGTGAAAGTCGAAGTGTTCCCCATTCCCTCAAATCCATTGAAATTGGTGTGACCATCAAGGAAGTTGTAATTATACACAGAAAAGGCAGCGTCAGCACTACCCGAGGCGCCAAGAGCAAACATTGCAGCAGCGATAATTCTATTTCTAATTTGCATGATTTTTGTTTTTTTCATATTCTCGAAATGATTTGTTAAATAGCAATACATATAAGAATTTTATCTATAATGCGTCTTCAGTTCCTCTTCACACGGAAGTAGCGCGTAGGTAGGTTTCCAGTGCTGTAGAATCTTGTGACCACACCACCAGTTCCTGAGATGTTTGATTCAACTACTTCCCATGTTTGTAAGTCGAACGATGACTCGATAGTGTAGTTGGCTCCATTGCCGGCGAAAAAACGGAATTCAACAGCAGTGCGTATGATTGTAGATAAGGCGTCAGGCGAACTTGTCTGCTGGAGCGGACTGTAGCCAGTATTGATCTCGAAAAGATCATCAAAGCCATCATCGTCAGTATCTTTTACGCTTGGGTTTGTGCCGTGATTGATAACTTCCTGGTTGTCACTCAATCCATCGCTGTCAGAATCGGCAGAATTCGGATTTGTTATATGCGTATTGATTTCAGCGCCATCGCTCAGCCCATCAGCATCAGTATCGTCAAGGACTGGACTCGTCTTGTAAGTATTGACTTCTGCACCGTCATTTATCCCGTCTGCATCTGTGTCTGAGGATAGCGGATCGAGCCCCACACGCTCAAAGAAGTAATGCCCTGCCCACCACCAATTCAGCGCCAAATGCCATTTTTCTCCATTATAGCTCTCGCCCATCAATCCGGCATATACCATTTCTGGAAGAAAACCGTCAGGAGAAGTTATGCCTTCCTGCCATCGGGTAAATGATGGAGTGCTACCATCAGTCCACCTCCAAGCACCATCGGAAGCCGAATACGATAATCCAAGCCAAACGTTAGGTCTACCATTGGGCAGGCTGCGCCAACGAGTGACCATTCTGTTGTAGTCAGTCAAGTTAGAAAATACAGCAAGGCGTCCACGACGATCAATCGCATCAGCGGCCGCCATATCTCTGGAAAAATAACCTTCAATGATAGTAAAATAGCTCCCTTGATATCTGATTTCAGATTTGTCTGAAAGACCATCACCGTCCGTATCAGCTAGAAGTGGGTTAGTGCCATGAATGGTTAGCTCATCAAACGCAGTTAGGCCATCGTTATCGGTATCCGACAAATCCCTTTCAAAATTTGCGGCAACGGTCTTGTCGGCGTCCATCGTGATGGTCAGCGGGTTCTCGGTGCCGGAGGCGTCGCCGGTCCAACCGGTGAAGCGGCAGCCGGGGTTGGGGACGGCGGTGAGGGTGGCGTAGATGCTTCTTAGATACGCTCCAGCACCAGTAACAGCTCCATTAACTGGCGCGATGATGGAGATCGTCCAGTTCCTGGTGTCTAAGAGGCTGTCGACAGAGGATGCGCTACCAACGTTAGCCATTGTAAAACTACGAGCTACTCGGAACCCATCGCCACCGTTGTAGCTATATGGCTCGTAACTTATTCGAAACGCGACGCTACAGCTGCTCGCTTCGTATCCCGTCCCCCCTCCTCTAATAACCCTGTTTGTGCCCAATGCATCAAAACACCACTCCCTCACATTTCCACTCATGTCCGAAATTCCCAGCTCATTCGCTTGTTTGGTTGCCACGTCAGCCAAATACAGATATGAACTGTCCGGAATCGAACGTCTGTTACCAAAATACCATGCCACTTCGTTAATGTCATTGCTACCACTGTACGCGTATCCATTAGTATTCACTCCGCCTCTGGCCGCGAATTCCCATTCCTTCTCGCTAGGCAGGCGATAGCCGTTCGCAGCGGCATCAATGGTCGGAATTGTTTCGCCTGTCCGATAGACCGACGCACCATCTTTGTATGTAGGGGTTAACCCCTCTTTTTCGCTATAGGCATTGCACCACTTCACCGCGTCATACCAGCTCACAGATACCACCGGCTTTTTAGGTCCCAATCCTTGTCCGCTGCCGATGACATAGCCATTTTCTGTGGCCCAAGCGTGAACAGTCTGCCACTCACTTGAAACAACCTCGGTCTTTCCCATATAAAAAGAGTCCACGCTCTCGCCTCCTGCTGGCAATGAGCCACCAGTTACACCGGCGAACCCTTCAAGCGGCGGTGGTTGAAGATTAGCTGCTAGCAGTCTGAATCGCATTTGATTGCTGAACATGCCGTCCCAATCAACTCCAGCATTCCAGACGATGGTCTTGCCTAATCCGACCGTGACACCATCCCCGATCGCACCCGTAGTCGATGTGACAGGAACATTGTAAGTGAGACCACCATCTTGAGAAACTTCCAGAGTGACCCTAACCGTTGGGGCTAGTGAAGCGAGATCATAGCGGATATCCACAAACTTCGTCCCCGCGCGCTGCACCGCAGAAACATTCGAAACCACCGGATCCGCAGCCCAGAGGTAATTGGTCATAGCGCACAAGATCGCACAGACAGGCAAGAAGCGAAAGGCATTGATATACGAAGCAAGGCAATTCATCCAAGATATCATAACTGAAGCAGTCACGAAATCAAGAAAAAAGTCGCGAAGTTTGCTCCGTAAACGCGCTATCCTTGGACGCATCTTGACTTTCTTCACCGTCATTCTGCGCCTATCCGACAAAAAACTACGGATGTGTAAAGCATACATCACCTCTACCAGAGGCCAGGGTCAGTCCCGAAAATCCAGTGTTCGTCCTCACGATCCCTGCCGACTCGCTTGTCTGATGACACCTCGATGGGGTTCGGAATCTTTTCTTTCCCCGTCCAAGGCAGCCCGTGTGCGAGCAACTCTGAGTTTTGGGGCAAAACGCCGATGACGTACGGACAAGGGATCACCACAGAGCAAGACGCCCTGGAACCGCGAGGAATCCAAGAATCGGGAGCTGTTCGGCCGTGCTTCATCCGCCAGATCAGACTGCGGAGACTTGTCCTCCCCGTTAACCACATGTTGATTCTTCAGGGCCAAGGGCCAGAATCCATACCAGTCCAGGCCAGCGGCCTGGGTTTCATGTCCAGGATGAATCGAGGGCTGAAGGCCTGATCCATTTGGATGGGTGGAACGGATGTCAAACGCACAAAGAATGGAACGGTCCTTCAGCCCTGGGGGATCTTGCCGTCCCAGTTCATGGGGCGATGCCCCATGCTGGTATCGTAACAGGCCTGTGGCCCTCGAATCCCAAGATGTGGGTAACGGTGAGGACATGTCTCCACTTTCCGGCGGAGGCCACTTGTGGCGGAGGAACCTGCTCCTCCCCCGACAGCGAGCCGCTCCCTCCGCGATTGATCTTGAATCCATCAAGCAACATGAGCCATGGATGCTTCCAACCTCAAAGCGCATGACTCTCCAAGCCTTCAGAGCCCTCCATCCTACTCGCATCCATCTGCAACAGCAGGCCTACCCAAACAACCTTGAGGAGCGGGAAAAATGTGAAAGCGCGAGGCCTGACCCGAATGGCACTTCATTAATCGGGGGCCCAGGAAGGGATTTTGATCAGGAAATAGTTTACGGTGATTCTTCAGATGTTAAATACATAATACTTATGAAACAAGGTAAAGTTGTAAGAGCTTTTTCATTCTGGAGTGGCTTCTAGAGATGGTCCACGCGTCCGTGGTCCGGGTCAGTCCAAAAAGTCGAGTGTTTTTGCTCACGGTGGCTATCGGCTCGCTCTTCGGATGGAACCCCGATCTGGTCGTAGCAATTCAATTGCTCTGACAAACAATTGCTCGTTTCCGAGCCACCCTGGGTGGGGCAAGAAAGGATTCCGAACCCCATCGGGGTTCCATCAGACGAGCGACTCGACAACGACCGTGAGCGCGAACACTGGATTTTCGGGGCTGACCCCAGATGCGGGCTTTGCGCCTCAACCAGACGCGAAGACTTGATCCTTCCTGATGTGACCCCGCGTCGAGGGCATGCTTTCGGAATTCCATTCCCATGAGCCCCGAAAGAGAAAGCGTCCTTGATGGGTATCCGGCAGCTGCTTCCATGCGGCAGGCCGCAGTTTCAACTCCTGAAATCCACCCATCATGCAATCGATTCAACGGCGCAAGTTCCTCCAGCAGACCAGTCTCGGAGCTGGAGCCTTTTTACTGGGATTTCCAGCCATCGTTCGCGGCCAGAATTTGAACAGCCGTCTGAACATCGGCTGCATCGGGGTTGGCGGAAAAGGGAGTAGCGACGTGGACGACGCGGCCAAGTGCGGGGGGGCGATCGTGGCGCTCTGTGATGTGGACTCGGGCTTTCTCGACAAGAAGGCGGCGAAGTATCCCGACGCGAAGAAGTTCTCCGACTTCCGCAAGATGCTTGAGGAAATGGGCTCGTCGATCGACGCGGTGACGGTCTCGACTCCCGATCACGTGCACGGCGTGGCGGCCATGGCGGCGATGAGCCTGGGCAAGCACGTCTATTGCCAGAAGCCGCTCACGCAGACCGTTTTCGAAGCACGTGAGCTGCGGCGTGTCGCATCGGAGAAGAAGCTGGCCACGCAGATGGGCAATCAGGGCAGCGCTGGGGACGGGCTGCGTCGGGCAGTGGAGGTGATCCAGGCAGGAGTCATTGGCAAGCCACTGGAGCTTCACGTCTGGAGCAATCGTCCGATCTGGCCGCAGGGCATGGACATGCCCACAAAGTCGGATCCGGTGCCCGCGCATCTCGATTGGAACCTCTGGCTGGGACCGGCGGCGGAGCGTCCTTACGTCGAGAATACCTATCACGATTTCAAGTGGCGCGGCTGGACCGACTTCGGCACCGGCGCTCTCGGCGACATGGCCTGCCACACGGTGAACATGCCGTTTCGCGCACTGAAGCTCGGCTATCCTTCGGTGGTCGAATGCGAGATGGCCTCACGCATCTACGCGCCGAGCTATCCGCTGACCTCGCGCATCCGCTTCGAGTTCCCTGAACGCGAGGGCCTGCCACCTCTGAAATTCTGGTGGTATGATGGCGCGCCCTCGGCCGACTTCAAGCCGCTGCGTCCGTATCCGACGATCGTGAAGGACGTCATGGGGATGAATGGAAAGCTTCCCGACAGCGGCTGCCTGATCATCGGTGACAAGGGCAGCTTGTTCTCACCCGATGACTACGGGTCGCGTTTCCTCGTCCAGCTGAGTGGCGAACCTGGCTTTACCAAGGGCGAGGATCATGAAGCCGTGAAAGCGGTTCCACAAACGATCCCGCGTTCACCGGGCCACAACCAGGAGTGGTTCAACATGATCAAGGATGGCACTCCGGCGTATTCGAACTTCGAGATCGCCGGCTACCTGACCGAAATCATCCTGCTCGGCTGCATCGCCCTGCGCGTCGGTGAGGGCGTCCGCATGGAATGGGATGGTCCCGGGATGAGTTCTCCAAATTGTCCGCAGGCCGCGCCCTTCGTGAAACGGGTCAATCGGACGGGCTGGTAGACGACCCTCCGCAGCGATTGACGGGAAGCCAATTCGCCGAGGTCAGTCCCGAAGATCCAGTGTTCGTCCTCACGATCCCTGCCGACTCGCTTGTCTGATGACACCTGGATGGGGTTCGGAATCCTTTCTTGCCCGTCCAAGGCAGCCCGGGTGCGAGCAACTCTGAGTTTCGGGGCGAAACGCCGATGAAGTACGGACAAGGGATCATCACAGAGCAAGACGCCTTGATCCGCGAGGCATCCAAAAATCGGGAGCTGTCCGGCCGTGCTTCATCCGCCAGATCAGACAGCCCCCTGGACTGCGGAGACATGTCCTCCCCGTCACCCACATCTTGAGTCTTCAGGGCCAAGGGCCAGAATCCATACCAGCCCAGGCCAGCGGCCTGGGTTCCATGTCCAGGATGAATCGAGGGCTGAAGGCCTGATCCATTTGGATGGGTGGATCGGACGTCAAACGCGCAAAGAATGGAACGGGCCTTCAGCCCTCGGGGAACTTCCGGTTCAAGTTCATGGGGCGATGCCCCATGCTGGTATCGTGACAGGCCTGTGGCCCTCGAATCCCAAGATGTGGGTAACAGGGAGGACATGTCACCGCTTTCCGGCGGAGGCCACTTGTAGCGGAGAAACCGGCAACTCCCCCGACAGCGAGCGGCTCCCTCCGCGATTGATCTTGAATCCATCAAGCAACATGAGCTATGGGTGGTCTCAACTTCAAAGCGCATGACTCTTCACGCCTTCAGGCCCCTCCATCCTACTCGCATCCATCAGCAACAGCAGGCCTACCCAAACAAGCTTGAGGAGCGGGAAAAATGTGAAAGCGCGAGGACCGACCCCCAACACATGAACTCCACGAACATCGAGATTTCCGCCACACTTTTGAGGGTTGAAGCCACGGGCGTCCGGTTGTAACTAGAACAAATCCAACTGGTTAGAATCCTGATTCATGAAACTTCTGGGGTCGGTTTCCGCAAGTAGCTCATTTAGAGGCACTTTCTCGAACGGATGAACG
>JAIXPW010000004.1 GCA_027485995.1 Verrucomicrobiaceae bacterium
CTTGGAACTTGGAACTTGGAACTTGGAACTTGGAACTTGGAACTTGGAACTTGGAACTTCAAAAAGCGTTCTCCACCCGATTGACCCTCGGCGGCTTCCCGGCCTCCACGTAAACCTCGATCACATCGAAGCGCCACGGGATCTCACGCGTCCCAAGCAGGCGCAGCCATTCATTCGCGCCTCGCTCGATCAGGGCCTGCTTCCCGGCATTCACGGCGTCGAGCCCGCGATACTTCGTGCCCTCGCGCCGGGTCTTCACCTCCACGAACATCAGCAAGGCCCCCTTCCGCGCCACGATGTCCACTTCCCCTCCATGTGGAGCCCGAAAGTTCCGGTAAAGGATCTTGCAGCCACGGGCGCGCAGCCAGGCCGCCGCCACCTCCTCGCCATAGTCGCCGATCTCCTTCCGATCCCACGCCGTGCCGTCACGCCTCGCCAAACGGCAGGGAGAGTTGAGCAACCGGCTGAAACGAGCGACGATGAATGCGGCAAGGCCCATGGATCCTCAAGGCTTCAAGATGTGCCTTGGTGCCATATCCCTGATGCCTTTCAAAGCCATATTGTGGAAACTCCCGGGATCGCTCCAACATCCAGCGATCGCGCGTCACCTTGGCCACGATGCTGGCCGCCGCGATCGAAAGGGAGAGCCCGTCCCCTTTCACGATCCCATCATGCGGCCAGGGGAATCTCGGAAGCCGCAGGCCGTCTATCAGGCAATGCCCAATCTCCTGGTCGAGCTGGCGCACGGCCATCTCCATCGCGAGATGAGTCGCCCGAAGGATGTTGATCGAGTCGATCTGATCGGCATGAACCAGAGCGACCGACCACCGCAGCCCGGCGTGAGTGGTGAGAAACTCAAAAAGACGATCACGCTTCGCAGCGGACAACTTCTTCGAATCATCGAGCCCTTCGCAGGTAAAGCCCTCCGGCAGGATCACCGCCGCCGCGGCCACCGGACCGGCCAGCGGGCCGCGACCCGCCTCATCCACACCCACGACGGGCTGGATGCCCCGGGCGTGAAGGGCTTTTTCGAGAGTCAGGTCAGGCATTCGTGCGCCAGAGGCTACGCAAAAGATCGCTGAACTCCATCTGGGAATCCAAGGCAGTTCGAAAAATCGGCGTGGCGACAAGCGGGCTCTCCTGATCGACGAGCAGGTCAATCCCCGTCTGTTCCCAATTGGCCTTCAGGAGGAAGTGATGACCGATGAACGGGCCCAGGGTCGACCTTGGATGGATCGGCGCGGTCCCGGTTTGAGAGTCCGCCGTCGCCTATTGGCAGAATCGGGACGCTCAAGAATCTGTTAGACTCTCCGATTCCCGCTTACTCCCATAAGGGTTTCACCTGGAGCCGCTGGTCGGATTTGAACCGACGACCTGCTCATTACGAATGAGCTGCTCTACCCCTGAGCTACAGCGGCGTTTCCAGTGAAGCGGGCGGTATGATGCAGACTGGTCCCGTTCGGGCAAGCCGGAAATCAGGGGTGTTTCGCGAAGTACTTCGTGATGGCCTTCACCAGACCCGGGATGTCGTGAGGCTTCGCCTCGAAGGCAGGCTCGATGCCGTGCTTTCTCAGTGCCTCACTAGTCACCGGCCCGATGGTTCCTGCGACGCAACCTTCCGGCAATGGCACGCCCATGGCGAAGAAATGATCGACGGTCGAGGCCGAGGTGAAGGTGATGAGGTCCGCGCCTTCCTCCTTCAGACGGGCCACCGAGCCATTCGGATCCGAGGTTTCAGGAACCGTGCGATAGGCCACGCATTCGTCAACAATCGCCCCAAGCGCCATCAGGCCCTCGTAGATCGTCTCGCGGGACTCCTCCGCCTTGACCCAGAGCATGGTCAGGTTCTCGACCGAATCCTTCGAGAAAGCCTCGATCAATCCCTCCGCGACGAATTTCTCCGGAATGAGGTCCACGCCGATCCGATACTCGCGGATCTTCTTCGCAGTCCCCTCCCCGATCGCAGCGATCTGTGGCTTGCCCAAACTACGGGCGTCCTCGTAGGTCGCGTAAAAGGCATCGAAGAAGCGCTGCACGCCGTTCGGGCTGGTGAAGATCAGCCAGTCGTATTCGTGGGCCTGGGTGACGCCCTCCGCGAAGCCGATCCGGTCCGTGGGGTCCTCGATGCGGATCGTCGGAAGCTCCAGCACATCAGCCCCGAGATCGGACAGCGAACGGGTCAGCTCGCCCGCCTGCTCACGGGTGCGGGTAACGACGATCTTCTTCCCGAACAGCGGCCGCTTGTCGAACCAGGCGATGTTCTGACGCTCCTTGACCACATCGCCGATGACCGCCACCGCCGGTGAGGTGAACTTCGCCTTCTCCACGATGTCCGCCATGGTGCCGAGGGTGCCGGTCAGCGTCCATTGCGAGGCCGTGGTGGCCCAGCGGACCAGCGCCATCGGAGTCGAGGGATCGGCTCCGTGCTCAATGAAGGCCGAGCAGATTTCGCGAAGGCGGGCGACGCCCATGACGAAGACCTTGGTGCCCGGAGTCTTGGCGAGGTGGGCATAGTCGATCGAGCTTTCGCCCTTCGTCGGATCCTCATGGCCGGTGAAAATGGTGAGCTGCGAGCAATGATCGCGGTGCGTCACCGGAATGCCCGCATAGGCCGGACCGGCGATCGTCGAGCTGATGCCCGGGACGATTTCGAAGGAAACGCCGACCGCTGCGAGTTCGGCCGCCTCCTCACCGCCACGACCGAAAATCATCGGGTCGCCGCCCTTGAGGCGCACCACGTTCTTGCCCTGCTTCGTCTTCTCGACGATCAGCGCGTTGATCTGATCCTGCGGAAGCGCATGATCGGCGGCGCGCTTGCCGACGTAGATCTTCTCGGCATCGGGCTTGGTCCAGCCGACGAGGACCGGACTACTAAGGGCATCGTACACCAGCACGTCCGCCTCCTCGATGCACTGCTTGGCGCGGAGGGTGACAAGACCGAGGTCGCCGGGGCCTGCGCCGACGAGATAACAGATTCCGGGAGTGCTCATGCGAGGGATTCGAAAAGGAGAAGC
>JAIXPW010000165.1 GCA_027485995.1 Verrucomicrobiaceae bacterium
GAGCTTGTGGGAGCCGGAGATCTTGGAGAGGACGGCGAGCCGGGGATCGGGCACGACGACGATGCCGACGTTCGGGTCGATGGTGCAGAAGGGATAGTTGGCCGCTTCCGCCTTGCGGGAACGGGTGACGGCATTGAAGAGGGTGGACTTTCCAACATTGGGCAGTCCGACGATTCCGGCTTTGAGCATGGCGGCGGGAGGGTGGTGGACGGTGTTGAACGGGGCAATGACGAAATCCAAGGGTGAGATATTTTCAATTTGCAAACAGGGCTGCTTCTGAAGTTCCATCTTCCTCGCAACCCATTGCTTTTGAAATCCATGAAGAATTTGAAATTCGCGCTTTTGGCTTTGGTGGCGATCCCAGTCGGCCATGCGGCCACGACGTTGACCTCGAATGGATCAAATCCGACCTCTCAGGGTTGGACGCTTTTGACTTCCGGAAATGCAGGTCAGTTTTCCTCAGCAAACCCCAATTTCAACGGCGGCTCCAGCAGCGTGGTTGCAGGAAATGCGTGGGGTTTGTATGCGAACGGTGGCGGAGTGGGATCACTGACCTATGCAACCGGTGACCTTACTGGAGCGGGCGGCCATGCGGCATACATTGCTCTGAGTGTGGACAATGGAGGCATCAATAATGGCAATTCGGTCGCAGTTCAGTTCTTCGACGGAGCGACGCTTGCCTTTGAGTTCAAATTCAATGGAGGAGCGACCTTCTGGCAGTTCGGCGACAGCAACGGGTTCAACCAGAACACTTCCAGTCCCTTCACCTTCGACGGTAGCAATTACCAGTTCGAGCAGACCGGACTCCATACCTACACGTTCAAGGTCAATGGAAGCCAAGTGGCCAGTGGAACATTGGCAGGCAGTGCGGGCTATGTGGACTCCGTTCGCGTCCTGAACAGCAATTCTGGAAGCGATGTGGTTTTCAACACACTGGTTTACCAAGTGCCCGAGCCCTCCACGGCTTTGTTTGGTGCTCTTGGTTTGCTCGTGGCGCTTCGCCGCCGTCGCTGAGGCCTGGATCGGCCTCAGGCCAGCACGATATCCAGAGTCCAGTAAGAGACTGAGCTTCAGTTTGCGCGTGGAGGCAAAAGGCTGCCGTCCATGGCTCCTGCCTCACTCGGCAGGGAGGGTTCCTTGAAGTCAACCGGGCCCTTGAAGAACCAGAAGCCGCCATGCCGATTGGAGGCGAGGGCCTGCTTTTTCGCTTCGTAGGCGAGGGCCCGTTCTTTGCCGAGAGGCATTTCCTTCAGGTCTTTTTCCCTGACTTCCGCAATGCCGACACGGGCAGGCATCAGGTCGGAAACGGAAAATTTGGAGATCGCCGAAACGCTCGAAACCGTGGCCTTCTTGATCGAACTGATCGCGCCGCAGGAGGCGAGCAGGGCGCAACTGGAGGTCACGCAAAGGATGCGAAATAACGGATTCATGGCTGGTTGCGAGGTGGGACAACCTCTTGACATCCCTAGACTAGCAGCTCGTCTCGACTTGTCCACCATCTGCTTTTGTCACAGAAGCGTCACGTCCGGGTCACGGCAATCCCGGTGCGAACCTGATTGACCTCGCGGAGGTAGACCGGAGGTGCTCCGTCTCCCAGATGGATCCAGATGCCGCTGGACAGCCCGCCATCCAGATTCAGGGCTGCCGCCACTGGGAATTTCGTGAAGGTCTTGCCATCGCCCAACATGCCTGCGAGTCCGGAAAGTGTGGCGCTCGGGGCATAAAGGATCGCCCAGTCACCAGTGCCTGAGGTCAGCAGGACGGTGCGGCGCGAGAAGCTTTTCGCATCGAGCCCGGCGACGGATTTGCCCTTTTCGACGAGAAAGGGACCGCCCTGGATGGCCTGGGTGGCTCCGATCAGGTCGGCTTCGGTGGCTTGGGCGGAGTTCAGAAGGGAAATGGAGTTCCATTTCACGACGACCAGGCCGCTGGAGGTGCCGGGCTTGGTCTCGAGCGCGCCGAAGCGCACGGAGTCCGAGATGACGATGCCGACCGGCTTTCCGTCGGGCAAGGTGAAGCCTCCATTGCACCCGGCCAAGGCCCGCGATGCAGCGAAGGCCTCCCCGAGGGTTTTCCATGGCGCGAGTTGGGTGGCGTTCCGGTCGATCACCCGCAGCGTTTCGGTTTTCTGGTTGAAACGGTAGCCGTGGAGGGTGCCCGTCCGCTCGCCTGGTCCGAGTGGGGCATCGAAATGGAAATATTCACCGGCCTTGCCAGAGCAGATGCCCATGAGGATCAGGAAAAGAACACGGAAGCGGATCATGATTGAATCGGTCTGAGGACGAGGAAATTGCGGACCGGATTGTTCCAGATCGGTCGGACGAAAGAAGGGCCACCATTGACGGCAGCAGAGATCCAAAGCTCTGACGAGCGGCCTCCATCGAGGTTCAGGGCATATTTTACCGACCAGCCAGAGGGTTTGCTTTCAGAAAGAATCCTCGCCAGCTCGGCCAGAGTGCAAGGGGCGGACCTCGCCATGAGCCAGCGGTTTCCTCCATCCCAGAGGAGAAAAGTCCGGGCGCTGACCTTGGCGGCTTCCAGCCCGGCGACGCCTTTTCCTGACTCGACGAGCAAGGGGCCCGCCTGGAGAAAATCAGGCATTTTTCTCGCGGATGTCTGGCCGAGTGCCTCCCTCCGGACGATGCCGCTGCGGCCGTTTGCGTCCCGATACCATAGCGCATTTCCCAGCGAGGAGCCGCCGTTCCAGTTTCCCGCCAGGGTCCCGCCGCTGGAGAGAAGACCGAGCGGAGCACCTTCGGGGGTGAAAAATCCGGCATTGATCGCCGCGAGAGCGTTCACCGACGCTCCGGCCTTGGAGCTGTCCGGCCATTTCGAAGAAGGACCCTGCACTTGATCGAGCACTTGGAGGCGATGCGTCCGCGAGTCGAAGGAAACGCCTTCGATGGTCAAGCCGCCAAGGGTCGTCAGAAGTCGGCGGGGAGCTTCGGCGGCGATCTCAGGAACGATCGCCGCTTTCTTCTGAGCGATTTCCTGAGGAGGGCTTTTCGGTGCCCGGGCGGGCCGCTGGGCTGGGGCGCACGATGCCGGGATGAGGATCAGGCCAATGACCAACCAGCGGGAGACATTCACGCGCGACGAATGCCACGAACCTTGATGGAACGCAAACGCAGATCGAGGGCTATTTGCAAGCCACGCCGAGCAGCGTTTGGAATTTCGGAGCCTCGGATTCCTTGTCGGCGACCACGGTTTCGATGTGCCTGAAGCCAGCGCTTTCCAGCATCGCCGCCAGATCGCTCTCGGAAAATCCCAGCCAACGGTCCGCATAGAGCTCGCGGGCTTCCTCGAAGCTGTGCTGAAGAAGGTCCAATACCACGAGACGACCGCCGGGCTTTAAAAGCCGATACGCCGCATCGAGCGCTTTCTGCGGATGCTCGGCGTGATGCAGTGCCTGACTGAGGAAGGCGAGGTCCACACTATCAGCCTCAATCGGCGGCTCCTCGATGTCGCCGATCCGGTATTCGAGGTTCGGCAGGTTGTGCTTTTCCGCAAGGGCCCGGCCGAACTCGACCATCTTCGGGGAAAGGTCGACCGCGATGACCTTTTCCGCGCGCTGGGCGAGGAGTTGGGAAAGCGTGCCCTCGCCCGCACCGAGGTCGGCGACCACTTGATAGTTCATCGTGCGCAGCAGCGCCTCGGCCAGCGCTTTCCAGGATCGACCCGGCACGTAGTCCTTGCCGAAACGTCCCGCGAGTTCGTCGAAATACGCCCGCGCGTGATCCTTCCGCTTCCTCAGCAGGTGGCGAAGGGCTGCCGTGTCCGCCTCGACCTCCCGGATCTCCTTTGCCGCCAGCCGGGCGACCTCCATCAGGTCCGGATCGGCCGAACAGGAGTAAATGTTGTTTTTTCCGCTGCGGGCATCCTCGACGAGCCCCTCGGTCTTGAGCTGGGAAAGCTGGGTGGAAATCCGGCTCTGGCCCATGCCGAGGATTTCCTGCAACTCCGCCACCGACAGGGCCTCGCGGTCCAGAAGCATCAGGATGCGGATCCTCGTGGGGTCTGCGAGCAGCTTCAGGGATTTCAGCATTGACGGCATGGCTGCAGCATTTGTATCAACGCATCACGATTTGACGATACGAAAATTCGAAACCGCATGAGCACCTATATTTTCTCCTCGGAGTCCGTCGGCGAAGGCCATCCAGACAAAGTCGCAGACACGATTTCCGATGCCATTCTCGACGCCTGCCTCGCCTACGATCCGAAAAGCCGCGTCGCGTGCGAAACCTTCGTGAAAAGCAACGTCGTGGTCGTCGGTGGCGAGATCACCATTCCCAAGCTCCAGAACGCCAAAAAGGGCACCACCAAGCCGATCGACGAGGTCATCAACGTCGGCAAGATCATCCGCGATGCGGTCCGTGGCATCGGCTACACCAACAGCGACGACGTCTTCCACGCCGACCAGATTTTCATCAACAACTACCTGACCATCCAGAGCCCGGACATCGCCCAAGGCGTCGATGCCAAGGAAGCTGAAGGCAAGAAGCACGGTGAGCAGGGGGCCGGCGACCAGGGCATCATGTTCGGATACGCCTGCAACGAAACACCCGAGTTGATGCCGGCGCCGATCATGTATGCGCACCGCCTCGGTCGCGAACTGACCAGGATCCGCAAGGCCGGCAAGGTCGCCAAGTGGCTGCGTCCCGATGCCAAGTCGCAGGTGTCCGTCGAGTATGTCGATGGCAAGCCGACCCGCATCGTCAACGTCGTCATCTCCACCCAGCACGCGGCCGACGTGAGCCATGCAGAGATTGAAAAGTTCTGCATCGAGCAGGTCATCAAGAAGGTCCTGCCGAAGAACATGCTCACCAAGGAGACCGAGTATCTCATCAACCCGACCGGCAAGTTCGTCGTCGGCGGCCCGCAGGGCGACTCCGGCCTGACCGGTCGCAAGATCATCGTCGACACCTACGGCGGCATGGGTCGTCACGGTGGTGGTGCTTTCTCCGGAAAGGATCCGTCGAAGGTCGATCGCTCCGCCGCCTACATGGGGCGCTGGGTGGCGAAGAACGTCGTCGCCGCCGGACTTGCTGAAAAGTGCGAGATCCAGTTCGCCTACGCCATCGGCCATCCTCTTCCGGTCAGCGTGCACATCGACACCTTTGGCACCGGCACCCATCCCGATGCCGCCATCCTCGCCGCCGTCTTGAAAGTCTTCTCGTTCAAGCCCGCTGACATCGTCAAACAACTCAACCTGCTCCGCCCGATCTATTCCAAGTCCACCAACTACGGACACTTCGGAAAAGATGATGCTGACCTGACTTGGGAATCCACCAGCAAGGCATCTGCTCTTCAGAAAGCCATCGCCTGAAAAGTTCTAACAGCTCCTTGAATTCCTTGGAGTCTATCACTGATTTCAACGCCGATTACTAAACACTGAAACACCATTCATCATGTCCACTCTAACAGTAGAAGCTCCGGCCAAGAAGGCCGCCGCGTTTACGGATTTCAAAGTCCGTGACATCAGTCTTGCCGAATTTGGCCGCAAGGAAATCGACATCGCCGAGCATGAAATGCCCGGTCTGATGGCCACCCGCGCCAAGTACGGCAAGGAGCGTCCGCTCGAAGGCGTCCGCATCATGGGCTCGCTGCACATGACCATCCAGACCGCGGTCCTCATCGAGACGCTTGTCGATCTCGGTGCCGAAGTCCGCTGGGTTTCCTGCAACATTTTCTCCACCCAGGACCACGCCGCCGCTGCCATCGCGGCTCGTGAAATTCCGGTCTATGCCTGGAAGGGCGAGACGCTTGAGGAGTATTGGTGGTGCACCTGGAAGGCGCTTGTGAATCCACAGGGCCTCGGACCGCAGCTCATCGTCGATGACGGTGGCGACGCGACGCTCCTCATCCACAAGGGCTACGAGCTTGAAAATGGTTCCGACTGGGTCAACGGCCCGTCCGACAGCCATGAGGAGTCCGTCATCAAGGATCTGCTCAAGAAGGTTCACGCCGAACAGCCCGGCATCTTCCACGAGATCGTCAAGGAGTGGAAGGGTGTCTCCGAAGAGACCACCACCGGTGTGCATCGCCTCTATCAGATGGCGAAGGCCGGCACGCTGCTCGTTCCTGCGATCAACGTGAACGACTCCGTCACCAAGTCGAAGTTCGACAACCTCTACGGCTGCCGCGAGTCGCTCGTTGATGGCATCAAGCGTGCCACCGACGTGATGATTTCCGGCAAGGTCGGAGTTGTCTGCGGCTATGGCGATGTCGGCAAGGGCTGTGCCCAGGCTCTTCGCGGCCAGGGTGCCCAAGTCGTCGTCACGGAAATCGATCCGATCTGCGCGCTTCAGGCCGCGATGGAAGGCTACCGCGTGCTCACCATCGAGGACACCCTCGGCTGGGGCGACATCTATGTCACCACCACGGGCAACAAGGACATCATCCGCCTTGAGCACATGGAAAAGATGAAGGATCAGGCCATCGTCTGCAACATCGGCCACTTCGACAACGAGATCCAGGTCGACAAGCTCAACAACGCTCCCGGCGTGAAGCAACTCAACATCAAGGCCGGTGTCGACAAGTACACCTTCCCGACCGGAAACAGCCTCTACATGCTCGCCGAAGGCCGTCTCGTGAACCTCGGCTGCGCCACCGGCCATCCGTCGTTCGTGATGTCGAACTCCTTCACCAACCAGACCCTTGCCCAGATCGACCTCTGGAAGAACAAGGACAAGTATCAGGCCGGTGAGGTGATGGTCCTGCCGAAGCACCTCGACGAGGAAGTCGCCCGACTCCACCTCGAGAAGATCGGAGCCAAGCTCACCAAGCTCACTCCCGAGCAGGCCGACTACATCGGCGTGAAGCAGGAAGGCCCCTACAAGCCGGAAGCCTACCGCTACTGATCCTGGATCGGTGAATGATTCCCGAAAGCCCCGCGTCGACGACGATGCGGGGCTTTTTCGTTGGCACAGCCCCGATCGTTTCCCTAATCCAGAGGGAAACCATGACAGTCCGTCACGCCATCCCGCTCCTGCTGACCTTTCCGCTTTCCTCGTGCGCGCTGATCAAGGCTCCGTTCACCATCGTCGGCTCGGTGGTGGAAGGGACCTATTACGTCGGTGAGAAAATGGTGACGGCTCCGATCGATGCATACGACCGCCGCCAGGAGCGGAAGGAAGCCGAGAAGGCGAAGAAGGAAAAGGAGGACCAGAAGGCCGGCAAGCAGAAGCCAATTGCAGGAGCCCAGCCGACGCCCTTGCCGGAACCCCTGCCACTTCCAGAAGGCAGCGGGGAACTGCCTCCGATCCCACCTCCAAACTGAGTGATCAAGCGACGTTATCTCCGGTCAGCGGCGCGGATGATCATTTCCGGGGTCTGGATCTTTCATGGACTCTGGAGCAAGGTCCTCGGAGGCATCCCGAGGCATGAGTTGATTGTGGGTCGGATCCTTGGAGATGAGTTTGCCAGGCCACTGACGGTCCTGATCGGATGTGGTGAAATCCTGTTAGGACTGTGGGTGCTCAGTGGTCGTCGTGCCTTGGCCTGTGCCGCTTTCCAGACACTGTCCCTAGTGGCGATGAATGCCCTCGAGATTCGATTCGCCAGTGAGCTGTTGATCTCCGCGCCGGGAATGGTGGCGCTGAACCTGTTGTTGCTCGGAACAGTCTGGTGGCTGGCCTTGGACAAGGCTTGCAGTCGCGACGCTTGATGGATCGCCGACGGGATCAACGCTGATCAAGCAGGCAGTCGGGCTCGGGTGGAACCTCGTCGCCGGTCTGCTCGACCGGATGGGTGAAGAGATATCGCCAGACATTCTCATAAAGATAGGCCCCGGCCTGATCCTTTGGCGATCCCTTGCCTGGGACCACCGCACCGTGGGCGCGCTTGGCGTCGTGGTTCACATCCGCCTCACTGGTCAGTCGGCGGGTGTTTCCGAAGGGAGGCTTGGTGGAATCCACATTCACGATCGGACCGAATTGGGTCAGTCCTAGCAGGCTCCATGAGCGGCAGTAGTGGTCGCCCACCCAACCATCATCGAGCACATGGGAGAAGCCGAAGTAGCGGTTCTCCGGAGTGGCGGAGGGCAGCTTCTGCCAGACCTCGAACTGGTCGCGCGGTCCTGAAAACATCACCACGCGATCCACCTTGACGTGCTTGGCCATGCGGGCGGCGGTCGTCGAGCCATGCGAGATGCCGGAGAGGATCACCTTGTCCCAGCGAAGGCCCTTGCCATCATCTGTTAGAAACTGCTTCCAGCGCCCATCCGGATTCTCCCGGTCCAGCCATTTCACGAACTGATAGGAGCGCTCCATGATGCCATCGGCCTTCGGGATGCTCACCGACTCGCTGAAATCCTCGCCGGTGGCGGCCTCGAGCCGGATCTTCGAAAGGAAAAGGTCATCGGCCGGGGGCTTGCCGGAGTAGAGCTTGGCGAACCAGCCATTGGCGTAATGAACCTGGATCGCGTGAAGGCCGTAGCCGGAGACGTGCTCGAAGAGTTCCTGGTTGTGGCCCATCAGCCAGATCACGAGTTTTCCCTGGTCGGGCACACGGGTGTCAACGCAGGCATGCTCCAGGTCCTGCGGCTTCGCGTCGGTGCCGAAGGTGAATGAGATTTCCGGATGCTCACGCGCCGTCGGATCGATCTTGCTGGCCCTCGCGGTGAGATCGAAGCGCTTTCCTGTAGGGGCCTGTGGCTCGGCGGAGAAGGCCGTGCCGGTGCCGAGCGTGATCATCAGAAGTGCGACGGCCTGGAGTCGGAGGGAGTGGGTCATGGAAAGAAGATGCAGAAACGTCTCGCGTTGGGACGACCTTGCTTGAAATGTTTCCACCCGACCCATCGCGGTTGGCGCAACGTCGATGAGTTCCTCTTTCTTGATCACCGGCCTGAGAATGCCCGCCGCGCTGGACTGGGTTCGGCGGCTTGGGCGTTGCGGACATCGTGTGGCGGGGGCCGATTCCCTGGAATGGCCCATGGGCCGGACTTCGAAACATCTTTCCCGCTACGTGACGCTGCCTTCGCCGCGAGTGGATTCCAAGGCCTACGCGCTCGCGGTCCGAACCGCAGCGGAGGACTTCGGCGCGGAGTGGATCCTTCCCAACAGTGAGGAAATCTTCTACCTTGCTCGGCATCGAGGGATCTTCAATGGCAAGGCCCGACTCTTGGCGGGACCGCTGGAGATCTTGGAACTGCTTCATCACAAGGGACGATTCGCCAGCTTCACCAGGACCCTCGCCGACTCTCCCATCCAGGCCCCTGAGACCCATGAGTTTGCAAGCCGGGCGGATCTGGAAGCCTTCGCCGATGAACACTCAGGGCACTCGTTGGACGGCTGGGTTCTGAAGGCCGCCTTTTCAAGGTTCTCCTCCCAGGTCCATATCGAACCTCCGCGCGAGGTGGTCGGGCATCTGGATCCGACCGTTCAAAATCCCTGGCTGGCCCAGCGTTTCGAGGCGGGCCTTCCGGTCTGCTCTTACAGCCTCGCAGTCCAGGGCAGGATCACCGCCCATGCCGCCTACATCCCGAAACACACCTTCCGTGGAGGAACCGGTTTCTTCTTCGAGCCGGTCGAGCGCGCCGACCTGCTGGCCTTTGCGGAGTCCGTGGTCCAGCGACTGAACTTCACCGGGCAGATCTCGTTCGACTTCATCGACGGCAGTGAGCGGGTTTCGGTCATCGAGTGCAATCCCCGCGCGACCAGCGGGCTGTTCCTGTTGGACTCACGTGATCCGCTGCCCTATCTAACAGGCATTGGCATACCTGACGGCTGGCTGATGAATCCCTGGCCGCGCATGGTTCTGGCTGGCATGCTTCTGGCACCAGGCCGACTGGGCAGGATCAGGGATTTCCTCCGTGCGACCAGTGTGCACTTCGACCCCGATGACCGCCTGGGCTTGTCGGCGCGCGTGCGGCAGTTGCGTGAGTTGGCCAGGCGTTCCCAAGCACTCGGCAACCACTACGACCTCATGGCCTCCGCGAGGGCGGACTGCGAGTGGAATGGTGAACCGATGGAGTGACTTGAGGGTCGGTCGTATCATGGATGACTCCATCCGCCAGGCGGGATGGTTCAGCGTTTCCCTAACAGCCGGCGGCGGATGAGGCCGAACAGGCGGCCGTCAATCGAGTAGTCCCAGACCTCGGAGAGGATCAGCAACAGCCTTCCGACACTCGAGTGGTTGGATGCCTCCACACGCCGGAGTTGTGTGATCTTCTGGTCAACCGAATGGGTGCAGTTGGCATGATGAAGAACGAGGTTTCGGGGCGGGGGAAAGCACTGTGATCGCGCGTAGTAGCGGGTCGGAAGCAGGCCCCATCTGACATTGAAATCCGCGGGATCGAGGATGCTGTTGATCGCGGTCTGGTCGTTTCTCGTCTCGCTGCTTTCGCAGAGCTTCAGGGCCCTGGCGAGAAGCTCCCGGACATAGGGCGTGTTGCGGGCGACGTAGAAGCCGGTGTTCACTTCATGCCAATCGGACCTGGCGCTCTCCCGCTGGAAGGCGATGTCGAGTCCCGGACGATTGATCTCGGCCGCGAGGTCGCCCATCGACAGGGACGGATAAAGGAGGATGTCGATGTCGCTGAGGACGAACAAGGACCCTTCCTGGGACTGATCGAGATGCTCCAAGGCCCACCGGAGCTTGGCGGTCACGCCATCCTGCCATTCGTTCGACAGGTAGGTGCCGCTGCCGGTGGTTTGAAGATGCTTTTCAAGGACCGTTGCATCCTGCGGCAGGTTCTTCAGGAAGAACTCCCGATAGAGCCGCTCGTGCGAGGGAGTGATCACGGTGAGGATGTTCATGCCACCACCTTTCTCGATTCGAGCGCCGCCAGCTTGCGGGCGAACTTCGGCAGTCTTGTCCGGTTCACTGCCAGGAAATCCGATCCGAGATCATACAACTCGTAGTGTCCGGCAAGATGATGAATGGAGGCCGCCCTCTCATGGATGGGAAGATGTTTGTGCTCGAACAGGATCACGGATGGCTGATGGCGGCTTAGATCCAGTTGGGACAGCACCTTGTAATCGTAGCCTTCGGTGTCGATGTGAAGCAGGTCGAGTTTCACGATCCCATGCTTCACGAACAGGTCCCCGAGGGTGATGCCCTTTACCTCCTGCGAAACAATGTGCGGCTCCAGGATTCCATCGAGGTGCTTCAGGATATGCTGGCGGTCGAAGGAGCCTAGCTGGTCATACCATTCCGGCAGATCCGGCAACTGCTGCCTCGCGCTTTCGTCCACCCAGTGGAAATGCGCGCTGCTGCCATCATTGATCGCGGCATTCTCATATCTGAATCTTGAGTCGGGCGGGTGGCTGTGGATCAATCGCTCGAAGAGATAGGGCACCGGTTCGACAAACAGCGCCTTCCATCCTTTCCTTTCCAAGAGAAGATTGTGGATCGGGTCGTCGGTCCGACCATCATTCGATCCGATCTGCACGACCTGGGCGTCTGGCTCCGGCAGCAGGACGGGCAGCCAGTTCCTCGGATCGACAAGCCAGGTCCCCTTGAGTCGCGAACTCAGCCAGACCGATGCCGGTCCGAGGACCGGGATCCGCTTGAGTCGAGTTTTCAATCCTGCCATCTCGTTTGGGGAGTTGTGGGAATCAATGGCTGCGCTTCCAGAGATAGACCCAGCGCTCCGAAACGACCTTGCCGGTCTCGTCCTGAAGCTCGCAGGTCATGTCGATGTCGTTGACGGCCTTGGTCGGATCGAGCACGAAGAAGGCCCGCAGCACCTGTGGCATGTGGAGGTCCGGGCTGCGACCGAGACCGGCCGGGAGATCATCCACGTTCGGCATGCTCATGTCGGAAAGACCGACGTGGAGGAGCTTCACGGCGGGGTTGTTGACGGTGACGACGGGCTTGAGTTTGGTGATGTCATCCCACTTCGGATCACCGACCTTCTTCTCGGGTTGAAGGGGCTTCGCGAAATCGATTGCCATCAGCACCTCGTCCGGCTTCTGGACCGGATTTCCGGACCGCGTGGCCCGCACGGTGAAGAGTCCGGACGGCTTGGGATCGCGCATCCAGCGGAGGCGATAGTGAAAGCGGAAGGGCTTGCCGACCACGAGGCTCGGTTGGGGTTCCCAGACGAGGATGACGTTGTCGTTGGTCTCATCGGTGGTGGGCATCTCGATGAGATGAAGCTTGCCGAGATCGAAGCCTTCGACGGGCTCGACCTTCACGCTCGGCCGGTTGTGATAGGCGGCCTCGACATCCTGATACGAGGAGAACGAGCGATCACGTTGCAACAGCGCCCAGGAGCGGGGCTTTTCCATCGTGAAGACGCAGTGACGGAACTGGTCCTTCGTGTGCTCCAGCGGCCGGTAGTGGAGATTCCCTGATCCAAGCTCCATCAGGAATCCGTCGCTGTCGTGCACTTCCGGGCGGAAGTCATAAGGCTTGGGATGGGTGCCCTCGCCGAACCAGTACATTGAGGAAAACGGTGCCAGTCCGAGTTGTTGGACCGGCCGTCGGAGCGTGATCTCCGCCTCGATGTCCATCACGGTCTCCTCACCTGGTGTGACGGTGAACTGATAGGCTCCAGCCACGCTTTCTCCATTGAGCAGGGCGGAGGCCTTCAGTGACTTCGCGTCCTTCGTCGGTTTTTCAAGATGGAACTCGGTGAAGTCGGGAAACTCCTCCGGCACTCCCGGCAGGCCACTGTTGATCGAGAGTCCGCGGGCGGAGAGACCATAGGGCGAGTTCGCCGGGATCGCGCGGAAATAACTGGCACCGAGGAAAACCAGGAACTCGTCCATGTATTTCTCCGAGTTGAGATGCGTCCGTGCCCGCCAACCGGCGTAGCCCGGCGGAGGAGGCGTGCCTTTGGGAACGACCTGCTTGCCGTAGTCGAAGAGTTTCTGGTCAAAGGCCAGCGGCTTGGTGAGGCCATCGGCCACTTCGGAAACCGAGACGGTCTTCTTGGCGGTCCAACCGGGATGGAAAAAGTCGATCGAGAAGGGCGATTGGTTCCACCACAGACCGGATTCCATCTTGAATCGGATGTCACGATGCTGGTCGTAGGTCAGGTTTGCCCAGTAGCTGGCGAGGTCGTTCTTTTCCGGCGCATAGGGCTTCGCGGCCAGGGCGCGGGCTTTCTGCCGGAGGAGGTCGAAGGAAAATGGGGTGGCGTCTGCCATCGCGATTGGACTGGCCAGCAGCGCGGCAGAGAGGAGGGTGTTTCGGAAACGGGTCATGAGCCGAGGAGGGGGCTGGAGATTCAGAGGAAAATGATGCCCGGAGTCTTGGCAGTTCGGATCGACAATGCAAGAAATGGGCGTCGTGTGAACATCCGATCCATTTGCATGAAGCTCGATACCTACCTTTGCCCCGGCTGTGGCGACGAAGTCCCGATCGGCCCGCGCGGCTGCCCGAAATGCAGCAGGCCACCGAAGGCGAAGAAAAAGGCGGCCCGGAAATCATGGCAGCAGGACGAGACCTACGACGCACTCGACCTCCCGGACGAGGATTTCGACTACGATGAATTTGTTGCCCGTGAGTTCGGCAAGGTGCCCCACCGCCGGATCGGCATCGCCTGGTACTGGTGGGTGACGGCGCTGGTGCTCCTGGTGCTGATGATTGTCGGAAAGCTGATGCTTTTCTGAGCGCCGCTTCGGTCCTTGTGGACTCCGGCGAAGTCTGGAAACTTCCGGGTCAATGAAGGTCGGTCTGCTTTTTCTCGTCACGCTCTTGTCCCTCCAATCCTTAAAGGCCGAAGAGGAAACCGCTCACCATCGTGAGGTCTATGCGGCGATCAATGCCCAGGAGAAGTCCCTGAAACCGTTCAAGGCGACCTACAAGGAGAACGAACTCACCTTCGTTTTGAAGGGCTGGAAGGACGGCGACGAACTTAAGAAGATTCTGGTGACCGTCCCCGGCGAGGATGGCGATGGCCGCGAGGAATACTATCTCGAGAATGGCAAACCGCTCTTTGTCTTCAGTCATTACAGGACCGCAGGACCGAAGGAGGGAAAAGCGCCGCAGCGAGTCGAGAACCGCTTTTACTTCAAGGACGGCAAGCTCTTCAAATGGTTGAGCAGCGAACGAAAGGAAGTCGCACCGAAGGATCCGGACTTCGCCTCCGAGGCGACGCGGCTGACCTCCAACTTTGACCACTTTGTGGCAGCCTTCAAAGGCAACGACGCCGCGCCTGACAAACCTGCAGCGGCGGAGGCGAAGGCCGCGACGGGCACCTTCACCGGAATTGAGCAGGGCGACTACGCCCACTGGCTCATGAAGACCCAGGCGGGGGAGGAGCTTTCCTATTTCATCCTCAAGGGTGATGAGTCGGTCGCCAAGGTGCTCGCAAAGCCAAAGGCCTTCATCGGCAGGAAGTGTCGCGTGAAGTTGAAGACCTCGATGGAGGACCTTCCTGAAGCGGGAGGAAAGGTCGAGATCGAGCAGGTCCTGGGAGTCGAGTGGCTGGAGGACAAGTGAGCTTCCTCTTCGAATCGAACACAGCTTGAGATTGGTCCTCAAACAGGAGTTCTGGAGTCTGGGCGATGATTTCGTCATCCAGGATGACCAGGGAAACGAGTGCTATCACGTGGATGGCCGGGCGTTCAGCTTCGGCGACAAGCTCAGCATCCATGACGCGCGCGGCATCGAGGTCGCGAGCATCGAGCAGCGGGTTTTCAGTTGGGGAGCGAAGTACGAGATTCATCGTCCTGGGCACGCCGTGACCCTGGTCAGCAAGGAGCATTTCACCTTCTTTTCCTGCAAGTTCGAGATCGATGGTCCCGGCCGGGAAGACTATGAAGCCAGTGGGGATTTCCTGGATCACGAGTATGAGATCAGTGGCGCATCCGGGCTCGTGGCGAAGGTTTCCAAGCAATGGTTCGGCTGGTCGGACACCTATGGAATCGACCTGTCGGATGATCTCGATCCGGTGTTGATGCTTGCGATTGTCGTGGTGATCGACCTCGTCTGCCATGCGGACAAGAACGGCTGATCCATCCCCATCGTAACTTAGAAGCTGTCTGAGAAATTCGAATGGATTGTTTCAACCACAGATGAACAGGATGGACACAGATCAGAAGATCAAATGAGCCTGCGTGAATGGGTCCATTCTGACGGAAGACATTGTTCATTCATCCGCGTTTATCCTGTTCATCTGTGGTTCATTTTCTGAGTTCCCGATTGATTCCTCAGTTTAAGTCAGCCTCTTCGACAGATGGTCCGGTCTCACTTCTGCCGGGTCTGCCGCCAGTGCTCCATTCGTTCCCGGATGCGCTTTTCCAGACCCTCATCACTAGGCTCGTAGTAGGTCCGGCCTTCTGGAAGATAGGCCTGTGGGACGTAGGCACCCTCGTAGTCGTGGGAATAAAGGTAGCGGAGGGCCTCCTCGGTTTCTCCGGAGCCTGCGGCGAGTTTCTTGCGGGTTCTGGTGCGGAGATGGGGCGGCACGGCCAGGGTGCGACCCTTTTCAACATCGGCCATGGCCAAGCCAAGAGCCGCATAGGCGCGGTTCGATTTTGGCGCAGTGGCGAGATAAACCGTCGCGTGGGCGAGGGGAATCCGGCCCTCCGGCATGCCGACGAATTCAAGCGCGTGATGGGCATCCATCGCCACCCGCAGTGCTCCGGAGTCGGCCAGGCCGATGTCTTCGCTGGCGGAAATGACGAGCCTGCGTGCGATGAAGCGCGGGTCCTCGCCCGCATGCAGCATCTTGGCCAGCCAGTAGAGCGCGGCATCGGGATCGGAGCCGCGGATCGACTTGATGAAGGCGGAGGCGGTGTCGTAGTGCGCGTCGCCGTCGGCATCATAGACGATCGCCTTTTTCTGGATCGACTCCTCGGCCACTTCCAGCGTCACCCGCACGATGCCATCGTCGTCAGGCGGAGTGGTGAGGGCGGCGAGTTCAAGCGCTGTTAGAGCCTTGCGAACATCGCCGTCGGACTTTTCCGAAAGGTGTCGCAGGGCTTCCGGTGTGGCCTCGATGTTCTTTCCGCCGAGTCCCTGTTCGGAATCGGACATCGCGCGCTGCAGCACGGAGATGATATCATCGAGCGACACCGCTTCGAGCTGGAAGACCTGCGATCGCGAGACCAGCGGTGAGTTGACGTAGAAGTAGGGATTGTGCGTCGTGGCCCCGATGAAGCGGACGGTGCCTCGCTCAATGTGCGGCAGGAGCACGTCCTGCTGGGATTTGTTGAAACGGTGGATCTCGTCGATGAACAGGATCGTCGTCTCACCGCGAAGGTCGCGCCAGGTGCGGGCTTGATCAATCTTGGCGCGGATCTCGGCGACGTTGGATTCGACGCCATTCAGCGCCTCGAAGCGCGATCCGGTGCTGCGGGCGATGACGTGGGCGAGCGTGGTTTTTCCCGTGCCCGGAGGTCCATAGAAGATCAGCGAGGTGAAGCGGTCCGATTCGATGGCGCGGCGCAACAATTTCCCGGGAGCCAGGATGTGCTGTTGGCCGGCGATCTCCTCCAGCGTGTGGGGGCGCATGCGCGAGGCCAACGGCTCGCCCGGATTCGGTTTCGAGGCGCTGGCGGCGGGAGTGGTGAAAAGGTCGGACACGGTTCAGGGAATCGCGAAAAACACCCCGGTGCCGGCCTTGGTGCTGATCTTTTGATTGCGGGCGTAAGAGGCCCCGGCAGCGGCGCGGAGGTCGGCGGTGGATTGCCCCTTGGCCCAGAGGGGCAGGGTGTCGCGCAGCAGGAAACCGCCGGGATACATGAACTGGGTGGTGAGCAGGACAGGACGCGCGCCAAGGTCGAGGAGGCGCTTGTGGAAATAGGCGGAACTTTGACAGCAAAGCACGATGGCATCGACCGGTTTGACGGCTTTCTTGCCGAGGGGTTCGATCTGCCGATCCATCAGGACATTGTGACCGATGTAGGCGCAGAGGTCGTGGTTCCCGGAAACCAGGGCGGTCTCGAAGGCTGTCAGGCAGGCCCCGATTTCGCTGCCGCGCCAACCTTCAATGGTGAGTTCTACGGCTCCAGCGGTGTCGGTGAAGATGCAGCGTGCGAGGATCCGGGTGTCGGTCGGAACTTCCTTTTTGAGCAGCTTCCAGGACTTGCTTGCCTTCAGGCAGGTGGGAAGGCCCTCGGTGCAGCCCCAGTAGAGGTTGTCCTCCGGCTTGTTGCCATCGCCGATCTTGGCGGGCACCGGAATGATTCCCTGGCTGGCGTTGTCGCAAAGGGCCACGAAGACCGCGACCTTTTTCGGGGACGCCTTCGCGCAACCGAGGAAAAGGGCAAGAATCAGGAGGCAGCGGGTCACCCGGAAAACTTGTACCTTGCCCTGCCTCGGTGGAATCCTGAAATAAAGCATTCAGCCGCAGCAGATGCCACCACTCCAACACCTCCTCGACTCGAACCGCGACTGGGCGGAAGCCATGGTCGGCTCCGATTCAGCGTTTTTCGCACGACTGGCGACGCAGCAGAGCCCGCAATACTGCTGGATCGGTTGCTCGGACAGCCGGGTTCCTGCAAACCAGATCACCGGCCTGGCCCCGGGCGAGGTTTTCGTGCACCGCAACGTGGCCAACGTGGTCGCGGAGACGGATTTCAACGTTCTGGCCGTCCTGCAGTATGCGGTCGATGTCCTCAAGGTGAAGCACATCATTGTCTGCGGTCACTACGGCTGCGGCGGCGTGCGGTCGGCGCTGGAGAACATCCGCCACGGACTGATCGACAATTGGCTGGCCGGGATCCGGACCGTGGCGCGCATGAATCGGGATGAACTCAGCGCGCTCGACCATGAGACCGCGGTGGACCGGCTCTGTGAAATGAATGTGTGCGTCCAGGCCAGACATGTCGCCCGCACGACGATCATCGGGGATGCCTGGCACCGGGGACAGGAAATCCATATCCACAGCTGGATCTATCGACTCGACACCGGACGGATCAACAAGCTGGCAGATCCGATCAGTGCGCCGATCGACCTGTGATCATCAGGGCGATTCCGTTGGCTGACGGGTTGCCTTCAGTCCGACACCGGCTAGCCTGCTGGTTCACTCCATGAAGCGCCTGCCCTTTCTCGCCTTCGTTTTGCTCTGCCTTCCGGCCTTTGCCCAGGTCTCGGTGTTGAAAACCGAACAACTGCGGCTGGAACAGGGGAAACGTCTCGCCGTCGGAAAGGACGTGCGGACGTGGCGCTTCACCGGCTTTCCCGAGCCGATGCAGGACTGGCCGAAGGAGGTGAAGGGGGGCTTTCTCGAACTGCGCTGCGAGGACAATCCCTTTTCCGAAGCCGCCCTCATCGTGGTGCGCGACGACTTCCGCCTGCGTGCCTATCCGGCGAAATGCCTCACGGCCGAAGACCGGGCGCTGGCGGAAAAACTGGAGGCCGAACGGGTCGCTCGTTTCACTCCCGAGAAGGGACCGACCTATCAGGCGGATCATTCGATCTACGAGCCGAAGCGGGATGGGGCCAAGGTGTCGTTCTCCGAGTCACCGCATTTCACCTTCTACGTCGGCAAGGATCGCAAGGGTTCGGGCAAGCTCGCGATCGAGGATCCGGGCTTCATTCCGGACCAGCAGCGGTGGTTTGAAAAGGTCTGGGATCATCTAACAGTCGCAGGCGCTCCGATGCCGATGGCCACCGAGACCGCCCCGAAGAAGATCAATGTCTACATCACCGGCACCGGCCTGAAGCAGCATCCCGATGGATTCGCCTTCGGAGGCGACAGTGTGCTGATGCATCCCGCTGCGCTGGGCAAGGGGAGCAGCGTGGTGGTGCACGAGTTCACCCACTCGGTGCAGTTTTTCTCGAAGGGCTATCGCGACTCGCCCTTCGTCGGCTGGTTCTGGGAATGCCATGCCAACTGGAGCACGCACCAGTTCATGCCCGCCTATCCGCCGGTGCTGGCACACTATGCCGGACGCGCCCACTACGAGCTGAACTCGTCGCGACACAATTACGGCTCCTGGCCCTTTCTCCAGGTGCTTGCGGAGAATCCGGCCTTCGGTTTCGCTTATCCTTATGAGATATGGACCGCCTGCAAGCGCGACCCGAACGAGGCCGCGCTGGAGGATCCCTTTCAAACGATCATGCGCACCGGCACCGAGAAGGGTGTCTGGAAGAATGGCGTCGAAGGCTTCGGTGATGTGATCGGGGAACTCGCCGCCCGGATGGTGGGCTGGGATTTCCAGAACCAGTTCTATCACACCAAGGACATGCGCGATTATGTCCGCTACAACGAAGGCATCCCATCTCATCGCGTGATCCTGCAAGCCGTGCCGGACCTCGAAGGTTTCTGGCGACCGATCTTCTCGCATGCGCCACGGCAGTTCGGCGTGAACCTCATCGATCTGGAAACCACCGGTGGCGAGGTGCAGGTGGAGTTCAGGGGCATCGTCGATGAAACCGAAGGCTCCGACTGGCGGGTCACCCTGGTGGCCCACGACAAGCTCGGCCACTGCCGCTACAGCCCGACCGTCAGGCAGGGAAAGCTTTCGTTCGATGTCAGGGAAGGGGAGACGCTCACGCTCGCCGTGGCGGCCACGCCGACGGTCTACAAGCAGCTCGATTTCCGCATGGGCTTCAATCGCAAGCCGCGCTTTCCGTATGAGGTTTCGTTCGTGAATGCCAAGCCATCGCAGACACCTCCGATGCCGACCCTGCCGGTGGTGGAAGGCGCTCCGCATCCCAATGGCGGAGGCTTCGTCGGGGTTGGAGCCAAGGTGGCGGAGACCGCATTCGTGGGTCCGGACGCCCGCGTGCTCGATGGCGCGCAAGTCTCCGACAAGGCGCGGATCGAAGGGCATGCGGTGGTCATGCATGGCGCGAAGGTCACAGGAGAAGCCGTCATCGGCGGCTACGCCCGCATCACGCAGGAGGCGGTGGTTTCCGGTCGTGCGAGGGTCTCGGGATTCGCACGGGTGGGGGAACGCGAGACTCTAACAGACGATGTCCGTCTCGGCGATTACGTCACGGTCGATGGCGATGGCAGGATCGAGGGCAATGTCCTGGTCAAGGGCTTCGGGGAAATCCACACCCGACCGAAGACGGTCCTGCGCGGCAACGCGATCTGCGGCGAGGACCTTGAGGTTCACTTCGAGGGGCATGACCAGCCGGTCGTGGACAAGGGCATGCTCTACGGTTTCATGAACTCCGAGTTCCTCAAGAAGGATCTAACAGACACGCACGGGCTTTATGCGCACTGGGACTTCGACCGCTCTCATGGACAGGTCCTCAAGGACGTGAATGCCGACTGCGACGGAGTCATTCGGGGCAATCCCACCTTCAAGGAATCGGACGGCAGGAAAGTCGCGGCCTTCGATCCGAAATCGAGCGTGCAGGTCGATGCCTCGATCCTCGATGCGCGGAGCATCACCTTTGATCTGCTGGTCAAGCCCACCGGGGACTCGCCGTCGCAGATCCTGAAGTTCGGCGACAGGACCAACGGCCTGGCAATCGGAATCGGGGCCGATCACAAGCTGGCCCTGTCCTGCATTCAGGAAGGAAAGATCGTCGGGGGACTCTCGACCCTGACCGTTCCGAAGCAAACCTGGACCCGTCTCATCGTCTCGATCAAGGGCGCGGACGTCCGCTTTTTCATCGATGGACAACCTGCGGGCGGAATCCGGAACACGGTGGTCCTGCCAACAGGCCTGGGCGGAAAACCCGGCCAGATCGGCGGCGGGTTTGTCGGGGAGATCGATGACATCGCGGTCTATCGCAAGGGCATCGAGCGGATCGAGGAGCTTCCCTGAGCCCGATTTTTTGCTGAAAGAAATCGGTGGTTGAAGCGGGGCGCGATTCCCAACCCCGTGAATGCGCCACTCATCCCTTTGGCCTATTGCCAAGGTCTCCTGACCCGCTAATTTCGCGGCACATGAAGACTCCATTCCTCTGCGCCTCGTCCCTGTTGCTGGCCGCCGGATCCTCGGTCGCCTCGACGAAGGTTCTTCAGTCATTCGAAGGCGATGGTTTCGGCGATTGGAAGGTGGAAGGCACCGCATTCGGACTCGCACCGATCGCCGGGAAATGCGATGGCCTCACCGCTGAGCTGACTGCCTATTCGGGCGAGTCGCTCGCCTGCTCGGCCCATGGTGGCGATGCGGCCACTGGATCGCTCCTCTCACCGGAGTTCAAGATCACCGAGAACTTCCTCGCCTTCCTCATCGCGGGCGGAAAGCACCCGGGCAAGACGGCCGTGCAGTTGCTCGTCGATGGCAAGGTGGTGAAGGAGGCGACCGGAGAAGGAAGCCTGCGCTGCGGATCGACGGTGTGGGATGTGGCGGCGTTGAAGGGGAAATCAGCGCGCATCCAGATCATTGATCAAGAGACCGGAAGTTGGGGCATGATCGCGGCCGACCAGTTCATCCTCACCGATTATCCGAATCCCAAGTTCGACGGTCCGACCCGTGGTGGAAAAGCGCATCTCGCGGGGCTGACGGCGAGCAAGGACATTCCGGGCCTGACCATTCCGGAAGGCACCACCGCCAAGGTGGTGGCCGATTTCAAGAAGCAGTTCGTCAAGTCCCCGACCGCGCTGACCATCGACGAACAGGGCGATGTCTTCGTGTCCGAAACCCATCGCTTCCGCCACGGCATCCCCGATAACCGTGATCACCTCTACTGGTATCTCGACGACATTTCCTCGAAGACCACCGAGGACCGTCGGAAGATGTATGAGAAGTGGGCGGGCAAGGAGGAGAAGACCTCGAAGAAGTTTCTAACAGAAGAAACCGAGCTGGTGAGGAAGCTGTCCGAGCCAGGGCCCGATGGAGTGTTCAAGAAGTCGATCGAATACGCCCGGGATTTCAACGAGATCCTCGATGGCACCGGGGCCGGGGTCTTCGCCTACGAAGGCACAGTTTACTTCGCCTGCATTCCCAAGATCTGGGCGCTCAGCGGCAGTGATGCCGAAGGCCGCGCCACGAAGCGCCAGGTGATCCAGGATGGATTTGGCGTGCGTGTGTCGTTCTCCGGTCACGACCTCAACGGCTTCGCGCTCGGACCCGATGGACGGATCTACGGGACCATGGGCGATCGCGGCATGAGCTTCAAAACCAAGGAAGGAAAGGAGTATCAGCTTCCCGATGAGGGCGCGATCTTCCGCTTCGATCCCGATGGCTCGAATTTCGAAATCATCCACACCGGGCTGCGCAACCCGAAGGAAATCGCCTTCGATGACCACGGCAACGCCTTCTCGGTCGACAACAACTCCGACCAGGGCGACCTCGCGCGGGTTGTCTATATCGTCGAAGGTGCCGACTCCGGCTGGAACATGGGCAACCAGGCGATGCACAGCCATCACCGCCAGATCGGCATGGATGAGCGTCCACCGAACCGCTGGATGGAGGAACGCATGTGGGCTCCGAAGAACGATGCGCAGCCGGCCTACATCCTGCCGCCGGTGGCGAACCTGACCTCCGGTCCCTCCGGCCTGACCTATCATCCGGGCACCGGTTTCCTTGAAAGCGAGGCCGGGCGTTTCCTCATCTGCGACTATCGCGGCGGCGCGGCGAACTCCGGCATCTGGTCGTTCAAGGTCGATCCCGATGGCGCGGGCATGAAACTCTCTGATTCCCGCCAGTTCAACTGGGGCGCGGGCGTCACCGACGTCGAGTATTCCTACGACGGCAGACTTTTCGTCAGCGACTTCATGGGCGGCTGGACCACCCACGACGATGGCCGCGTCTATGAGTTGAAGGCCGACAAGATGTGGCGTCAAGAGGAAGCGCAGGAGACTGCGAACCTGATCAAGGGAGGCTTTGCGAAAAGGCCTCTCGATGAGCTTGGCAGGCTCCTCGAACATGCGGACATGCGGGTGCGAGTGCGGGCGGAACTGGAACTGACGCGCTGCGTTCCGGGTGCTGAATCCTCCAAAGGCCGTAAAGAACCGGCTCCCGGCAATTATCCGTATCCTCTTCCAAAGGGCACAAAACCTGAAAGCGGCTATCAGGTGCTCCTGGACGCCTCTCGAAATGGCAAGCAGATCACCACGCGACTGCATGGCATCTGGGGTCTTGGAGTCATCGCACGCCGGGGGGCGGCGATCATCCCCTCGCGTCCTGATCCACGTCTGGCGGCTTCCAACTTTTCAGAGCCCGCATTTGCCGAGCTGTGCAAGCTTCTAACAGACCAGGATTCCGAGATCCGGGCACAGGTCATCAAGGTTCTGGGAGATTCGGGTCAAAAACGCGAGGTGACTCAACTGGACGCGCTGATCACCGACACCTCGCCACGCGTGCGGCTGTTCTCCATGATCGCTGCCGGAAAGCTGAAAGCGACCTCCTCTCTCCCCACCATCTTGAAGTCGCTCGAAGGCAACACCGATCCCTATCTCCGCACCGCCGGAGCGTATGCGCTTTCGCTGTTGCTCAGACCCGATGAACTCGGTGTGTTGAGAAGCCACAAGGATTCGTCGGTTAGAATGACGGCTGTTGTAGCACTTCGACGGGTGAAGGGACCTCAGCTCTCGGCCTTCCTTGATGACAAGGATCAGTCCATCGTCGATGAAGCCGTTCGCTCGATCAACGATCAGAACATCGAATCAGTCCGGCCCTTGGTCGCCAAGCAGCTCGACAAGCCAGCGCCGTCCACTCGCACGACGATGCTCTGGCGGCGGATGCTTCACAGCGCCTTCCGGGCGGGAGATGAGGAGAATGCCCAGCGAGTGCTCAAGGTGGCCCTGGACCCGAAGATCGCCGAGCCCAATCGCCTCGAGGCCTTCCGCCTGCTCAACGAATGGGCCAAGCCGTTTTCCGTCGATCAATCCACGGGCCGCATGTCGCCGCTTCCAGCCCGCACGCCGGAGGTGATCACGAAGATGCTTTCCGAAAGCGTCAGTGGCTTGGTCAAGCTGGAGGGCAAGCTGCTCGAACCGGCGCTTGAGCTGGTCGCGAGCTACAAGCTGGACCTCTCGAAGGTCGAGGATGCCTCGTTGAAAGCCCTGGTGCAGAATCCCAAGCTGCCGGGGGCGGCACGCTCGGAGGCGCTCGATCTCTATGCCGCACGAAAGCCCGCCGGACTCGATCAATTGCTGGGCGAACTCTCCACCGGCTCCGACGATGATCTGGCCATCGGGGCCATCAAACGCCTAATCGCGACCTCTCCCGATTCCGCCGTGGCCGGGGTCACCCAGGCCGTTCAGAAGGGCAGTGCCCGGCGTCAGCAGCAGGCTTGGAAATTGGCGGCAACGATCAACACACCGTCGATCGCCAAGCTCATCAGCGACCAACTGACCGCCGTGGCAAAATCCGGTGGCGTCGGACCGGCCACGCTGGAACTCCTTGAGTCCGCGGAATCACGCAAGGAGCCCGAAGTCAAAGCGGCCCTGGATGCCTTCAAGACGGCGCAGAAAGCCTCCACCGATCCCTTGGCCACCTGGCTGCCCTCCCTCGAAGGCGGCGACCCCGTGAAGGGCGGTCAGATCTTCGAGTCCCACCCGGCCGCCCAGTGCATGCGCTGCCATGCGGGTGGCCATGGTGGTGGCGATGCCGGACCCAACCTCGCCGGCGTGGCGCTTCGTGGTGATCGACGCTATCTGCTGGAATCACTAGTCAACCCAGGCGCCAAGGTCGCCATGGGCTTCGGCATCTCAACCGTCACCCTCAAAGGAGGAAAATCGGTGTCCGGCATCGTGATCGAGGACAAGCCCGACCACGTCGATCTCGACAGCAGTGGCAAGGTGCTCCGGGTCCTGCGTTCGGACCTCGAGTCGATGACGCCGCCCGTTTCCTCGATGCCCCCGATGGGCTTCATCCTCAATGCCACCGAGCTGCGCGACACCGTCGCCTGGCTTTCCCAGAACAAGGACAAGAAGGTGGCCGAGAAAAAGCGCCCGGCCCCGGAGATCGTCAAACCGTGAGGACCTGCACGCGTCACGCGGTCAGGCGTGGCGCGTCGTCGCGGGAGTGTTCTCGTTGAAGAGCATCGCCACGGTCGGTCGCCCCAGCACGATCAGCGTGAACACCCCGATGGCTGTGCCGAAGGGGATGCTCAGGCATGAAAAACCGGCGACCACCATGCAGAAGGTGCGATTGCGACGCGCCTTCATCCACTTGGCGGAAAGCATGCATCCGGTGCCCATGGCGAGGCAGATCAGCATGACCACGGCTCCGATCGCGATGAACATCCATCCGAACTGCGGAGGAGGGGGGGAGCCGCTGCCCTTGGTTCCGACTTCGGAGAGGATGCTGGTGAACAAGGTTCCCATCATCATGTAGAGCAGGCCGAAGAGGCTGCCCGCATAGCAGAGGCCACCAAAGATGTAGTGGAAGATCGTCAGCAGCCGGAGGTGCTCAACATCCTGCATCTGCTGGTAGCCGGGCTGCAACTGGGGTGGGTTCATGGGACCTGCCTAGCCTGCCTCGACGATTTCCGCGAGAACGAATTGGCATCGGGTTTTGACTTGTGGCCCGACCTTTGCCAAGCTCCTGCCGCAACGCGCCCGTAGCTCAGCTGGATAGAGCACCCGCCTTCTAAGCGGACGGTCACTGGTTCGAATCCAGTCGGGCGTGCTTTCATTATCAATGTGTTGCGTGGGCTCTTCCTGTTAGGGTCAGGTCGGCACTCACGCTTCTCTCACTTTATCGAAAAGCCCCGACCGCGTTTCCACGGGCGGGGCTGTGATCGGGTGAGGACGGATCAACGCTTGAACAACTTCGCCAAGCCGTCACTGGCCATCCTGAGGGATTCGTTGATCTCCTCTGATGACTTGAGCCGATGAACTGGCTCTTGTGGCTTCACTGGCTCGCTGCATGTGCGGGACGGGAAGAGTTTGCGCAGTCCTCCCATGATGGTTTTGGTATGGTTCATTTTTGCTTTAGGTTTGGACGCAATGCGTCCGGTGAACCCTTTCGGCGTGATGAACTTTCGGACCATGCCAAGGGGTGCAAGGCCGGGGTTCCGTGAGAAACCCAACTCCGCGTGGAGCTGTCGAGGTTCAATCACTTCCGATCGGGAAAGTCAATCCCCACCGATCACTTCGCCGGTCTCTCTCTCGTGCCGCTCGATCCGGGCTCGGATCCGGGCTTGCAAGTTCACGCTCTGCGCGGCGGCGTCGAGCACGTTCCGGGCCCACAAGTCAACCGGGGTCTCTCCGGCCGCCAGCTTCCAAAATTCGAGTCGCTTCGGGTCGTGGGCAAGTAGGGTGTCGAGGACGTTGTTCATGGTCTCGATGCCCTCCGGGTGGTTTTCTGGAGGTTGAAGCAATCCCACGCGTCGGGAATCCGGCTGTCTCCGCTCGTCGTGAAGTTCCTCCTGGCTCCCCGTTCGAACTCGATGCCGCGCCGTGCCCATGACTCCATGTCGGGGGTGAAAAGCGTTCCCTTCGCGACCGCGTCTTGAAGGTAGCCGTCGAGGCAATCCAATCCATCATGCAGCATGCCTTCGAGCATCTCGGACAATGGCCTGCGAAGGGCCTTCGAGATTCGAGAAAGCAGCTTGTGCGTGTCCTTCGAGAATCGGAGTTCAACGGCAACCTCCGGCCCCTGCACCTTGGCCTTGTCGAGGTATTCGAGGGCGGAAAATGGGTCTTCGTGAACTACCCCCACTTGGCCGATCACTTCAGCCGCGAGGATCTGCTGAACCGGGACATTGTAGGCGTCGGCATACTGCACGACGGCTTCGAGGTGGTTCCGCTGAATTCTCACTGTGACAGGGACCCGCGCTGGGCCTTCGGTGGTTGCGATGGAGCGGGCCGCGATTGATTCGATGGATCGTAGTTTCATGATCAGGCGGCGGCTTGGGTTTGAAGTTCTTCGTTGATGGTCTTCGCAGTAGCCTCGGCCTTGATCTCGAGCGCACCTGAGAAGTGCACCACGATCAACGCGGCCTCGGTCATGGCTTCGGCTTCGTTGGTGAATGGCCATGCCTTCTCACGGTCGGTGGTGAAGGCGTAGCCCCTGCGGTTGATCTCTTCCCGGCTGCGCGGGCCCATGAGGTATTTCCCGGCAAGCTCCAGGCTGTGAGACGATCCGGCGATTCTGACAAGATGCTGTGGCGTTTTCATGGAACGAAAAAAGGTCTCGCCCGGGTGGTGCTTGAACACCCCTGCGAAGAACTACCAACGCAGGTTCCGGACGAGACCTTGAATCTCGTATTTCGATGTGTGCCGCGTCCGGGGTAGTTACTTCCCGGGGTTCGAGTGCGGATCGGCGTTCAAGCACCGACGAGGGGACGACTACCGAACGAATCCGGCGCTGTCCACATGGAAAATGGAAGCGCCGGGCGGCTGCTCAGAGCGAATGAGCAAAGGGAAAGCGAGCCCGCTTGAGTTCGTCAAAGGGGCTCGCTACTTGTCGCCATTTGAAAAAAATCATCCAGGCGTCGGCCAAAAGATCTGTGAGGAATCAACCATGACGATGTTATCACCGATCCATTCGATCTCACGGTTCCACTTGCGGGAGGCTCCCTGCTTGAGCGAGCGGTCGGCTTCGCGGATCCACTCGTAGCCGCTCGGGAGGTTTGGGAAGCCGGTCGGGGTTTCCTTCAGACCGGCTTTACACTCGTCGGGCGGACCGTTCACCCATGTCTCGGTTCGGCGTGCCACGGGCGTTTTCCTGTTGAAGTATTCATTCCCCATGGTTAGCCCATAGACGAACACCTTCGCGTTATTGGATAGTTCGTAGAAGGTCCACTCTCCTGATGCTGACTGGTCGGCAGCGTATTTGAATTCGTCCTTTCTCTTGGCGCTTGGAGTGATCTTCCAAAGCTCGATTGCCGCGACGTCTTCCACTGTCAGCTCGAACGGTCCACCGGCTCCGGGCGCAAAATATGGGTGCTGAACCAGGGGCGTCTGTTGGTCCACCCAATCGATCTCGTAATCGACGTTTGTCTTGGTCCCGGTCTCGAAGCTGTAGTCGGTCCCGTTCTCTTCACGCTCGACCACGACCGTGAGAACCCCGAGTTGATCGTCTTCGTCTTGGATGGTCTCAAACGGTTGCCATGAGCTTGACGCAACAACGCCCGGATAGTCGCCCCACACGTCGTTCTTCTCTGGCCTCGCCGCTTTGATCGTGGATGCCGGACCCACGTATTCAATCGTGGTCGTGAAGCTCTTGTCGGTCTGCCCTTCTTGAGGGAAGCCGGGGCGCATGTAATCGATGATGGATTCGTCGGCCATGTCAGAATTTCGGTTGTGCGGTAGGTGCCGCTTGTTGCGTGGGGTTCTTGCCTTGAATCAGGTCGATGTGTCTCTGGACGGCTACCTCGTCGATCGGAGTGATGCCGGAACTCAAGCCGCGCCTCTGGCGGTCGGTGAAGGGGTATCTGAACTTGATGCGGGCGGGGCGCTCGGGTGAACTGTCTGGGGATTTCATCTTGGGATCTTGTTGAGGGGAGACCCCGCCCGGGAAACTGAAAACCCGGACGGGGCGGGATGCCCTGCATGCACTGGAAATTAGCCTGCCAGCTTCGAGGTTTTCGCCAACTCGGCCTTGGCGGTGGCGAGTAGGGGCTTGAGGCGTTCGAGCCGGGCCTTTTCGCTGAGAAGGATCTCGGCCGTCGTGCCCACGCTGTCGTCGAAGATCACCCGCGGCTGTCCGTCCTCTTCCAATCCGAGACTGGTCTGGCCGGTCGTGCTTGGTGCCGTGTTGTCTCCGAGGTATTTCAGCGCATCGGCGCTTCCGCTGAACAGGCGGCGGACATGACCCTCGGCAAGTCCAAGCGCGGCAACGCGGGCGTGGAAAATCGCGAATGCGGTTTGCGCCAGCCCCTCATTCACCCGTTGAAGCTCTTCAGCGTTCGCGAGCCTCTCGTCGCTGCATGCGATGAACAGGCGCTGGAGCTCGATGGTCTTCGACCGGCGAAGATCTGCGAGGTGATCGATCGCGTTGGCAATCGCGGACTCGAAACGGCGGTTCTGATATGCCGTCTCAGGATCTCTCGGGTCGATGTTCCGAACGATGCTCTTCAGGTTTTCGCCCTTCCCGCCTGAAATTGAAATCCCGAGAGCAGTGCCCGCATCGCTGAAATCCCCGAGGTTGATGTCGGACCCGAACAAGTTCTTTCGTGCGGACCGAATCTGCCCTTCGTGGATCTTGGCGACGCGGAACCTTTCCGAGAGCGCCCACCACTGAGCGAAACAGGCGGGAAGGCCTTTCCAGGCTTCCGGCATCGGCGCCGGGTCTTCCCGAGGTGGGGCCGGGTTGGCAAATCTCGAGCCGGCCGCCGTTTGGCTCTTCGGATCGATCACGGTGAGGTCTTCAGGATCGAATTTCGAAAACTCGGACTCGGTGATCTCGATTGTGTCACCTTCGGACACGCTGCTGCGGGTGCCATTGGCAAGGGTTGCGATCGTGTCACGTTCAACGCGGACGCGGACGGTGTTCTGCTTCGGAGGGAAGATTTTCTTGAGGTCAAACATGGTGGTCGGTGTTGGTTCGAGTTGAGATTTTCAGCGGGTGCCGGGGATGCGGAGTCTCCAGTATTCGGGATTTCTTGAGTCGGTGATCGGAAGTGCCTCGGGCGGCTTCGGCGCGTTGCGTGCGCTGGCGCTCGTCTCGGCGTAGGCGGGCATCGTGACGACAGAAATATCCACCAACTTCGAGACGCGGGTGATCGTGCGGATTCGTGCCGCCCCCTCCTTGGCCCATGATTGCCCGGCGGCATCCACCATGAACGAGAAAGAGGATTGGTCTAAGTCTTGGCGCTTCAGCGAGACGAGCAAGTCGTTCCCGACCTGCGTGTCCGGGGCCTCGAACTGGTAGCGAAGGCCTACGGTGTCGACCGACAATTTCAGCGTGCCCTTGCCGTTCCTTGATCTGGCGAGAACCATGTTGCTGTCATGATTTACCAGGGCTCTCACGTCGTCATTCAAGACGCGATCGAATGCGCCGGGCTTGATGATTTCGAAGATCGGCGCGGCTTCGGTCCCGAAATTCTGTGAGCGAACATTGAACAAGCTCGCGTATCCCGTCACGGTGCGGCCGGTGGCCTTCGCGGGCTCGGCAATCATGAATCGTTTTTCAGCATCCATGAGACGAGTCTCACCCTTTCCATGGTCGACCGCCATTCGGAGTTGTGCCACTTGTGGACAAACTCAGATAGCATATCGAGGCGTCGACTTCGGAAATGAGGATCACTCGTTGGTTGAGCTCAACGCACGGGAGCTTGCCAGACTTCCGGAGGCGCTGGACGGTCTTCACTGAGCATCCCCACAAGGCCGCGACTTCGCCCGGGCTCATCATGCGGGGCTTCGAGTTCATGGCCGTTTCTTGAGTTTCGCCCACTTGCTTTCCTCCTTCACAACGGCCTGCGGGAGGCGGGCCGATGCCGCGCAAGTGAGCCCCAGGGCGTCGGCGAATCCGCGAAGCTGTGCCAGCCCCCCGGCGTGAACGACAACAGCCGGATGACGCTTCTTGCCTTCGCGGCCTCCATCGATTACGAGGCCCTCCTTGGCGAGTAGCTCGCTGGCCTCGCGCACGATGGCGGACGCTTCGCAATACCCGACGAAACTCTCGTGGTAGGCAAGCGGCAGCGTTCGATCCGCGCTCTTGAGGTTCTGGATCGTGGTTTTCCATGTCGCCTTGGCATGCTTTGAAAGCCAAGCTGGAGGTTTCGCGGGAATGGTCCCGCCCGTCGTCGGTAGCTTCGATACTGGTTTCATGGTGTGATGACTGTGGGGAGATGCTTTTGATTGGCGCAGACACGAAAGAAGGGCTCAGATCGGTGTTCAGTTGGTTCGCGTTTCACTTTGGGAGGTGGCCCCATCGCTGGCCTCTGGCTGGCCTGCCGTGGCCTCCTGCGCGTCGCTGGCCTGCTTGGCTGGCTTGATGCGTCGAGCGGTGGCGCGGCCTCTGGCAACCTCGACGGCGAACGCTGCGGCCTGCATGCTCGGGCACTCGATCAGGTGAAGGACAAGCCTGCCCGGTGCGGTCGGGTAGCTGCCCGGACTCACGACTGCGAACACGCGGCCATGATGGGATTCACCGCCTGCTTGCCGGATGATGTCGGCGGTCTGGTCATGAGTGAGGATCACTCGAATCATGCGCGGAGGATGGTTGATGATTCGATGATGCGGCCGCCGATGGGTCCGGCATACTCCTCTGGCCATGGATCGCAGAACTCGTCCGGATGGGTGTTGCTGGTCCAGAGCGTCACTCGGTTGTTGGCGTGCCTGTGGTCGATCAGTCCGAACAACTCCACGAACACCGACTTGGTGACATGCAGCTTTCCCATCTCGTCGAAGATGAGGACGTCGGCGTTTCGATACTTCCAGAGCTTCTCCCTGGCCTCTTCCTGCTCTTGTGGATCTCGGGAGAACTTGGCCAGAGTGATGGCCGCGAAGTCGTAGCCCTTGGCATGAGCAATCCTCAGGTGATCGCTTGAGCTGGTCTCGATCCGCCGTCTGGCCTGGCGTCTGACCCAAAGGAAAGCGCATCGCGTCTTGCTCTCGCCGGTCATTCCGATCAGTCCAAGCCATGGCCGCTCTTGGGTCGGCTTCCATGCCGAAACTCTCTTCCAGAGGTCGGCGTTGAAATCGCGATGATTGATGTCCGTGCATCGGATTCGTGCGGGTGTTAGTTCGTCAACGATGGCCTCGGCCTCGATTCGTTTGGCCTCCAGCTTCTGTCCTTCGATCTCCAGGCGATTGGCTTCTTCCTTCGCTTCGCATTCGTCGCAGGAGAGGCCCCGTCGAAACTCTCGTAACTCAACGGGGCATTCGAAGCTCTCGCCGCAGAGATGGCATTGGTTCGTGAACGTCTCCATGGGGTGTTCACTTTGCGCGCTTCCCCATCTTGGGATTCGATGAAATCTCTCCTTTTTCCTTCAGGGGAGTTTCCTTCATGGGAGCACCTTTAGAGGGATTACCTTTGTGCCCCCTTTTTTGGGGGTGGTGTCCCCCCGGTTTTGGGGGTAACTCCCCCCCTGATTTTTGGGGGTGGTGTCCCCCCGGTTTTGGGTGGTGGTTGGCTGATGAACCTGCCCCCGTTTTGGGGGTGGGTTGGATCACTGAGGTTCTCCCTGGCCGACGTTCGATTTCGATAAATCCAAGGCGTTCGAGGTCGCCAAGAATTTTTGAAATCTTGTCGGTGTCGCTGATCCGGCAAATCGAGGCGATGGTGGAAATCTTCGAAAAAGTAACCCCTCGGTGATATAGGTGGCAGAGCACTCGAAACTGGTTCTTGTCCAATCCCGCAAGATCCAGCCATGCGGGGATGAACGGCCTCTTTGGTTCTTCGCTCACCCGGCACCGCCTTCCCGTTCAAGCTCGTCCAGGAGGGACAACACCCGGCTCACCTCGGCCTCACGGCGCATCGCGGGCGGGTGATCGATCTCCGGGGCCGTGAGGCTGTCCCAGAGCTTCGCCTTGGCTTCAGCGGCGGCGGCATCGCTGGCGATTCGGGCCTTGGCGTCCGCGTGCTGGTCGATGCTCAGGCGGGGGCTCATCGGGCGGCCTCCTTCCCCTCGATCTTGGCGCGGACGGCCTCAAGGTCGAAGCGGACCGTTCCTTGAAACGTGACGCTCGGGATTTTCCCCTCTTTGGCCCACTTGTAAATCGTGGTGGGGGTGGTATTGTAGAGCTTGGCGATTGCGGCGGCCTTCACAAAGGGCCGGTCGATTGTCGGTAATGGTTTGGCACTCATAGGTGCCACGCATTTTTAACAAATTCCGGATCGCGGCGATATTCTCAGATACCAATCGGCAATCGTAGTCTGGATCACTCCCAGTTCGGGTTCATCCTCGGGCCTAGGAAATTGGGAAATCCGGCCTTCTCCATTCTCTTCGCGCTCTCGATGATTTCGGAAATGATCGTGACGCGCTCCTTGACCGGATAGCCCCTTGATTGCTCGACATCTCCAACCGATTTCCAGAACTCACTCAGGCCGCTTGGGGTTGTTGGAATCGCCTCGAAAATCTCGGGATGGACCTGCGCGATGTAGTCAAGAATCTCCGACTTATTGAAATTGGCCTCATGCCTGAAAAGACATTGAGCAATCCATCGGGCATCATGCTTTCTCCTGAATATCTGGGATCTCGGATTCTTCTTGCCCTCGACCCTAAGTAGCTCAACGGCGGCCCCTACAAGGTCCCAGTTCTCATCACAAATCGCGGAGCAAAGAGCCTGGGAGGACTCCTCGAACTCTTTGTATTCATCCAGCGTATCCCGTTTCCAGCGCAGTGATTCGAGCCCCTGCGCTATCTCACGAATGCGGACGATGTTCGACTCTTCGGCATTCATGCCACTTGCAGGTTGGAGAGTTTCTTGCCATTCGGTCCGATTGACCAGATTGCCAGCGCCTCACGCTTCGGCATGGCTCCGACGTAGTGCCTTCGAAGCATCTCCATCCCGCCCGTGTGGCCATGCTCGAAAATGAGTTGTTCGATCGGTTTGCCCATCGCGACAGACACGGTTGCGGCCGTGTGGCGTAGAGCGTTCGCTGGCCACTCTGGGAGGCTTGCGGGCGGCACCGGGTCCGGCAGTAGGTCACTCCACACGCGGAAGCCTGCAAGGCGTCTCACGGCCTTCTGCTTGCGCTCCCAATCGGGCGGGGTGACATCCTCCTTGATTGGATAGGCCTTGAGCCATTCGGCGAGCGGGGGAGGCATTTGAACGAATCGCCGGCGCTTGGTCTTCGAGCTGACAGCGGGAACCGTGATTCCCTCGCTCGTCACGTCCTCGGGCGTCAATCGGTCGATCTCCAGTTGACGCATGCCGGTGAAGAGCGCGATAGCGAAAGCGGGCACCGTCTCGGGGAAATGCTTCTCTGCGGCCTGCATGAGGGCCTTGGCCTGCGCGGCTGTCAGTGTCCCGATCTCACCGGAAACGGAATCCTTCGATTCGAGATGCTGGATCGGTTCCGCTTCACACCATTTCCTCGGGGGCTTCGCGCACCATCGCCAGATTGCCCGGACAAGTCGGAGGTTCTGATTGAATGCGCCGGGGCCTCCCGTGGTGGCCTCCAGATGCGCTTGAAGCTCTTCCCCGGTGATGGTGGCCAGCATGCGATTGGGGAAGGCGGCAATCAGCTTGTCGCCGCGTAGTCGATAGGCCTGCGCCTGCTTTTCACTGGCACCCGGTTTGCTTGCGCGGAAGTCGGCAATAGCGGTCTCGATGGCGACGCTTGCCCGATTGCGCGTCTCGGCGTCCACAAAGCGCCTGACAGCCTCAAGGAGGCCAATCCCGAAAGGTTCCAGCAAAGCGGCGGCGGCAGTGGCCTGATCGGCCAAGCTCGGGGCAATGGCGAGCGACTGCTCTCCGAACGTCTTCAGCTTCTCCTTGAACTCGGCAGAGGCAGCGAGGGCGAGTGCCTGGGTGCGGTAGAAATACTGCTGCCGCTTGCCCGTCTCCGAGACCTTGGCCGGGATATTGATGCGCCATCCACTGGCGCTGTTTTTCGGGGAAAATCGGATCGGCTTGGCCATGAGGTGAGCTTGCCTTATTCACCTCAAAAATCAATCAAATGCGTGATTTCCTTGTTTTGCCTAAAATGTCACCACTGGAAACCAGAGGGTTACGCGGCTTCCGTTTCCCTTCTAAGCGGACGGTCACTGGTTCGAATCCAGTCGGGCGTGCTTTCACGCCATCTAACAACGGTCCGGAGGACGCACTTTGGATGGACCGATGGAGGTCAATCCAGTTGGGAGTGCTGTCAGCTCAGTGCGGCGGCTTCCATCCGCTGCATGTCAGGCAAACTTCACTTCGGAACAGGCTGCTGGATCGACCAGCCACGCCGAACACCTTGAATGGACCAGTTGGCAAGACGTATCTTCAACCAGTCAACTCCGCATGGCCATTTCCTGGATTAGGACTTCCTGCGGCGCAGGGATAGGGATGCAATGATGGTGACCAGCAAAGCGAGCCCAACACCTGCCCACACAACCCATTGGGCCCGCCACCAGGGAAGCTTCACGAAAATGGCAGGAGTTCGGTCTCCGGGAACGAGCAATGACCAGCGTGGGGTTTTCTCCCCTGGTGCAGGCATCCAAAACAGCACGACCTGACCGCTGGTTTCGGGAACGAGAAAGTTGACATTCTCCTCCGTTGCGGGCCAGGTCCAGGACGCCTCCAGAAGCTTGTCGGAATGCGAGCTGTCCTCGGCTGTCTTGGGCATCGGTGATCCGGGGTCACGCGCGGCACGAGGTGCCATCACCAGCGGCGTCAGTTCATCAAGGCGCTGATTCTTTCCGGGCGTGCCTACCTCGATCCGCACGGCGTCGGCCAGTACTTTGCGAGCCTCGGCTTCGTCGGCGATCATGGGGTTGTCGCCGTATTGCGCCACGATCCGCAAGTTCAGCGTTCCGTCCTGAGCCTCAAGCCGGGCCTCCAGAAACTCGCCTCCATGACCATACAAAAGCAGGGGTAGCACACTTGCTACCCCTGCGATGATTTGGACGATGAATCGCAAAAGTCGATTCACTTCTTCACATTCCAACGCAGCACCCGACCCCACTGGTTCCATTCGGTCTCGAGAATGTTGCCGTCGTTGTCAAAGGTGATGCCGTGGGGCGAGGTGACCGTGCCCTGCTGCCAGTCCTTGGGCGCGATGCCTGGCGTGTTGGTCGGCTTGGGGGAAACGCCAAGTTCGGCCACGAGCTTGTTGTCCTTGTCCCAGACACTGACGCGGCCGGCGATTTCAGCCACACACATGAGGTCGCCATGGAAGCTGGCGCTGCTTGGGTTGCGCAGTCCCTTGTCCGAAATCGTTCCGATGATTTTGCCATCCAGATCGAGGTGCAACATGCGGTTGTTGCCACGGTCGAGGGCGACAATGCGCTCAGGGGAGAAACGTTTGTCGATGAAGATCTTGTGGGTGTTCTTGAAGTTCCACGGTTCTACAGGGCCACCGAACACCTGCTTGAACTTGCCCGTGCGGTCGAAGACGAAGATCCAGCTCTTGCCATAGCCGTCCACGATGTAGATATCGCCGTTGCTCGCGACGTCGCAGCCGGTCAGTTTCAGCGCACCCTTGTCGGCGGGGAAAGCGTCCTTGGGAATTTCCAGGACCACCTTGCCGTCGAGGTCGCACTTGATGAAGCGGTTTTCATTCAGCACCGAGGCGAAGATATACTCCTTGCCCTCATCCTTGCGGATCACGAAACCGTGCAGGGAGTTCGGTACCTTGAGCACCTTGAGGAACTTGCCATCAGGACCATAGACAAGGAGGCCGCCCTCCTTGTTGTCCTGAACGCTGACGTAAAAGTTACCGGCGCTGTCACAGGCGATCTCACCGTGGCTGTTGCCCAGATTCTCCTGCCCGGGAGGCGCAGAGATGAAGTCGGGAAGCAGGGAGTAGGTCACCTCGGCGCAGGCGGTTGAGGCCATTGCTAGAATTGGAAGCAGGGATAAGAATTTCATGATTCAAATGCAGTTAGCTTTCTCGGTTATCAGCGGTCAAGCATTCTCGCGTGGAAGAGAAACGACGAAACCCAAAGGATCTTTCCAAAAAAGGAAACCGAAGGGACCCAAACTGAAAAGGATATCCCCTTGGCCAAGGGCCTGTTCGAACCGGGCGCGAGTCTCGAGTAGAGGCACTTTCCGGTTAGAGCGAAACCGATCACTTGAAGCTCCGGCCTCCCTTCAAAGACTCACATTGGACGGAAACAAATCCTGCGGAATCTGCTAATTTGGTTTTCAAATTCCGTCCGATCCCTGTCAGACCTTCTCTGCGGCCCAGCCGCTCTTCCCACTCGCCTTACGGGCCAAATGCACTTTCGCGGTCTGATCATTCCATTCCTTCTATCGGCAGCCAGAGTGCTTGCCGCAGACGGGTCGTGGACAGGTGTCTCGGGCGGAAACTGGAGTGACTCGACGAAATGGGCCTCGGCCGTCGCGGCGGATGGAGCTGGCTTCACCGCCAATTTCAACACCCTCAACCCAACCTCGGACACCACCGTCAATCTCGATTCAGCCCGGACTCTCGGCAACCTCCTGTTCGGAGATACGGATCTCTCCAGCCCCGCCTCGTGGACCTTGGCCAATGCTGGAAACGCCGCAAACAGGCTGACCCTCTCAGGCACCACGCCGACCCTCACGGTCAACGCGCTCGGCCTTGGGAAATCCGCCACCGTCAGCGCCGTCATCGATGGCACGACCAGTCTCACGAAAACCGGTGTCGGAATGCTCGTCCTGAGCGGGGCGAACACCTACACGGGCCCCACTGACATCAGTGCCGGCGTCCTCAATGTTGCGTCCCTGACCGACTACGGCGTTGCCGGATCGCTCGGGGCCCGCTCAGCCGCTTCCGAAATCGCCAGCGGAAATGGCATCGGCATTCACCTGAACGGCGGCACCTTGCAATACACCGGCAGCACCGCCCAGAGCACCAATCGCCAGATCCGCATCCTCAACGGCACGTCACCCACCATCGACGCCTCGGGCACCGGGTCTGGAACGATCAGTTTCACCTACAGCGGCACCAACACCAATCTCTTCGACACTCCCGGCACCCGCACCCTCAACCTGATCGGCTCGAATACCGGCAACAACCTGTTCGCCATCGCCCTCACCAATCAGGGGTCGAATGCCACCAGCCTCGTGAAGGACGGCGCGGGCACCTGGGGCATTTCCGGAAACAACACCTTCACCGGACCCACCGACGTGAGGGGAGGCAGGCTCAAGCTTGGCTCGGCAAGCGCCTTGGGAAGTTCCACCAACAAGACATCGGCTGTCACGGTCAGCGGAGGAGGCATTCTGGATTTCGCCGGTTTTACGCCCACCGCAGTGGTCCCGCTCACCTTGAACAGCAACGCCAATGGCTTCGATGTCGGGGCGTTTCTCAACTCCGGAACGACCGCCGTGGTGTATCCGGGCCCCATCACCCTCATCCAACAGACAAGGTTCGGTGGCACTGGGGCCATGCAATTGACCGGGGCGGTCACGGGAAACGGTGTTAGATTCATCAAGGACAGCCTCGGTCTACTGGAAATGCAGAACAGCGGGACGGTGACCCTCGGCGCGTTCCAAGGGAATCGCGGCACGCTCCAGGTGAATGCCGGTTCGGCGCTCAATTTCACCAGTCTCGAAGTCGGAACCGGCAACAGCGTTGGGGCCGGTCTCTCGCTCAATGGAGGCTCGGTGACGTCCACCGGCCAGGCGCGCTTCGGGCAGGGGAGTGGCTCTGCAAGCGGCACGCTGAATCTCCTCGCCGGCACCCTCACCGTCCCGGCCCTCACCAAGGGATCCCTCACGTTCAATGTGAACTTCGATGGAGGCACCTTGAAGGCCAATGCGAACAGCGCCACGTTCTTTGCCGCCGCCACCAACGCGAAGGTGAAATCCGGCGGCGCGGTCATCGATGATGGCGGCTTTTCCATCACCATCGCCCAGGCGCTGAGCGAGGACACGGCCTCCACCGGCGGCGGTCTCGCCAAGTCCGGCACTGGCATCCTCAGGCTCAGCGGAACTAACACGTTTAGCGGTCCCACCACGATCAGCGCCGGCACGCTCGCGCTTGGCGCGACGGGGTCGATCTCCAACACCTCGAGCATCAGCCTGGCAGCAGGAACCCGCTTCGATCTGTCGGCGTTTCCCAGTTATCTCTGGCCGACCACCCTCCCGCTCGTGTCCAGCGGCGGGGAGCTTGTTGGCGGTACAAACATCGACCTCGGCACCGCACCGATCACCCTGAATTTCACCCCCACCTCGTTCACGGGAGATGCCGCGAGTCCTGCGTTAAGGATTTCCTCCGGGTCCCTGGTTCTCAACGGAGCCCTTCAGATCAACAACACCTCGCCCACGCCGCTCGGCAATGGCACCTACGTCATCATTTCGCAAAGCAACGGCCTGATTTCCGGAAATCCCGTGTTCAGCGGGACGGTCGGTGGACAGGGGATCCAGGCGGGAAAGTCCTGCGAGCTAAGGATGATTGGCGGAACTCTTCTCCTCGTCGTGGCCAGCCCGCAGGCGACCACCACGACGGTTTCCCGCAACACCGGCACGTCGGCAACTTGCGTCTATGGAGACTCGCTCCAGTTTGTCGTCAGCGTCAGCCCGTCCACCGCCTACGGCAAGGTCCAGTTGTTCGACGGCGGCCTCGCGGGCACCTTGCTCGGCACGGCGGATCTCGTGGATGGCTCTTGTACCATCACCCCGGCCCGAACGGCTCTGGCTCCTGGATCGCACTCGAACATCGTCGCTCGTTTCTCAGCGACTCCGTTGTTTTTCGCCAGCACCTCCGCACCGCTTTCCCCTGCGCAGTCGGTCGCGGTGAAACCACTCACCCTCACGTCACCGGTCGCTCTCGATAAACTCTACGATGCCACCAACGTTGCCGCCCTCTCCGGCACGCTGTCCGGTGTGGAAAGCGGCGACAGCGTTTCATGGAACCCAACAGGAGTTTTCGCAACTTCCAGCCCGGGCACGAACATCGCCGTCACCTCCACCGCCACCCTCACCGGGGCTTCTGAGGGAAGATATGTGCTCATCCAGCCGACCGGTCTTTCGGCCAACATCATCGCCTCCAACATCTGGACCGGCGGGGCGGGGGGCTCCGGCACCAATCTCGCCACCGGCACGAATTATTCCCCGACCGCCACCACCGGAAATCCGTTCAACGCGGTCTTCAACGGCACCGATCCCGTCGCCACGGATCTCACGCTTTCCTCTGCCATTGGAGGAGCCGTCGGCACGAGCGGAATGGTCTTCGGCTTCGCCGGCGGGCAGACGAATCCCGTCACGATCACCGGTTCCACCGGCGCGTCCGCCCGGGTTTCCTCCATCCTCGTCGCGGCCGGGGCCGGACCGGTCACCTTTACGTCCGTGCCAATGACCATGGGCGGCCCCGCTTCGAATACCAGCCACTCCATCGTCAACCAGTCGTCGAACCCGCTGACCTTCGCCGCTGGGGGGAACTGGGGCCCCGGCGGATCGGACAGCTCTGTCCGCTCGCTGCTTTTCGGCGGCGAAGGCAACATCGTCATGGCCTCGAACATCGCGCCATCCGTGGCGGCGCGCATGCTGCTCTCGAAGTCCGGCGGTGGGACGCTCACGCTCTCAGGCTCCAACACCTTTTCAGGCGGCACCTCGATCAACGCAGGCAGGATCATCGCCACCACCACCAGCGCCCTTGGCACCGGGCCCGTCGTGAACCACGGCATTCTCGATCTAACAGCCGGAGCTGTCACCTACGCCGGTCTTTCCTCCTCCTTGTCCGGAAGCGGTGTGGTCAATGTCACCCTCGGCACTGGAACCGGCAGCACCCTTCTGAACGGCAACTATTCCGGCTTCACGGGCACCTGGAACCTTGGCATCGGGGCAGCCTCTGGCGCGGGCAAGGTCCAGATGAATGGGGCCGACAACGCCGCCGCCACGATCCGGGTCCTGGAGAACGCCACTCTCTACACCACCAGCGGAACCCACAACGCCTCGCTCTACCTTTATGGGGGAAACACCGGAGAATCCCTCGGCCAGCTCCGCGTCGAAGGCAGCGCGAACTGGGCGGGGAATGTCATTTTGGCCGGATCCATTAGCGGCAGTGGCGATGGAGCGATCGGGGCCAACGGCGGCACCGGTGTCATCAGTGGAGCCATCAGTGAAATCAATGGCCCGCAGTCGCTTGCCAAGGAAGGGGCCGGCACCATTGTGCTGAGCGGCACCAATACCTACACTGGCCCCACCGTGGTGGTCGAGGGCACGCTGCTCGTCGATTCCCCCGGCTCACTCGCCGCTGCGACTACGGTCACCGTCAGCAACGCCACCCGACTGGCCGGAAATGGCACCATCCTCGGGCCGATCAATGTGGACTCCGGTGGCACCCTCGGCGGCTCACTCACCCTCTCAGGGGCTGTCACCGTTTCCGAAGGGGGCATCCTGGACGCCACCGATGCCTCGACTCCGTCCGTCGATGCGACCCGGACCCTGACCCTTTCCGGCTTCCTTGACCTGAGCGTCGATCGCACCCGCACCCCGAAAGCCAGCAATCTGATCATCTCCGGAAATCTGGTCCGAGGCGGCACGCTGCGGGTCATCAATCGCGGACCTGAACTCCAGTTGGGCGACTCCTTCACGATCACGATCACTGCGGGAACTGCCTCCGGTGCCTTTTCATCCACCCTTTTTCCCGCCCTCGGATACGGCCTCAGATGGGACACCAGCCAGTTTGCATCGACCGGCACCATCACCGTCGTGGCGAACACCAGCTTCACCGCCTCCAACACCACGCTCACCCCCGCCACCACCAACCAGCAGATCCACGGCATCGGGGCGAACTTCGCGCTCGGCCCGCAGAGCATCGCCTGGAACACCACCAATTTCAACCGGGCCTTCTCGCCCTCCGGTCTCAACATCTCCTTCGCCCGCCTGAGCAACAGCTTCGAATGCTATCTGGATGAACCCAGCGTCTTCTGGTCCGGCATGGATTCGGACAACGTCCGCTTCATCCAGATGTTCCGCGCCATCCAGCCTGAAGGGCTCCTCACGATTTCATCCTGGTCGCCGCCCGGGCGCTTCAAGAGCACCGGTAGCGCCAACGGCGGGACTCTGGCCAAAACAGGAAACGCCTACCGATATGCCGATTTTGCCAACTGGTGGCTCCGGTCATTGCAATATCTCCGTGACAACTCCTCGCTGCCGGTCGAGCAGGCGATCCCGGATTTCATCTCCATCCAGAACGAGTGCGATTTCACTCCCAGTGCCAATCCCTTCGACGCCGCATGGCAGGCCGGATGTTATCTCAACAGCACGGAAACCACCACCAAGGCCGGCTATCCGCAGGCGCTCGCCGCGGTGAAGAGCGCCTTCCAGGCGAATGGCTTCGGCTTCGTCAAATTCGTCGGGCCGGACACCACCACGGCCAGCCCCACCGTCATATCGGGTTATCTCAACAACCTCCCGGCCAACAGCTTCGCCGCCATCGCCCATCATCCGTATCAGGGCAGCACCAACAACCTCGGCAGCAACACCTCCTCCATCACCGGCCTGCGCGCGGCCTATCCCTCGTCCACGATCTACATGACCGAGTTCTTCGGCGACGACTCCTACGGCCCCGACGTTCCCTCCTGGATGATGCATGCCCTTCCCATGCACAACGTCCTGGCGTTGGAAAAGGCGAACACCTATCTGATGTGGGGACTCAGCCTCACGCCCACCTCCGGCACCTACTGCGCCCTCGGCCACTTCAGCAAGTTCATCCATCCGGGCGACTGGCGCTCCGCCGCGTCCACCACGGATCCGAACGTCGTTGTTTCACTCTACCGCCATACGGTGGCCGCCGGAGTGCCGGACCAGCTTGTGCTCGTGATGATCAACAAGAGCGCGAGCTACAGTTATCAGACCGTGCAGGCCTCCGCCCATTGGGCCGCCGACCCGGACCGACGCTCGTGGCAGGTTTACAAAACCGCCGACGATGGTTCCAA
>JAIXPW010000232.1 GCA_027485995.1 Verrucomicrobiaceae bacterium
CCTCCGCGCGCAACGAGAGGACATCGACATTCACAGTAGCCTCACCGGCCTTTTCGAAGGACAGGGTAACCGGGAAGCTGTCGCCCTCCTTGAGGGCGGTGGTCAGTCCCATCAGCATGCCATGGTATCCACCAGGCGAAAGCTGCACGTTCTGGCCGGCCGGTACCGGGATCGACATCGCATGCGGCATTGATGCGATCCCATCCTGGACGACGGTCTCGTGCAACATCGGCATACCAGCCGCCGGCGTCGCGATGCCAATCAGCGCATCGTCCACAGATCCACCGTTGGTGATTTCCACATAGAAAACGCCGGGACGTCCCGCGCCGATCGTTGCCTTCGACCATGCGTGTTCAATGGTCAGATCACCGATGGTCACGGTCTCGCATGCCATGACGGCAGGCGCGGACAGGATCAGAGCTGCGGCAAGAAGGAAGTGTTTCATGGGTCAGAATCTCGATTGAAGGTCGGAAAGGATGTCGGCCGCAGGTGTGCCGTAGGTGAATTGACGTAGCCACGCGCCATCCGGACCAACGAGATAGAGGCCAGGACTGTGCGCCATTGTGTACCCATCCGGCGACGAGGTGTCGGCCTCCCGCTCGTAGAAAATCTTGAAGCTTGCGGCCGCAGACTGTGTTTCCGCCTCGCTTCCGGCCAGACCGAGGATCATTGGATGAAAGGCCTTGGTGTAGTCGGCTAGCCCCAGACGCCTGTCGCGTTCGGGATCGATCGAGATGAAAATCGGCTGCACCGATCCCGCGTCAGATCCAAGATCATCCATGACCTGCGCGACTTCGGCGAGCGTCGTCGGACAGACATCCGGGCAGCTTGTGAAGCCGAAGAACACCAACAGGAACTTTCCTCGGAATTCGGCAGCCGTGCAAATGCTGCCTTGGCTGTCCGCAAGCGCGAAGGCAGGATTGAAGGCTGAAGCTGCTGCCGCGCTGTCGTCCGTTGCGGGCCACCACCGCATTGCCGAGAACGCGACGACCGCCGCAGTCGCGGCGATCCAAAGGATGATCTGAAGAGAACGAAGACGCATGAACAGCCTAAACCATGAGAACAGAGTGCCGTCTAGAACCTCGAGCAACTAGAGGTTCAACCGACAAAGAGGTGAGGATTTCAGGACCGGCAAGGTTTCGCCGATCAGGCCGTCCCAAGAAACCTGGCGAGGGCGATACCGAGGAGGGTGCCAAACAGCCCAAAGGCGATGGCGAAGCCTACGCCGTACTGCAGGCGGTCGAGAGTCTTTCCGCCGCGCCGCCGTGCAACGAGGTAACCCCAGAGGAACCCGATGATTGCGAAGAGCGGCCCGATCATTTCGATGCACCTTTCAGGTTTGCCTGTTGCCGCCGGGCCCAGTAGCCACTGATCACCCATGAGGTGAGGGTGAGAATGAGAAGCGCCCAGTCTCCGATGCGGGCGTAGATGGTTGCAGGTAATGGGCGGGGCAAGCGGATGTCGATCACGCCTGACGTGTCGATATCGAGCATTGCCAGTGTTGCCCCGTAAGCATCAACCACCGCCGAAATTCCCGTGTTGGCGGCTCGCACGAGTGGAAGGCCCTCTTCAACGGCCCGCATCCGGGCCGATGCCAAGTGCTGCCATGGTCCGATCGAGGCACCGAACCAGGCGTCGTTTGTCGCGTTGAAGATCCAGTCCGGTCTGATTGCATCATCGACGACATGTCCGGGAAAAATGATCTCGTAGCAGATTGCGATCCCCGCATAGGGGTGTGGACCGAACGCCAATGTCCGGGGCCCTGGCCCCGGCGTGAAGTCTCCGAGGGATTGAACCAGACGCTGGAGGGGCAAAAGGTTGCGCCACGGAATGTACTCACCGAACGGAACGAGATGATGTTTGGCATAGCGCGTCAGAATGGTACCGTCGGGAGAGATAGCAAGCACGGCATTCCGGTAGACTGTTCCGGCCCCGGTTTCCTCCCTTTCCGGGCTGCCTGTCAGCAAGACGCCGGTTTCGGGCAAGAGCCAGCCCAACATCGCCCTTGCGCCCGCATCCTCTGCCAGGAACCCTGGCCAAGCGGTTTCTGGCCAGAGCAGGATGTCGAAGTCGCCGGGCCGGGCCGAAAGTGCGATGAGTTTCAGGATGTTTGCGTTTCGTGCGGCATCATCCCACTTAGTACTTTGAGCGATGTTCGGCTGAACAACACGGACCTGCACGCTACGTTCTAACGGCACATCGGCGAGCAGCAAACGCACTGCACCAAATCCGGCCGTCGATAAGGCGATTGCGCCCGCAGTGACGAGGCGGCCGAGGCGCTTCCCGTTGTCGGCCGAGACAAAGGCCAGTCCGGCAAGTGCGGCGCAGAGCACCAGAAGAAATCCCAGCCCGTAGCTTCCGACGACAGAGGAGGCCTGCGCGGCGACCGGCCAGTCGGACAGTGTGTAGGCAGCCAGGTTCCAGGGAAACCCGGTGAGAACATGCCCCCGCAACCACTCCGTGGCGGTCCAGCTTGTTGCCATCGAGAGCGCCAACGGCAATCCGGCGCGTTCCATCCGTACCGCCAGAGCGCAGGCCAAGGCAGGAAAGATTGACAAAAGCGCGGAAAGACCAAACACCGCTGGCAAAGCCAGCCAACCGAACCGGTCCGCCTCGACCAGAAAACTTTCGGTGATCCAGAACAACCCGGGCAGGAACTGACCGAGGCCGAAAGAGTAACCCAGCCCGAACGCGTAGAAGCCAGATGCGCCACGCACCAAAACTGCCAACAGAGCAAAGGCGATCAGCGCAAGCGGCAGGATCGAGTATGGCTGCAGGGCAAAGACAATGCAGGCTCCAGCCAGGGCAGAGGATACCAGACCCGCCAAGCCTCGCGAGTTCGTCCTGCTCGAAATCCTTTGTTCCTCCGATTTGGCCAAACTTGACACCGCCTCCCGATTTCATCGAGAGGGCTAGCTGCTCTAGCAACTAGAGGTGCAACAAGTGGTTTGATGCATCACGGAATTGTCAGGTCGAAGGGGCACGTCGCATGATTTCCTTGCCCATGAAGGCCTCGAAACATCTCGACAATAGCAACGGATGGCTGGTCACACAGACTTGACTGGACGCGAGGCGCGCTTTTCTCAAAGGCATATTGAACGATGCAGGTCTATTCGACGGCTCTGCACTGCAGTATCCAGAAGAAAGCCAAGCTCATGTTCACACGACGCCACTTCATTGCAACGACAGCCGCACTGTTTTCGGCACCGATTTCCGTCCCGGCTTTCGCGTCATCGCACCTGCAAGACCAGTGGGCAGCCTGGGATGCCGAGGTCACCCCATCGGGCTATGACCCTGCCACGACCAACCCATGGGGATTGCATCCGCGCCTGCTTCCAACCCGCGTCGAAGCGCGTGCCGGGTTGGTGCCAGGCGATGTCCATGTCGACGCGATAGCGCGGTATCTCTATCACATTCAGGCTGACGGCACGGCGATGCGCTACGGCGTCGCTATTGGCCGGGACGGTCTTTACGAACCCGGAACATATACAATCCGGCGCAAGGCAAAGTGGCCGAGTTGGACCCCCACGCCAGCCATGATCGAACGCGAGCCGGAAATCTATGCAAAGTTCGCAGACGGCATGGACCCTGGCCCAACCAACGCCCTTGGATCGCGGGCGCTTTATCTTTTCGTCGGCGACCGCGACACTTACTTGCGGATCCACGGGACACCGCTTCCACGTTCGATTGGTAGCCGAGCAAGTTCGGGCTGCGTGCGCATGGTCATGCCACATATCAACGATCTGTTCGACAAGGTTGAGACCGGCGTTACTGCGTATCTCTATCCCGCAGAAGAGGGGAACGTGGCGACCACCAGCTAAGGGGATCGCATGGGCTTTCGTTTCATGGAACGCTAGACGCGCAAGTTCGACCTACCCACAATCGCGTCGCTGACATGCGGTTTGCTGTCCTTGCTGTCGGCGCGCGGCCTGAGCAGCAGTACTGTCAGCTCGAAACGGCGGGTTTGGCGGAAGCCTGTGTGCAGATTGGCCTTCCTTCGACCGTCCGCAACGGCAGCAGCGTCGTTTCAACCGGCCCGACATGGCGGTACCAGTAGCAGCCGTCCTCAGGCTTGAGGATCACTTCCTCAAGATTCTGATAGGGTGCAGCAATCAGCGCGACGCCTTCGGGCAGTTCCTTGAGAAATCCCGTGGACTTGTCGGTGGCCTGATCGATCGGCACAGTGCAGGCCCCGAGCGCCAGAAGAGCGACAGCAACAAGGACTGGCCGATACTTTCTCACGACGCCGATCGTCGTGGTGCCAATCGGCTGGGAGGCGTCGCCCGGTTGTGTCGCCCCGAAACTTTCAATTCTTAACATCGAACATTCCTGCTTCTTGTGTCGCCGCGAGCGTGATCCTTACCATAAGGCTTTGGCCAGTTGCCGCAGGAGTCAAACTTTTATCAGCGCTGCTGTCACATACATGAAGGCGATACCCCCAAGGAAGCCACCGAGGACGGCCGGAGAGAACAGGATCGCCTGTCGATCGATGTTCTGACGCTGCAGATAGGCCGTGACCTCGACCATCACCTGCAGGATGGCACCGGCACCGACCGCAAGTGCCAAGGCTGACCACTGTGGCGCATAGGCGAGGCTGCCGACCCAGATGCCAAGCACAGCTGGTCCACCTGCCAGTAGAGTCAGCGCAGCAAAGCTCCAAAGCGGCGGGCGGATGCGCAGCATCGGCGCAGCGATGCCGATGCCTTCAGTCACGTTGTGCAGAGCAAAACCGAGGACGAGAAAAGTACCCAAGCCCGCTGCACCGGCGGCGAACGCGCCGCCGATGGCCAGCCCCTCGCCGAAGTTGTGCAGCCCGATTCCGAGGGCGATGTAGAAGGCCAATGCCAGCCCCTCGGGTCGCCCACGCCAGCGCCCGATGGCCATCAACAGCAGGAAACTGGCCAGTGCCGATAGCCAAACCATGGCAGAACCTTGGAACATTGCTGCCGCTTCGGCTGCCAGTTCTGTGGCCTCGCCCATCATGTCCAGAAGCAGGAAGGCCAGCATCCCCACCGTCAGCGCGAGCACGAAGTTCATTCCGGTGGTGCCAAAGCCGCGCATGGCTGGGTAAAACATCAGACCGAGCGCCACCGGAAGCAAACCGACCAGTGCTCCCACCAGCGCCTGCATGCGGAATTGTCCCGCTGTGGCCTTTGGCGTCGGCACCGCGACGGCGATCTCGTGCCCGAACACAGTGCCTGTGTTTGACACCAGAGCAACATGATGCGCTTCGCCCAGAACCCAAGGATAGGGGATCTGCACCCAGACGGTGCTACCGCGCGCAATCGGCCCCGGCGGGTTCTGCGTGAAGGTCCAATAGGCGTCATCGACGGCAACCTGGGCGATCTGCATTGCCTCCGAGCCGCCCGCCCGCACCAGAAGCTGGATGCCGGTCTGGTCGAGAACGGTTCGCTCTACCGTCAGGGACTCGACCGGCGGCGCGCCGTTGTTGAAGCTGCGAAGTGGATCGAGTGACGCGATCCAGACGAAAGACCCAAGAATGGCAGCCAGCGGCAAAAGTACCAGCAGGAGCCGGATGGCAGTGGGGCGGGTGGGCAGGCTCTGGTCGCTCATGCGCCCGGCCCCCGCACGTCGAACATGCCCACCCAGCCAAGTTCGGTGAATTCGGATTGATGCGCGTGGAACATGTACATTCCGTCCTCGTGGTCGGCAAAGCTGAACTCGAGAATGCCGCGTTGCGCCTGGCACTGCATGATCAGATCGACGGTGCGCAGCGTTGGCGTCAGCTGCGTGCCGGTGTCGTAGTAATCGAAGAAATTTGCGTGCAAGTGAAACGAGTTGATTGGGTCGAACTCGGTCACGTTTACCAGATAGACCCGCACAGGCCTCGTCTTGTCGATGCGAATCGGCACGTTCATGTAGGCTTGGCCGACCGTGTTGACGGCATAAACCTCATTGCCGCCGTCGAAATTGGTGTCGAAGGCATTCATCACCATCGCCAGTTCCTGCCAGTTGGCATTTTCAGGACTGCCAAGGACACGCGAGGCGGCAACGGCGGAAAGCGCCGGATCGGACTGACGTGCGGGGTCCGGGTCGATCACGAATAGGCCATACATGCCCTTGTGCATGTGCCGTTTCAGCGGCAGGGCATGGCAGTGGTATAGATGGCAGCCGAAGGGCTTGGCATCGAATTCGTAGATGAATTCCTCCCCCGGGCCAATCAGCCCGGCCCCCGGAACTCCGTCCATTCGCGCCGAGTGGATCCCATGGAAGTGCATGGAATGCGGGTGCGAGCCATAATTGCGGAAGATGATCTTCAGCCGCTCGCCTTCCGTGGCTCGCAGGGCCGGGCCGGGGACGCGTCCGTTGAATGTCCATGCCGGAAAGAAGATGCCGGGGGCAATCTCGATCTCCCGGTCGATGGCAGTGACTTCGAATGTGCGCAGGGTTCGGCCATCGGGCAGAAGCTCGGTCGTTCCAGTATCCCAGTCCGTCAGCATTGCCGAAGGATCGAAACCGTTCGCGTCGTGGTCGACGCGCCCGACCGTCGTCATGTTGCCATGCGCCATGCCGGACATCGGCGCCGCATAGGGATCGGACGTCATGGCAGTCATGTCGTGACCCGCCATCGGGTCAGGTGCTGTCTGTGACCGTGCCGTGCCGACGGCAATGGCTGCGCCACCGGCAGCGGCCAGGCTCCCGATGAGCAAGGCGCGACGGGACGGATCGACCTTGGTGGTTTCGTCGGCAGGCATGGATGGCGCTTCCCGGACCGGGCACCAAAGTCTTGGCGCGAAATGTTAGACAAGGCTAACAATCTGCCCACAGGGTTTACCTGTCAACCCAGATCGTGCGACACTGTGGCGACGATGCACGATGATCCTCATGAAGTCCTGCCCGCTGCCAGTGACGACCGCTCTCCCGACTTGCGCGCGGAGGCTTTTCAGGGCGTGCGCGCAGCGCGGCGAAACGAGCTGGCCGAAGACTACGTGGAGCTGATCGCCGAGTTGATTCACAGCCACGGCGAGGCGAGGCCCGTCGACATCGCCACCCGGATGGGTGTCACCGCGCCAACAGTGGCAAAGACGCTGGACCGGCTCGCCCGCGATGGTCTCATCACCCGGGCCAAGTATCGTTCGATCTTCCTGACCGAGCAGGGCAGGGCGCTGGCCAAGGAATGCAGGCACCGGCACGAAATCGTGTTGCGGTTCCTGCTCAGCCTCGGTCTTGATGCAGAGACGGCCGAGCGGGACGCCGAAGGCATTGAGCACCATGTAAGCGAGCGAACGCTAGAACTGTTTGCAGCCTTCGTTTCTCGAAACTGACCTGGCGCTTCAGGCGTTCTCCACCGCAAAGCGCACATCGGCGATCAGGCTTTCGGCACTGAAGTTCTCCAGCCGCTTGCCGTTCAGGAAGAAGGTTGGGGTCTGCCGGATGCCCACTGCTTCGACATCCGCCATGTCCTGATTGAGGATGCCGGTGATGCCCGGGAACAGCTTGTCACTTTCCGCCTTCGCAAGATCGAGGCCAGCGGCACCAGCAATTTCCCAGGCCACGTCCATTTGCGGCGCACCGTGCACCGCCCAGCCCGGCTGCTGTTCCAAAAGCGCATCCAGCACCGGCTCGAACTTGTCTTGCATCCGCGCGGCCTCGAGTATGCGCACCGCCTCGTCCGAGCCTTCGTGGAAGACGGTGTAGCGCAGGACGACACGAACCTGGTCCGGGAACTGGCGGCGGATTTCTTGAACGACGGGATGATAGGCCCGGCAGGCCTCGCAGGACGGATCGAAGAATTCGACCAGGGTGACCGGTGCGTCGGCTGGGCCAAAGCTGGGGGAGTGGGGGCGGATCAAAAGCGCAGGAGCCACTGCCGGGGTGGCAGCGGCAACCGCTTCGGCCTCGGCCTGACGCTGGCGGGTCAGGAAAAAGGCACCGCCGCCGAAAGCGACTAGGCCAAGGGCCGAAGCCCCGATCAACAAGGTGCGGCGGTTCATGTGCGGGTTCCTTTGGGAAAGATCAGGCAGGCAAGGATGACGGCAAATGCCGCCAGCGACAGATAGGGAATGGGCAGGCCGAGGATGATCTGCGCCGGACCCGAGCAGGACGGACCGTCCTTGGTGCAGGGTGCGACCGCCTCGGGGATTAGCCCGAGATAGAGCCCGGAGTGCCAGCCTGCGAGTGCCAGACCCGCCAACACCAGAGGCAAGGCATAAGGGCGCCCCATGCCATCCCCGCGCCAGAGCGACAGGCCAAGGATCGGGACCAGCGGGAACATCGCAATACGCTGATACCAGCACAGGGTGCAGGGCATCTGGCCCAGCACCTCGCCGATGAACAGCGCGCCAAGCGTTGCGGCAAGAGCGATCAGGAACGCAGCCGTGACGGCCAAGTCATCGCGAGACAGATTCTGATGTTCAGCGTTGGTCAAGAACAGCCTCCTTGCGGCGACGAAAGGGGAGAGAGGCTGCGATGATGCAGACCGCGCCAAGCGTGATGGCAATATCCGCGACATTGAAGGTGGGCCAATGCCAGTCGCGCCAGTAGAGATCAAGGAAATCGGTCACCGCACCCTGCCGCACCCGGTCGATGATGTTGCCAAGCGCCCCGCCCACGACCAGCGCGAAGCCCGCACGTTCCAGCGGGTGTTTCGCCCGGAACGCCATGACGGCAAAAACCAGGGTCAATGCCCCGGTCAGCGCCGCCATCAGGAGCGGCTTGCCCGCCATGACCCCGCCCATCACGCCAAAGCTCGCGCCCTCATTGAATCCGAGGCTGAGGTTGAAGCCAGCAAGGACCGGGACCGCCGTCCCCTGTGACAGCAGAGACTGCGCCGCCGCTTTGGACAGTTGATCGGTCAGCGCCGTGGCCGCGATCAGGGCGACAGTCAGCCGTGTGTTCATTGCATTTCCCTGCGGCGAAGACCGATCCAGCGCGGAACGGAGGCGGCATAGCGGTCATAGTCTGGCCCCAGAGCCTCACGAAGGGCGGCCTCTTCCGACCGGACCTGCGTGGCGGCCGACCAGAGGAACAGGACCGCCGCAAGGATCGTCGGAATAGCAGAAACCGCGAGAGCGACTCCGGCGAGCAGGGCGAACTGTCCGACAAAGGTCGGGTTGCGGCTGAATTGATACAGCCCACCTGAGACGAGGTTGCCTGTCTGGCCGCTCACAACCCCGACCCGCCAGGAAGTCCCCATCGACATTTGGGCGGCAAAGGCCACCATCGCGCCAAGGCCCGCGATGAAGATGCCGATCATGCCCTGCGTCAGAGCATTTCCTTCGGTCCAGAACGGATCGACCTTGTGCAACAAAGGCAGGGCCAGCCACAGGAGCGGCCCAAAGAAGGCCAGCGCGAAGGACGCGCGGAACCCGATCGCCGCAAGGCGGTCGCGCCCCGTAGCCCGCCCGAACAACCAGACGGGTCTGTCTGCGGCCTGTGCGGCGACAGCACTGCCCCAGAAGAACAGCGCCAGATAGGCGAAGAGAAGGGCCAGCGCGGCCCAACCAAAACCAGACATCATCGGATCAGCCCTCGCGTTCCGGGTTGAACCGCAACAGCCGCAGCGCGTTCAGGGTGACCAGCACAGTTGCCCCGGTGTCGGCCAGGATCGCGATCCACAGGCCGGTCAGTCCCAGCACCGAGGTCACCAGAAACACGGCTTTCAGCCCAAGCGCGATGGTCACGTTCTGCCGGATGTTCGCCATCGCCGCGCGCGACAGGCGGATCGTGGCGGGAATGTCGGTGACCCGGTCGCGCAGGATCGCCGCATCAGCGGTTTCCAGCGCCACATCGGTGCCTGACCCCATCGCCACGCCCACGCTCGCCTGCTTCAGCGCGGGCGCATCGTTGATGCCGTCGCCGATCATCATCACGCCGCCCGCCTCACTCATCGCCTTGATGGCCTTGAGCTTGTCCTCGGGCATCATGTCGGCCTGAAACTCCATGCCGAGCCCGCCCGCAATCGCAGCGGCCGTGCGCGGGTTGTCTCCGGTCAGGATGACCGAGGTCACACCCATGTCCGTCAACTGCCGCACGGCATCCTTGGCATCGTTTCGCGGCTCGTCCCGCATCGCGATCAGGCCGAGCGGGGTCTTTTCGCGGAACACCGCAACGGCGGTCTTGCCCTCTTCCTCAAAGACTGTGGCCTGACGCAGGCCAAGGCCATCAAGCCCGCCATTCTCCATGGCGTAGCGCGGCGAGGCTACCCACGCCGATGCTTCGCCCACCGTTGCGACCACGCCCTTGCCCATCAGGGCCTTGGCATCCCGCGATGGCAGCGCCTCGATGCCTGCGTCCTTGGCCTTGTTCAGGATGGCGATGGCCAGAGGGTGGCTCGACCCGGTCTCGACACCCGCGGCGACAGCCATCAGTTCGGCCTCGGTGGTGGTGCCGAAAGTGATCAGATCGGTGACCTTCGGTCGCCCGTGAGTCAGCGTTCCGGTCTTGTCGAAGGCGATCCTGTTGACCTTGGCCGCTGCCTCGATGACCGCGCCGCCCTTCATCAACAGCCCGCGCTTTGCCCCAGTGGACATGGCGGAGGCGATGGACGCTGGCACCGAAATGACCAACGCACAGGGGCAGCCGATCAGCAGCAGCGCCAGCCCGCGATAGACCCAAACGTCCCACAGCTGGCCAAAGGCCAGTGGCGGCACCAGCACGACCAAGGCCGCGACGGCGACGATGGCGGGCATATACCAGCGGCTGAAGCGGTCGATGAACCGTTCGGTAGGCGCGCGGGCCTCCTCGGCTTCTTCCACCAGACGGATGATGCGGGCGATGGTGTTGTCTTCCGGCCCCTTGGTCACTTTGACCCGCAGGGCGGCTTCGGTGTTGATCGAGCCCGCAAAGACCGAGTCCCCCGGCCCGCGTGTCTTGGGAACGCTTTCGCCGGTAACCGGGCTTTCATCCACACCGGATGTGCCTTCGGAAATCTCGCCATCTGCCGGGATGCGATCACCGGGGCGCACGAGGATCATCTGCCCCACGAACAAGCTGGCGGCAGACACCTCTTTCGTGGTGCCGTTCACCTCCAGCAACGCGGTCTTGGGGACCAGATTGGCCAGAGCGCGAATGCCGTCCCGCGCCTTGCCCGCAGCTACCCCTTCCAAAACTTCGCCCACGGCGAACAAGAATACCACGAGCGCCGCCTCTTCGGCGGCATTGATGAACAGCGCTCCGATGGCGGCGATGGTCATCAGGCTTTCGATGGTGAAGGGCTGACCTATCCGAAGTGCTGCGAAGGCTCGTCTTGCCACCGGGGCCACGCCCATCAGACAGGCGGCAATGAAGGCCCATTTGCCGATCTCGGGCGCGAGATACTCGATGATCCAGGCGGCCCCCAGCAGAAGGGCGGTAAAGATTACCAGCTTGCCTTTGCCCGTCTGATACCAGCGCTTGCCGCGATCCGCAGGATCGTCATGGACATGACCGGGGCTACCGTGACCAGAGTCGTCGCGCTTTGCAGGAGCGTCTGCCCCTGGGCCGTGATCGTGACCCTCGTGATCGTGGTCGACATGCGCACCAACGTCCTCCTTTGCGGCATCCGCGGCGGGCAACACGAACTCTTTCTTCGCCGAAGCCGCACGCGGTGCGATCTGATAGCCAAGGGCGCGCACAGTCTTCTCGATCTTGTCCCGCCCGGTCTGGGCCTCGTCCAGCGTAAGGCGCAGGCGCTCCGTCATTATGCCGACCTCGACACCGCTGACCCCCGGCAAGCGCGCCACCGCATCCTTGATCTTGGTCGCACAGGACCCGCAGTCCATTCCGGACACAGTCCAGTCGCACGCTGTTTCGCCGTTCAAAGCCGTCATCTTCTACCTCTCTGCCCGGAAACGAGCAGTTGTCCTCATCGAATCAGCAATCTAATGTCTCTAGCAACTATAGCTTCAAGAGGAATCTCATGCTGACCATAGGGAAACTCGGGGCACAGGCTGGTGTGAAGGTGCCGACCATCCGGTACTACGAGCAGATCGGCATCCTGCCCGAAGCTGAACGCAGTGCCGGAAACCAGCGGCGGTACAGCCGCAAGGCGCTGGAACGGCTGGCCTTCATCCGGCACGCCCGCGATCTTGGCTTCACGCTGGAGGCCATCCGCGACCTTCTCAGCCTGTCGGATAATCCCGACCAATCCTGCGCCGCCGCCGATTCCATCGCCAGGGCGCAATTGGCAGAGGTCGAAAGCCGTCTTGCGCGGCTGGCTGCGCTGAAGGCGGAACTCGAACGCATGGTCGTGCAATGCGCGGGCGGGCGGATCGCCGATTGCCGCGTCATCGAGGTGCTGGGCGACCACTCTCTTTGCGCGACCGATCACCACCATACGCTGAACCAGACTGCTCAATGAAATCGCCGGAGCAGGGCGCTCGATCACATGGGTGCTGACCGGTACCGCAAAGTGCTTCGGCCGCGTAGAAGCGATCTCTTCTGCGCCGCAGGGAGGCCTGAGGTTCTGGGTTGCTGTCAGTCGTAAGTTCACCCGACACTGGCCTGCGATCAGCCGAGTAGGGTGGAGTTTGGGCGTCCGCTGCACAGATATGTTCAATCAGACGTGTGTTGCGGCATAGAGTGACCTGTGCAATGCAGATCAGATGTCCGCCGTACTTCGATCCTTTCTGGCTTTCCTGATGGTTGTCGCCGTTCTTGGTGCTACAGCCTATGAGGCGTCGGCTGGTCTTGCGGCCGAAATCGCCGCAGTGTCTGACCCATGCTGTGAGGATGAGTGTCCAGATGATCAAGCCTGTGGGCCTTCCTGCATGATGATGATGCGGGGCGGAATGCCGTCTCTTGCATTACCGCAGATACACGCTGATCTGTTCACTTCGCCAGAAACCATCGCTTCCCTGTTGATGCTGGAGCAGCCCCCACCGTCCGGGTTGCCACCAGATGGATTGAAGCGACCTCCCCGCATCTGACCCCGAAGCGCGGTCTGCCGCGCGGCTGAAGCTCATGCACCCACCTCCTTTGGGGATCGGGTATGCACTTCCAATCCATCTATGGGGTTATTTCCTATGAACACGATCTATGCCCGCATCTGCGGTAGCGCCTTGGCGCTTGCTCTTTCCACTTCTTCTGCTCTGGCCGATGCAACCGACTATCGGTTCGATCTTGTCTCCACCGATCACCAAGTTGGATCGGGCGCGATCTTGGAGGTACGGCTGACCGATCTGCGCACCGGCACACCAGTCGAGGGGGCCGTGATCTATGCCACACGCATGGATATGGCTCCGGATGGCATGGCCACGATGACTTCGCCGGTGACGGCAATGCCCTCTGACGTACCTGGAACCTACCGCTTTGCCACCGATCTGACGATGGCCGGTGGATGGCGTTTCTCGGTCGCTGCAAAGGTGCAGGGAGAGCCCGAAACCGTTTCTGCCGAGATCGAGCTTCAGGCCGAACCATGAGCGGCGCGACCAGAGTGCTGGCGCTCGGCGTCGTGGCGGGCGTCGGCGTCTGGGGCGGGCTGACCGCAGGGGAGCAGGGCATCACGGTTGCTGTCCTCCGGGAAGCCGCTGTGATGCAGATTTCAATACTCATGGGGCGTGACGCCGCCGCGATGCCCGACGCGGAGCCGACCGGGACCGTCATCTATTGGCGGCATCCGGATGGATTGCCGGAATGGTCGGCCACCGAGGCGACAACGGCGGATGGCCGGGCGTTCCTGCCGGTGCGCGCCAGCGATGACATCTCGTTGGACCCCGCGGCGGCACCCGTTCCTGCGGTCGAGGCGACGCGAACCGTCCTCTACTACCGCAACCCGATGGGCCTGCCCGATACCTCTCCGGTGCCCAAGCAGGACTCGATGGGGATGGACTACATTCCGGTCTATGACGGTGAGAGCAGTGACGACGGATCGGTTTCCGTCTCGCCGGGCAAATTGCAACGCACCGGCGTTCGCACCACCGAGGCGGTGCTGGCGCCTCTTGCAGCTTCGCTGCGCGCGCCGGGACTCGTGGTGCTGGACGAGCGGCGGATCAGCGTCATTTCGCTGCGTGCGGACGCGTTTATTGAAACGGTCGCCGATGTGACCACCGGTAGCACGATCACAGAAGGCGCGCCTTTGGTCACGCTCTATTCGCCGGAGATCGCCTCGGCACTCGCCCAGTTCGTCACCGATGTGCGGTCAGAGGGGCGGCAGCGAGAAGGGGCGCGGCAGCGGCTTGAGAACCTTGGCGTACCTGGCGACGTGATCGACCGGATCGCGGCCGAGGGTCTGGCATCGGTCAGCATCCCGATCATGGCCCCGCGCAGCGGCGTGGTTCTGGAACGGATGGCCGTCGAGGGCATGATGTCCGAGGCGGGCGAGACGCTTTTCCGCATCGCTGACACGTCGACCGTCTGGGTGATCGCCGAAGTGCCGGAATCCGCGCTGATGGACATCGCAACGGGTGCCGAGGTCCGCGTCAGCTTTCAGGGCCTTGCCGGGGCACCGTTGGTCGGCCGGATTGACACGATCTATCCCGAACTCGACATGATGACCCGCACGGGTAAGCTGCGGATCGAACTTCCCAACCCCGACGGTCGACTGCGGGCCAACATGTTCGCCGACGTCGAGATCATGCTGGGCCAGACGCCGGTCGTTCAGGTGCCGGAAGGGGCGGTTATCGACACTGGCGACCGGCAGGTGGTGATCCTTGATCTTGGCGATGGCCGCTTTCAGCCCACACCAGTGACCTTGGGCGGACGGGGCGGGGGAATGGTAGAGATTGTCACTGGCGTGGCGGCGGGAGACAGGGTGGTCAGCTCTGCCACCTTCCTGATTGACGCCGAAAGCAACCTGAACGCGGCCCTTGCTGCGCTTGCCGCGCCGGAGGCTGGCCAATGATCGCCAATGTCATCGCCTGGTCGGCCCGCAACGTCCTTCTGGTCCTCTTTGCCACCGTGTTCACCGTGGCCGCCGGTCTCTGGTCGCTGCGCACGTTGCCGATCGACGCCATCCCCGATCTGTCGGACGTGCAGGTAATCGTCCTGACCGAATACCCTGGGCAAGCGCCGCAGGTGGTCGAGGATCAGGTCACCTATCCGCTGACTTCGGCCATGCTGACCGTTCCGCAGTCTCGGGTGGTGCGCGGGTTCTCATTTTTCGGGATATCCTTCGTCTACATCATCTTCGAAGACGGCGTGGATCCCTATTGGGCGCGGTCCCGGGTGCTGGAATACCTCAACGC
>JAIXPW010000101.1 GCA_027485995.1 Verrucomicrobiaceae bacterium
ACGGCTTTTACAACCCGCGACGCAAACACTCAGCCCTCGGCTGGAAATCACCCGTGGTCTTCGAACAGAGGGCCGCCTAAATTGAGCACCTGACCGGAACGAAACCGGTGCAGGTCCAGAAACTGCGGCTCATGTTACCGGTGCGGCACCCATCGACGCACAGCATGGTCTTGATGGCGCTGCGTTCATCCACCGCCTTGTAGCCCTCGGCGACCTGCTCGATTGGCAGGATCAGGTCGAGGGATCCCGCACGCCTTTGCGGGGTTGCTGCCAACGGAGGTCTTGGGCGCAGGTTCTTTCTCGCCACGCTCTTTTCGGGCTAGTGTGCAGCTTACCTCTAACAGGATATAGATTATGATCTGGATTATCACGCATACCATCTTGGGCGACAAGGCTGGCTTGGCCTACGATCTGGTCCCGCTGGATGGAGATCTGCAAAAAGTAAAACCGTTGGACCTTTCCATCGATATCGGCCTTTGGCCGATCCAGCGAACCAGTTACTTTCGGTGTGGCCGCAGGATCGGCACGGAAAACCTGCCGACCAAATTGCGGGCGAAGTATGACCGTGGAGGCGGAAACGCCCAAAGAAGCGGCATCACATTGCCGGATTACATTGGCGTTCAGCATAGCCAGATTGTTTCAGAAAGGTTTCGGACTTTGGTCGAGATGCATGATCCCGGTCGCCACCAGTTTGAGCCGGTCAGTCTGGTCTGGTCGAAGGCGGAGACAATGCCACAAACCTACTATTGGTTCATCCCAGCAACCAGGTTGTTTGCGATGGATCCAGAAAAAACCCATCCACCCTTGGATAAGAACTCACAGATGTTTCCGGCCGTGGGGCCAGTTGCTGATTGGAAGCCGGTCTACCAGCAAAGCGTCGTTTCCGGCCATTCTCTGTTCGCCGCTGCTGAACTGCATGGAATTCATATCACATCACGTTTCAAGGACGCGCTCGAGGCTGCAGGCCTTACCGGGTATCGCATCTTTGGTCCATTTGCCCTGGCCGACTGAAGCGGTGCTTGACACAGAACGCTGTGCGGCTTGCATCAAGGCGTCCACGGCATCGGTTTGCAACTCGGAAAAGCCTGACGCTGGTCCATTATCTGAAGACGCCGGGGATTGCGTTGACGAGATCTCGGCGGTTTGACCTGTCCGAAGGAGATTCTGCATCTCAGACCGAGGCTGTTTGTTTCCGTCGATCACGTATCACAGAGTTAGAGGAGTGCCGGTTTTCCGGTGACGGGTTAAGGCTCGGGAGAGTGGCTCCCGGCGCCCGTCGCGGGAGATGGCCGATGGGCGTTGTGGAAGTTCTGGATCCGGTCGCACCGGCGCGGGCGGGTGGCTGGAAGGTGGATGTGAGCCGGGGTGAGCGGAACGGGCGGGTGTCGTCCGAATGGTTCAACCGGCCCGATGATGAGCGGTATCTGTCGCTCGACGATCTCTGGGCGTCGGTGAAGGGCCGATCCGAGCGCAGCCGTAGCCGGGTGGTCCAGACGGCGGACATCCGCGTCGAAGCATCGCGCGATAGCGCCGAGCGTCTGCACTTGGTTCTGCCGAAGGCGCATGAGCCGGTCGCGCCAACACATTGGGCATTCGGTCAGCTTGCCAGCATCGTCGGCGCGCCGGCCTCCTACCTGCGCCAGCTGCCCGCGCCGCTGGCAGGGATCAACCTGCAATACGGCCTGACCAACCACCGCGCTGAGCAGGTGAAGACCTTCGAGACGGAAGATGGCCGCACCGAGCTGCGCGCGGTCACCGGCCCCGACTACGGCCGTATCCACGACCATGAACTGGTCGAGGCGGTGCAGCGCATCGCGGGCAATGGCACGGGTGACACGCGCTGGAAGGTGCCGGGCGTGCTCGACTGGTCGACCGGGGTCTACAACCCCGATGTCGAGATCAGCCGCGACACGACCACGCTCTACGCGTCCGACCGCGACGTCTTCCTGTTCCTGGTCGACGATCACAATCCGATCGAAGCGGGCCGGCTGCCCGACGGCTCCCCCGATCTTTACTTCCGGGGCTTCTACTGTTGGAACTCCGAGGTGGGGGCGAAGACACTTGGCATGGCGAGTTTTTATCTGCGGGCGGTGTGCCAGAACCGCAACCTCTGGGGCGTCGAGGATTTTCAGGAGATCACAATCCGCCATTCGAAATATGCCGCCTCTCGCTTTGCGCAGGAAGCGGCACCGGCGCTGACGCGGTTTGCCAATTCCTCGCCGCAGGGCTTCGTCAACGGAATCAAGGCCGCGCGGCAACAGATCGTGGCGCGGACGGACGAGGACCGGGATCACTTCTTGAGGAAGCGGGGCTTCTCGAAGGCCGAGTCCGGCAAGATCATCGAGAAGGTGCTGATGGAAGAGGGCCGCCCACCGGAGTCGATCTTCGACTTCGTGCAGGGGATCACGCGGCTTGCGCGCGACAAAACCCAGCAGGACGCCCGCCTCGACATGGAAGGGCGTGCCAGAAAGCTCCTCGACCGGGTCGTTTGATCGTTCCGCCGGGGGAGTCCTGGCTCCTCCGGTTAACGCTCGATCATCGTGGAAACGAAGTCTTGCGCCAACAGAGTAACGAGTTTCCAGTAACAATGCTGCCAAGATTTGGTCCGGAGAGGGGCAAGTCGAACGCCCGGGAAAAAATGACGCTAGGCCAAAGACTGAAGACGTGGGCGAAGGCGATAAAGCGTGACGGCGTGACACTGTGGTTTGCATCAATGCACCCAGAGGTCCCTTGGTACGTGAAGGCATTGAGCGCCTTCGTTGTCGCCTACGCCCTTAGCCCAATTGACCTGATCCCAGACTTCGTTCCCATCTTGGGCTATCTCGACGACGCTATCCTCCTGCCGGGACTGATCTTGATTGCCATCAGGACCATTCCTGCTCCGGTTCTTGCGGAATGCCGGGCGCAAGCCGATGAATGGATGAGAGTCGAAGGAAAGAAGCCATCCAGCAGGATTGGGCTGCTTCTGATCGTTGCGGTCTGGATTGCTGTAACGTGGGCGCTGTGGCGCTGGATACTGCATCCGTGGTTTTTCGCCTGAGCCCCGAGTAGTCACGTCCAAACCCGCCTTAGATTGATAAGAAGTCCGGCTGCGGTCGGCCACATTGCCGCCGCCGCTTCAAGGAAGAGGGCGGCGGTTCGGTCTTTGACGGTTGAGGCGGGGAGAGAAGCTTCCTGCGCCGTCGGAGATTTCCCCATGTTCGACTTGCCCCTGCCCATCCGTCCGACCACCGGCGCGCTGCGTGTCCCGCCGCATTTTCCGTCTGTCGACACCGATCCCAATCATGCCTTCGCGCTGACCCTGCCGCGCCGCTCCCCGGCCGACCTTTTGTTGGGCCGGGGCGCTCCGCTGGTCCTCGCCCGCTTCGCGACGTTGGCTGAGGCCATGCAGGGCGCAATCGACCATGTCGAGGGGATCGCCCCAGATGCCGCGCCCCAGCTTCTGGCGATCCTCGACCGCGACGAGCGCCTCGTGCTGGCCGGGCCGGCCAGCAACCACGCCGTCGCCTGGTGCCACCCGGTGACGAGCGCGGCCGAGGCGAGGGGCGTGGTGCCCGAGGCAATCCAGCTACGTGCGCAAGCGGGCGGCCCTGCCGCCTGGGGTGAGCCCGATCTGGCGCGACGGCTGCGCCACAGCGCCGATCTGCTCGATGCCCGTCTCGTTGATCCGCTCTGGCGCGCCTTTGCCGCCCTGGCGCTGCAGGTCGCAGCGTGAGGCCCCAGAGGCAGAGAAGGGCAGGGGGGATTTGGAGCTTGTCCCGGGGGAGAGAGATCGTCCGGACCGACTCCAATCCCTTCCCTCTACCGGAGAGCCCCGATGAACCTGACTGAACCCACCCTCGCGCCGCCGATGGCACCGTCGACCGTCGACATGGCGCAGATTTTCGCGGCGCATGCCGCGCGCGCGGCCCGGATCGAAGCGCTGCGCCCCGGCAACAAGGACCGCCTCTTCGATGGTCTCATGGCCGCCGACATCACCCATGTCACCGTGACCTTCGACGGTGCCGGGGACAGCGGCCAGATCGAAAGCATCAGCGCGTGGTCCGGCGAGACCGCCGCCGATTTCCCCGGGACCAAGATCGATTACGCGGCGCTGACCTGGGACGACCCCGAGGTCGAGATGCGGCAGCTCTCGCTGGAGGATGTCGTCGAGCAGCTTGCCTACGATTTCCTCTCCGACACCCATGGCGGTTGGGAAAACAACGACGGCGCATGGGGCGAGTTCTGCTTCGACGCCGCCGCCCGCTGCATCCATCTCGAGTTCAACGAACGGTTTACCTCGTCCGAACTCTTCACTCACGATTTCTGAGGGGGCAGCGATGGCACATCCTTATCACCACGCCCTGTCCTCGGTGAAGAAATGGGGCGGCACGGTCGACTGCTACTGGGCGGTGCATTCTTGGTTAGATGTTATCTGGACAGGCAAGGCTTTTCTCGACCTGTCGGGTAGCGATAGTCCATAGGAGGGGCCCCGCCGTCCGCTCCGCGCGGATCAAAGCGCTGGCGGTGCGGACGGCGGGGA
>JAIXPW010000031.1 GCA_027485995.1 Verrucomicrobiaceae bacterium
AAGGCGGTTTCGAAGTGGCTGAAGACCGAGATCAAGGCCAGCCCGATCCGGATCCTCGGCGCGATCCTGGCGAAGGGGGCCTTCAAGGCGCTCAAGGCCAAGAGCAGCTACGAGACCTACGGCGGCAGTCCTTTGCTCGGCGTGAATGGCGTGGTGATCATCGCCCACGGCTCGTCGAGCGCGCTCGCCGTCCAGAACGCGATCCGAGTCGGTTTGGAAACAGTCGGCAGTCGGGTCAATCCGCACATCGAGAGTGCGGTGGCGGCCGCTGCGGCGGCACGGGCGACGGTCGAATCCTGATTCGCGGGATTTGCCATTTACGATCCGGAGAGAACCTCCCACGCTTCCGTCCACATGAGCGAAATTCAGGTCACGATCGCCGGCACCGGCAGCTACGTCCCCGAACGAATCCTCACCAATGCCGAGCTTTCGGAAATGGTGGACACGACCGACGAGTGGATCTTTTCCCGCACCGGCATCCGTGAGCGACGCATCGCGGCGGAGGGCGAGTTCACCTCGCATCTCGCCACCAATGCCGCCCGCAAGGCGCTGGAGCAGGCCGGGATGGCGGCCGAGGACATCGAGCTGATCATCGTCGCGACCATCACGCCGGACACGCTCACGCCTGCGACCGCCTGCTACGTGCAGCGCAACCTCGGTGCCCACCGAGCGGTGGCCTTCGACATTTCCGCCGCCTGCTCGGGATTCCTCTATGCGATGAAGATCGCCAAGCGCCTCATTTCCGACGGGGCCTTCAAGAACGCGCTGATCATCGGCGCGGAGAAACTTTCCGCTTTCGTCAACTGGGAGGATCGCTCGACCTGCGTGCTCTTCGGCGACGGCGCGGGCGCGGCGGTGCTGCGTCAGGCCAAGCCCGGTGAGGGCGAGGTCATTGCCACTGAAATGGGCACCGACGGCAATCAGACCCACCTGCTCAACATCCCCGGCGGTGGCTCGGCTTGCCCGATCACGACCGACAACGCGGGCGACCATCTCTCGACGCTGGCCATGCTCGGCAAGGAAGTCTTCAAGCACGCCGTCACCCGCATGAAGGAAGCGGCGGAGAAAGTCATCGAGCGCGCCAATCTCAAGCCGGAGGACATCGCCTGCGTCATCCCGCATCAGGCGAACCTGCGGATCATCGATGCCATCGCGGATCGTCTGGCCGTGCCGAACGATCGGGTCTTCGTGAACCTCGACAAGTATGGCAACACCTCGGCTGCGGCGGTGGCGATCGCATTGGATGAAGCGAACCGCACGGGAGCCTTCAAGCGCGGTGATCACATCGTGCTCGTCGTCTTCGGAGCCGGCCTCACCTGGGCGGCGGCGGCGATCCGCTGGTGATCAGTTTCCACCGAGGATCCGGACGCGGGATCTCGCGCTTTCCGGCGTGGTCTTCCAATCGATGAGCTTGCCCTGCTCGATGCGTCCCTCGATGAAAATGTTTCCTGCGGCGTGCAGTCGGAAGCGCGCGCTCCAGTCCTTCGGCCAGGCGGGCGTGAGCAGCAGGGTTCCTTCCGGTCCGGGCTGCACGAGCATTTCCTGAAGCGTGTTCATCATGTTGCCCGGGCCATCGAAGTCCGGACACCAGTCGTGCGGGGAGCCGAGGTAGCCGGGAAAGCGCATGAAGGTTCCGGGCTGGTCGCTGCGGCCCATGCGGTTCTTCGCACGCAGAACCACATCCTGACTCGCGCCCTCAGCGAGGCCGAGTCGCGCGGCGATGACGCCGGTCTGATACCAGCAGGCGTGGCCCGGATTCGGCATCCGCTTCCAGCCTTCGATGGCTTCGGAGATCGGGTGCTCGGAGCGTTGGAGTCCGTAAACCCGGAAGGGAAAGACGGAGTAGAGATCGGGTGATTCGTAGTTCGTGCGCTCGGGTTTGTAGGACTGGGCGTTGTCCGGGAGGGTGATGCCATCGACCGTGCGTTTCGGAATCGGTGGCAACTGCGAGGCGATGCGGGTCCAGGAGTTCCGATCCTCCGTGGAGGTCCTCGTGACGGGCAGTTTCAACAACCACTCGGTGACGGCGTGCAGACCTGCGACCGAGGGCATGTCGTTCACCACATCGGTCCAATAGGTTTCCACTGCATGCGTTGGCTCGATGCGGATCCTGCCGTTCTCCTTCTTGAAGCGCGTGTCGTAGAACTTCAGCGCATCGTTGGCCCAGGGGATGAGCGTTTCCTTGAGGAATTTTTCATCGCCGGTGTGCTCGTAGTAGTCGGCCATCAGCGTGGTCAGTTCGAGCGCCTGCTGCCAGATGTGGCGAGTATAGCCTTCGGAGTATTCCTTCGCGCCCCAGCCGAAGTCGCCCATGCCGGGAAGGCCGGCGAGGTTCACGGTTTCCTGGAAATAGACGCCGTCCGCCTGGTAGTAGTGCTTTGAACGTGCCTTGAAGGTCTCCGACTTCGACACGTAGAAGTCGATGAACTTTCTAACAGGTTCGTTCCAGCCCTGGGCGAGCAGCGGCAGATAGATGAAGCGCACGTTCTGCCACCAGTAGCTGCAACCATAGAAGCGGTAGTCGGGAGTGTGCGGGAAGGTCTTCGGGTCGGTGGCGTAGTAGGCGATCTTGGGATCGACGGTGAAGATGCCTCCCTGGAAATGGGCCGGGGTTTCGGCGCGCACCTGCATCGCGTTGAGGAGCTTCGAAAGCACGTAGGCGCGGGTCACCGGCGAGGTGGTTTCAGCTGCAGGTGAGGTCCAGCGTGCGACCTCCTTGCTGTCGAGATACATGATCGCCTCCTGTCGTTTGGCGGAGATGACACAGGCGACGTGACGCCACTCGCCGGCTTTCCAGGTGGCCGGGGCTTGGAGGGTTTGGTCGCCGAGGATGAGGCGCAGTCCAGCATGCGTGTCAAAGAGCAGACCGTCTGCTCCACCGGGTGTGATGGCGTCGAGGATGCGACCGCCGGGGACGTCGACGTTGATCCAGGCGGCGAAGGTGAAATCGCCGGCCGTGAGGTTGCGCTGATGGTCGGCGGACAGGGGCACGGGGACCGGAGGCTTGGCGGTCGGCGGTTCGTCGGGCTTGTTTCCGGCGTAGAGCCTGGTGATCTCGGCTGGCGGCAGGGCTTCGGTTTTTGTTAGATGGTCGCGGATGTTGCCGATCAGCTCGTTGCCGCCAGTCTGATCGCTGCCGAACCTCAAGGGATGATTCGAACGCGGCACCATCGGTTGGGCGGCTTCGTTCAGGAAAATCCAACTGCGCTGCCAATGGGCCTCCCACCATTTCGTCGTGCGTGCGCGGGATTCATCCGGAGTCACACTCGCGACCAGTTTGGCCTCCGCCTGTTTCTCCCAGGTGTCGGCGGTGGTGGTTTGCGAAACGTTCATCGCCGCTCGTAAATCGAAGCGGGTGAGAGCAGTTGGGGACTTCAGTTCGGTTGCGCTGGGGCTGGTCAAACCGCGTCCGGCAAGCAGCACGCCGGAGGTGCGATTTTCAAGGGGATCACGGAATGATTTCAGCGCATCGGCGAGGCCCTGCTGCTCGAACTGAACGGGAAGCGAGGAGTAAGCGTTGCGGTGATACCACATCAGACCTTTCGGATGGGCCTTGATCACGTCGGCAGACTCCCAATCGTTGATGCCTTTCTGGATGCCGGTGCGGTAGTTCCAGGTGGAGGCGAGCTCGGGTCCTGTGATGGTGCGCTTTTCCTTCCGCCAGTTGTCGAGCGTCACGGTCATCAAGCGCGGAATCTCGCTGCTGCCGGTGAGGTGGAGAATGTCGGCGTCGCTGTCGATCCACAGTTGGAGATCGAGTTTCCTTCCCGGCGAACCTGCCGAGAGTTCGATGCGGCCGCCGCGCAGGATGAGCTTTTGCTCGATCGGCTCGTCTTTGCGGAAGGGGCTGGGGTCGAAGGCGATCTTCAGCTTGCCAAGTTTCAGCAGGCGGTGGAGCTCGCTGACCGCATCGTTGTGGGCGAGACCGAGTTGTAGGCCTTCCTGCGGATCGATCCAGACCGTGGCACCGGTGCTGCCATTTCCGAGCGGCAGGTTGTCAGCCTCGCCGGTTCCAGGCGTTTTCCAGATCACATCGTAGCAGGAGATTTCCGTGAGGGGATCCCAGGATTCAACAGCGCGGACGAAGTGGGGAACGAAGCAGAGGGCGAGAAGGAAAAGCGGTCGCATGACAAAAAGGGAAACCAGCAGAACGACCGGCCCGTCGGGTTCCTGTCATGGAGCGGGGTTCGCGGGTGGGAGATTCAAGGCTTGAAGACCCAAGATCCAGGAAGGAAGGATTCCGCCAGCCCCGTCCTTCTTGAGTCTTGCAGTCCTGCGTCTTGAATCTTCTCCTCTGCCCATGTCTTTCCGTACGACCGCCGTTGAAACCGACCGGATGCCACCGGGCATTCCCTACATCGTGGGAAATGAGGCGGCGGAGCGGTTCTCGTTCTATGGGATGAAATCGATCCTGGTGGTGTTCATGGCTTCGTACCTCCACTGGATGGATGGCAAGGGCGGCAAGGTCATCAGTAAAACGGAAGCGGTGGAGTATTATCACCAGTTCTCGAGCTGGGTGTATTTCACGCCGCTGCTGGGGGCTTTGCTGGCGGACATTTTCATCGGGAAATACCGGACGATCCTGATTCTTTCCGTGGTCTATTGCATCGGGCACGCGGCCTTGGCCTGCATGGGATCTTATGGAAACTCCGGCTGGTGGATGTTCAGTGGCCTGCTGCTCATCTGCCTCGGTGCGGGCGGGATCAAACCCTGCGTCTCGGCGCATGTCGGCGACCAGTTCGGCAAGGGCAACCACCACCTGCTGACGAAGATCTACAACTGGTTCTACTTCTCGATCAATTTCGGCTCGTTCTTCTCAACCCTGCTGACGCCGTGGCTGCTGGAATGGTACGGACCGCACTGGGCCTTTGGTGTGCCTGGTGTGCTGATGGCCATCGCGACGCTCATGTTCTGGCTGGGTCGCAATAAGTTCGTGCATATCCCGCCGGCGGGAAAAGCCTTCTTCTCCGAAGTGTTTTCCCGCGAGGGACTCATTGCCCTGTGCAAATTGATTCCGTTGTTTGCTTTCATCGCGGTGTTCTGGTCTCTGTATGATCAAACCGGATCCACGTGGGTCCTGCAGGCGGAGCAAATGAATCTGCACTTCATGGGCATGCACTTCCTGGCATCCCAAGTCCAGGGTGTGAACCCGATCCTCGTCCTGCTATACATCCCGCTGTTCACCTTTGTGATTTATCCGGCGCTCAACCGCGTGTTTCCACTGACGCCCTTGCGGAAGATCGGGTTTGGGATGATCCTGATGACGGCCTCGTTCACTCTGATCATGATGATCCAGGGCTGGATCGATGCCGGGCAGCGGCCTTCCGTTGGCTGGCAGATTCTGGCGTACGTCGTAATCACCGCATCGGAAATCCTGGTGGCGATCGTTGGGCTTGAGTTCGCCTACACCCAGGCACCGAAGACCATGAAGTCGCTGGTGATGTCCTTGTTCTGGCTCTCGGTTTGGGGTGGCAACCAGTTCACCGCGCAGGTGAATCATGCCATCTCGGTGCCATCTGCAGCGGACCAGCAGTTTGAGGCGGCCACCCTTTCCCTGCCGACCGATTGGCAAACCGAGCCGCGAAATGTGGTGCTGCCGGGTTACGATGGAAAGCCGGGCACGGCGGATGATTTCGTGGCGCGCTGCAAGAGTGGTGGACTGGATTCGATCGAGATCCCTGATCGCAAGACCTTCCTTGAAGCTGCGGCCAAGATCGAGTCCATGTCCGGCGATGGATTTCCGCTCTCCGTGAAAGGGCGCGAGGCCCTTGCGGGCTTGAAGGACCAGTGGGGAAATCCGCTGGTCTATGACCTGATCGACTCCGCCCACGCCCGCATTTCCAGCGCGGGTCCTGACAAGCAGCGCAACACCGCCTGGGATCTCGGCGTGATGATTGAGCGGGCGTCTTCCGATGAGCCGACTTCGGATCAATCGTGGCTCGCCCGTCGCAAGCGTGAGCTCGGGATCGTCGAAGCGGTGAAGCCTGCATCCGGTTTCACCCGCAAGGAGTTCTGCGGTGGCCAGACCAAGCTCGAAGGCGCGGCCTACTTCCGCTTTTTCACCTGGCTGGTGCTAGGCACGACGGTCCTGTTCATTCCGTTCGCGATGCTCTACCGTCCGCGCACCTACCTGCACGATTGAACGAACCTCCTGCTTCTATCGATACCGTGTTTCTCGATTCCCACGCGCACCTCGCCAGCCATCGGTTCACGGCGGAGGAAACTCCAGAACTCATCGAACGTGCGAAAGAGGCCGGGGTGGATCGCATCGTGACACTGGTGACGTCGCTCGATGATCTTGAGGCCAACCTGGAAATCGCCGGACGCTATCCGAGTGTTCACGCCTGCATCGGCATTCATCCCTGTGAGGTGCATGAGGCTCCCGATGATGCCGTCTCGAAACTTGCCGCCGTGGTGTCCGATCCTCGGGTCTGCGCGCTTGGGGAAACCGGTCTCGACTACTTTCATCCGGCACCGGAGGGATGGGATGAGGGTCATTTCCGCGAACGGCAGCAAACCTTCCTCCGCCAGCACTTCGAACTCGCCGCCACCTCTGGCCTCAACGTGGTGATCCACACGCGTGACCGCTCGGGCTGCGCCTCGTTCGAGGACGCGCTGGCGATCTACGATGACTTCCGTGGATCCGTGCGTGCGGTCTTCCACTGCTTCATCGGGCCCTGGGAGAATGCGGAGCGCGTGATCGAACGCGGTGGGCTGGTTTCGTTCGGCGGCGTCTCGACGTTCAAGACGGCCCACGAGGTTCGTGCCACGATTGCGGGCTGTCCGGCAGGTTCGTTCATGCTTGAGACCGACTCGCCCTATCTCGCGCCCGAGCCTCATCGGGGAAAGCGCAACGAACCCGCGCTCATGAGGTTCACGGCGGAGCGGATCGCGACGCTGCGGGGCGAGGCGATCAATGAACTCGCAGCCATGACGAACCGCACCGCCGACGCTTTTTTCAGATTCCGCCAACCTGCTTGAACAACGAATCCTCCGTGCGGCGTTTCTGTCCGGTGAGGGCTGCCACGTTCGGCCCTTTTCAATCCGCAACCTCCTTGCTATTCCTCCGTCATGACTCCGATCCGCCTGCTTGCTGTTTCAGCCGCCGCGCTTGCGCTTTCCTCCTGCGCCAACAAGAGCGCTGAGGATGGCTACGACACCTCGAACCCGTACGGCGCCCCTCAGGCGGCAGCCGCACAGGGCGCGGTGAACGCTCCCTATCAGCCCGTCAATCCTACCTATGACACGCCGGCTGCGTATGAGGAGAACACCTCTCCATCCGCTGTGACGCCGGGCACCGCCCTGGTGGATCCAAGTACATTGAAACCAGCGAATCCTTCCACCCAGGCCCCGTCTTCACCTTTGCCGCCCGCCAAGCTCCCGGCCAGCGGAACGGTGCATGTCGTGGTGAAGGGTGACACGCTTGGTGGAATCGCCCGCAAGTATGGAACGACCGTCGCGGCGATCAAGCAGGCGAACGCGATGACCAGCGACGTCGTCGTGCTCGGCAAGAAGCTGCAGATTCCGGCGCGCTGATCCTCTCTCAACCTCGCATTCATCGCGGGCCTCCAGCCGAAAGGTTGTCGAGGCCCGCATTTTTTTGCTCTCCGTTAGATTCGCGGATCGGGGATGATCCGGACTCGTCCGCGTTCTCCGTTTCCTCAGTGCTCTGCGGTCATCAAGCTATCGATGGCTGAGCGAGATCGGATTCTCTTCCGGGCAACATGGCCGGTGCTGCCGCCAAGTCGCTTGCCATTCAGCTTCTCCATCAGGAGGAAACCAAAACCGAGTGATCTAGTACGATGATTCCAGTAGATCGTCGGAGCTGCACTCGACCGTCGGAATAATTGTAAATTTTTCCGTAAAATCGACAGGAATGAACTTGACGGAATATCGAACTACTAGTTTCATGGTTTCAACCAACAGGGCACATCCAAATGTCGCGGCCAACTCATCCTTCCAATCTCGAACTCCAGGCACTCTCGGTGCTTTGGCACGAAGGACCTTCGACGGTCGCCGCGATTCTCGACACGCTGCCTGATGGAAAAGATCGAGCCTACACCACGGTGCTGTCCGTGATGCAGAGCCTCGAGCGGAAACGGTTGGTCAAGCGGGTACGTGTCGGTCGTGCCCACGTGTATGAGGCGGCCTACTCTCAGGAAATGATCGTCCGTCGAGCGACGCATGATTTCCTAACAAACGCTTTTGGGGGCCGTCTCGGTGAGGCGATCCTCACACTACTCTCCGCCGGTAATTTGACACCGGAAGAGAAAACCAACATCGAACGCGAACTCAAACGACACAAAGCCATGGCTGCAAAGAAAACAGCAAAGAAGGCCCCTGCCAAAAAGGCCGCGGCAAAGAAAGCCCCAGCAAAGAAAGCCGCCGCCAAGAAGGCTCCGGCCAAAAAGGCTGCTGCAACGAAAGCCCCAGCGAAGAAGGCTCCGGCCAAGAAAGCTGCTGCTAAGAAGGCCCCAGCGAAGAAGGCTGCCAAGAAGGTAGCCAAGAGCGCCAAGAAGGCCGCCAAGAAGGCTGCCAAGAAGGTGGTCGCCAAGAAGGCTCCGGCGAAGAAGGCCGCTGCCAAGAAGGCACCCGCCAAGAAGGCACCGGCGAAGAAGGCCGCTGCTAAAACGGCACCCGCCAAGAAAGCCGCAGCGAAGAAGGCTCCTGCCAAGAAGGCTGCAGCGAAGAAGGCTCCGGCCAAGAAGGCTGCCAAGAAGGCCTGATTCCTCCATCCGCGAGCCGTCCATTCCGCCGAAAGCGGTAGGCCGTTCGCGTCTGCAAGATGATTTGAAAAGGCGGGGAGTCTCCGGGCTCCCCGCCCTTTTTTTGCGATGATTTTTTTTGGGTTCCGGGTTAAAAAAGGGATTGCATCGAATCCGGGTGACTTCTAGCTTCCGGCCCTCCCAACGGAACGCGCGGTTAGCTCAGTGGTAGAGCATTACCTTGACACGGTAGGGGTCACAGGTTCGAACCCTGTATCGCGCACCATTTTTCTTTCACGAACCGATTCAATGAGTGGTGGTGCCCCGGCTGCCGGAGAGTTGTCCGCCTTGTTGCGGTTGATCGATGACGAGACGCCGGCGGTGCGTGATCAGGTGGCGGCCAGGTTGGCTGAAACCAATGGTGACCTGAGCGAGACCATCGCCGAGCTGGGCTGGCGGTCCAGCGAACGGGACCGCGCCGTGCTCAGCGCGCTGCTGCATCCGGCCCGCGCGGAAATGCTGCGACGTGAGTGGATCGTTCCGGGTTCGCTGGGAGATGACTGGGATTCCTTCGAGCATCTCCTGAGGCTGATCTCCGATTTCCTCCACGATGGAGTCAGCCTGAGGCAATCCCTGCCGGATGCCCTCGACCTTCTGGCCGAAGAGGCGGAAGAGGCAGGCGCGGCAGGATCCGAGGAGGAACTCTGTGAATTCCTGTTCGCAGGCGGACGCTTCCGGGGAGACCGTGAATCTTACTACGATCCCCGTAATTCAGACCTTGGTTACACCCTGTCGGCGGGAACCTCGAATCCGATCGGTCTCTGCCTGGTGTTCATCCTGATTGCACGCCGACTCGGTCTCGAGGTTTCAGGGGTTCCCTTTCCGGGGCATTTCCTTTGTCGCTTCCATGTTGAAGGCGAGCCGGTGATCGTGGACTGTTTCGATCTTGGCCGACGCCACCCGCTTTCCGTGCTGCTTGCGGAGCATCCTGAACTCGGCATCCAGCAGAAGAAGGCCTTGAGGACCAGCGCGACGCCAGACGCCATCCTGCAGCGGGTGCTGATGAACCTCTCGTCCGCCTTTTCCGGACTGGGGCGCGAGGAGGATGCCAGGCTCGTCGCCGAGCTGAGGTCGACGATCGGATGAAGCGGGCTCAGCCCGCCCATCTCCGCTCGATCTCCTTGCTTCGATCTTTCCCGTCATAACGACGATCGTGACGGTTGGGGATGAGGCCGTCTTCGGATCCAAGGTTGCGGAGCCCAAGGAGGGGCTGATGGAACCTGAACAAACCAACGCGATTCAGAGCTTGCCATGTTGCGGATGGCAGTCAGCATCCTGCCCCGCCAAGCTGGGCGGATTGTTTTTCCAGCTAACTTTGGAGCGTCGCGCGTTGTCATGGCTTGGCGTTCCCCAATTGACCACGTGCATGGATACGCCTCCTTTTACCGAACTCGGCCTGACGCCGGAACTACTCGCTGCCATTGAATCGCTCGGATACGAGCGCCCCTCGCCGATCCAGGCGATGTCCATTCCCGTCGCCATGGCGGGTGGGGACCTTCTCGGCCTTTCGCAAACCGGCTCCGGAAAAACCGCAGCCTTTGGTCTGCCGGTGCTGGCCCGCATTGATCTGAAGATTCGCCATCCACAGGCACTGATCGTCTGCCCGACCCGTGAACTCGCCGTGCAGGTCTGCGAGGAGATCCATCGCCTCGGCGCCAAGATGCGTGGGTTGAAATCGGTGCCGGTTTACGGTGGTGCCCCGATGGACCGCCAACTGCGCGCCTTGCATGAAGGGGCCCATGTTGTTGTGGGTACTCCAGGCCGCTTGCTCGACCACGTGCGACGTGGGTCCTTCGACACTTCGGAAGTGAAGTTCGTGGTCCTCGATGAGGCCGACCGCATGCTCGACCTAGGGTTTCGCGACGAGATGGAGGAAATGCTCGCCGCCCTGCCGAAGGAGCGCCAGACGATGTTCTTCTCCGCGACGATGAGCGCCGGGGTGAAGCGCTTGATCGATCACTTCGGACGCGACCCGCAAACGGTTCGCATCGACCAGAAGTCGAAGACCGTTTCAACCATCGACCAGTCCTGCATCGAGGTGCGTGAGCGTTCGAAGGTGGAGGTCATTTCACGACTGCTGGATATCGATCCACCGAAGCTCGCGATCATTTTCTGCAACACCAAGCGTGCCGTCGATGAGTGCACCGAGTCCTTGCTCGCGCGTGGCTATCCGGTGGACCGCCTGCATGGCGACATCACCCAGCAGATGCGTGAGCGGGTGCTGAAGCGTTTCCGCGAGGGAACGATCGAGGTGCTCGTGGCCACCGACGTGGCGGCCCGTGGACTTGACGTCGAGGACGTTGAAGCGGTGTTCAACTACGACCTTCCGCAGGATCCCGAGGACTACGTCCACCGCATCGGCCGCACCGGTCGCGCTGGACGCAGCGGCAAGGCGATCAGCTTTGTGTTCGGTCGGGAAATCCATCGCCTGGAGATGATCGAGCGCTACACGCGTCATCCGATCCGCCGCGAGCGGGTGCCGACGCAGGAGCAGGTGGAAGGCAAGGTGGCCGACCAGCTTTTCGACAGCGTCAAGGAACGTCTCACCAGTGAGAAGTTCACCTCGTATCAGGATCACGTGGATCGCCTGCTGGAGCAGGGTTTCACGCCGACCGACATCGCCAGCGCGCTGTTCACCATGCTTCGTGAATCCAACGGTCGCGAGTTCGGCGAGATCATGGAGGACCGCGAGCCGGTGCAGCGTGAGCGTCGTCCCGGACCGCAGGCCCGCGAGGGTCGTCCTGAAATGCGTGAGCCGCGCGAACCTCGTGGCCCGCGTCCGCCACGTGGCGATGACTCCGACATGGTGCCGCTGTTCCTTTCCCTTGGGAAGATGCATGGCGTCCGCGCCGGTGAGATCGTGGGCATGCTCTATGGCGAATCCGGCATGCCGCAGGGCTCGATCGGACAGATCCGTCTGTTCAACAAGCACAGCAGTGTGGACGTGAAGGCGGAGTATGCGGATCGGCTGATCCAGGTCATCCGCAACGCCAAGCTGCGCGGTCGTGGATTCGTCCTCGACTACGATCGCGGCCCGGGTGGTCCGGTCTGAGTCCGCATTTTTCCGAAGCGTTCACATTCCATTCTTGGACAGCCTCAAGGGCATGGTCCAACCTCCACCCATGTCAGGTCAGTCGATTGCAGTCGTGGGTGTGGGAAGGATGGGGGCAAACATGGCCCGCCGCCTGAAGGATAGGGGTCACAGGGTCAGCGCCGTTTACGATGTGCGCCGTGACTCTGCCACCGCCCTCGCGGAGGAGCTCGGATGCCTGGCTCCAGAATCGCTCAAGGAAGTCACCGCCGCGGCGGACGTCATCCTGACCGTCGTGACCGACAACGCCGCGATGCGTGGAATCTTCGCACCTGAAGGTGATTCCCTCCTGATTGGTGCGGCCGGCAAGTTCTTCATCAACTGCGCGACGGTGAGTCCCTCGATTCACCTGGAGGTTTCGGCCGCCTGTGACGCCGTTGGAGCCTCGGCTCTTGAGGCCTGCATGGCGTCCAGCATCACGCAGGCGCGAAACGGAACGCTCTATCTCATGGTTGGCGGGTCGGAGAACGTGTTCCTCTCGCTCGAATCGATCCTGAAGGACCTATCTTCCACGATTCAGCGGTTTGGAGGAATCGGCGAGGCGGCAAAGGTGAAGGCGCTGGTCAACATGGTGATGAACATCAACACCGCCGCCCTTGCGGAAGGGTTCGGACTTGGAGCCGCGCTGGGTCTCGATCTTCAGATGCTGAAGAGCGTGTTCTCGCAAACTGGAGCGAATTCCCGGGTGCTTGAAACCGACGGCGACGACATGATCGCACGCGAGCACGACTGTTACTTTTCCGCCGCGCACGCAGCAAAAGACAGCGGGATTGCAAACGAGCTTGCGGTGGAGGCCGGTGTTCCCGTTCCCTTGTCGCACGCCACCGAGCTGCAGTACCGTCGATTGATCTCACTTGGTCTGGGAGAACTCGACAAATCAGGCATCGCGGAGCTTACCTTTCCTGGACGAACTGTTTGACCTCATGAATTTCCCCGAATTTCGAAATCGCGAAGGCGAAAAGCTGGACACCTCCTTTCATCCCGGCAGCCGTGAAGGTGTGCTTTTGATCCTCGGTCATGGACTGACCGGCAACAAGGATCGGCCGCTGCTCGTCGAGTTGGCGAAGGGACTTTCCAAGCGCGGCTGGCCTTGCCTCCGGCTTTCATTCGCAGGCAACGGAAACTCGGAAGGCCGCTTTGAGGATGTGACCATCACGAAGGGCACCGAGGATCTTCAGGCGGTGCTCGATGCCATCCCGAGCGGGGTTCAGGTCGCCTACTGCGGTCACAGCATGGGCGGGGCCATCGGCACGCTGACGGCTGCGGCGGATGTCCGCATCCAGGTGCTGATCACGGTGTCCGGCATGGTTTACACCGCGAACTTCGTGGAGCGTGAATTCGATGATCTCACGCCCGGTGAGGACGTCATGTGGGAGGACCCGAAGTGCCCGCTGACCCAGGCATTCATCGACGATCTCAATGACATCGGCGACACGCTGGATGTGGCCCATGAAATCGATGTGCCCTGGCTGCTGGTTCACGGCACCGACGACGATGTGATCCCGATCCTCGACAGCGAGGATGCCTTCGCGACGACAGAGACCGTGAAGGAGATCATCGAAATCGATGGGGCCGATCACAGTTTCGACGCGGAAAGCTACCCGCAGGTCATCGATGCGATCGACGCCTGGCTGAACGAGCACCTGAGTTGAATTTTCGCCTGACCAGCGATGCATGGCCCCAACGGGGCAGAATGTGATAGTCCGGGTTAAAGCCCCGGGAGCGATCTGGAAATGGATTGAGCCCTGAAGGGGCGGCAGGAGGAAGATTGGCGGCGCGGTGCTTGCCCGAGGCTACTTCCTTTTGCCTCGTTGAGGCAGTCAGATCACCACGCCTTCGCGCCGTCCGAATCATACGGCAGCCACAGCAGGGCGATCGACTCGACCTTGATGTCGCTCTTCGCGGGTTTCACGGAATCCGATTCCAGGGTGAGAGCGGCGGGATCGTAGCTGGCGGCGAGTTGGTTGGATTCAGCCTCGAGTTCGGCCTTGATGGCTTCGAGGTCCTGTTTGAGTCCGTCGATCTTGCCCTGCACGACATTCACGTCCTGATGCTGCTGGTAGGCGCTTGAAGCCTTGCCGAAGGCGGAGGTGCCACGGGTGATCGAACCGAGACCGGCCTTTCGACCAAAGACGGCACCGAGAATGCCCCCGAGCACGGAGACGCCGGCGTTGATTTGTGCGGTCTGGGCCTGGGCCTTTTCCTTGGAGAGTTGTCCTTCGGCGGTCTGCAGTTTGGACTCAAGGGCGGCGATCTTCTTGGCGGCTGCGTCCTTCAACTTGTCCAGAGCAGCATCGCGGGCCTCGCGCGCCTGAAGATTGAGTCGCTGACGGAAATCGGCTTCCAGCTCGCCGATGTTCGACCAGGCCTTGAGAGCGGGGCAGGAGAAAATCTCGGCGCGTTCATTCCGATAGAGCCATTCGGCGAAGTCCTTCTCGACCTGCTTGTAGTTGGCTCCGTTCATGGCGAAGCCGGGCAAGGGATCAAATCCGGCACCGACCGCAGGTTCGCTGCCGAGAAGCTCCGGCTTGAGAGGGGGCGGGAGGTTGGTGTCCCAGGTGATGCCTTCCGGTGTGATCGGATTCACGAAGCGCACGGTGCGGCTGACCTCGGCGCTGGCCTTGGTGGAGCTGAAATGAACCGTGGCCACGCGCAGCAGGGTCGGGCGGTAAACGACCTCGTTGGCGGAAGACGAAGGCTGCGCGAATTTCTCGATGACTCCGGCACCCACAACCGGACGTGCGCCCTTCGGGGTTTCCGCAGGAGCAATCCCCGGCATCGCCATCGGATTGTCGGCCGCGGCGACCGCCTGTTTCGCGCCTGCGGCGGAGAACTCCCCGCGCTTCGGGTCCATCAGCGACTTGATCTGACTGCGGGTCAGCGGACCTGTTAGATAACTCATGGCCCAGCGGACGTGGAACAGCACCGGCGAATCCTCGTGGACGTTGTTCATCAGGAACACCCGGTTGCCGAGCCCGGAGAGGAGCTTCTCCATCGAGGCACGATCAAACTTCGCGTTCTGTGAACCGGCGGCACCTTCGAGCCCGTCGAGCACGCGGAGCTTGTCGCGCTCGGTTTGCAGGCGACCGAGGAACCAGGTGCCGATGTTGGACAGCGCCTTGTAATCGAGGTCCACCGGGTTCTGCGTGGCGAGAAGGCAGCCGACCCCGAAGGCGCGGCCCTGTTTCAAAAGCGTCATCAGCGGCTTCTTCGAGGGCGGGTTCGCGGTCGGCGGGAGGTAGCCGAAAATCTCATCCATGTAGAGCAGCGCGCGCAGCGAGGTGGTGCCGTTCTGGGCACGCATCCATGAGAGGGTCTGATTGAGCAGCAGGCTGACGAAGAACATCCGCTCGGCATCGGCGAGGTGGGCGATCGAGAAGATGGCGATGCGTGGCTTGCCTGCGTCGGTGCGCAGCATCTTCGCGAGGTCGAGCGGCGTGCCTTCGAGCCAGGTCGCGAAGCCGGGCGAGGCGATGAGGTTGTTGAACTTCAGCGCGAGCGTCTGGCGGTTCTTCTGGGGCAGGAACGACTCGAGGTCGATGACGCCGACCTTGTCGAAGCCGGGCTTCTGGATTTTTGAAACGAGGGTCTCGAGGGTGAGCCCGCGCTCGTTCGACCACTCGTTCTTGAAGATCGAGGACAGCAGGATGGCTTCCGGACTTTGGATGGGATCGGCATCGACTCCGACGAGCGAGAGCAGTGAGGCGACCGTGCTTTCAATGCGCTCGCTGAAGAGTTCGCCATCATCGACGATCTCGAAGGGCGGTGCCTCCAAGGATGCAAGGATCGAGACCGGGATGCCGGCCTTGCTTCCCGGAGTGAAGATCGTGAGGTCGGTCTTGTCGCGCAGTTGGCGAATGCGGTCACCGGACTGCCCCCAATCAGCGAGCCCGTTCTTCCAGGTCTCAGCGGTCTTCGCGGCGAACTCGTCGGGACTGATGTTCTTCTTGGCGGCATCGTCCTCATTGATCCATGGACGGAAATCCTCGGCTCGGAGTTCGGGGAAGGTGAGCAGCAGGTTCGAGATATCTCCTTTCGGGTCGATCACGATGGCGGGGATGTTGTCCATCGCAGCTTCCTCCAGCATCGCGAGGCAGAGGCCGGTCTTTCCGGAGCCGGTCATGCCGAGCACCACGCCGTGGGTGACCATGTCCTTGGAATCGTAAAGCACGAGGTCGTCATGGATCGTCTTCGTCTCCAGATCGTATTCGCAACCGAGGTAGAACTGACCCAGCTTTTCGTAGTCTGCGGGAGTGATGCTCATGCGGTTGGATTAAGGACAAGGGATGGCGGTGGGGCCAGCGGGAACGTGATCAGGAAGGGAGGTTTTTGCTGCTACGGCACCTTTCAGAAGACCAACCATGGGATCGTCTGGAAAACGCCGCCACGCTTGGACGACGCTTGCCGGGGTGAGCGGAGGCGATACGGTCCGTGGCCGTGAAGCCTCCTGTTGCCGTTTCGCCGCCCCGTGCCTGGGCGGAGATCAATTCAAGCGCCCTCCGTTACAACCTCCGCGTGGCGAGGGAGGCGGGTGGCTGCGCCGTGATGCCGGTGGTGAAGGCCGGGGCCTACGGGCACGGACTGGAGGAAATCGCACGAACGCTGGCAACGGAGGACATCGCGTTTTTCGGCGTGGCGAATGTCGGCGAGGCGCGACGGATCCGGAATGCCGGGGTCAACACTCGGATCTACCTGCTGGGTGCGACCTGGTCGGAAGAGCGCGAGGAGATCGTCGCGCAGGACTGGACGCCCTGTCTTTCCTCGCTGGAGGAGGCCCGTCATTTCAACGTGCTGGCGGCGGAGATCGGCACGCGCCTGAAGGTGCATCTGGCGGTCGATACCGGCATGGGGCGCGGAGGCTTCGTCGCCAAGGATCTCCCGCAGATCCTGGCGGAGCTGCTGACCCTGGAGCATCTCGAGATCGAGGGACTGGGCTCGCATCTGCCATCGGCCGACGAGGATCGCGAGTTCACGCTGGGCCAGTTCGCCTGCTATGAAAAAGTCCTCGCCGAACTGGGCGGAGCCGACCGTTTCCGGTGGCGGCATCTTTCCAGCAGCGCGGGTCTGCTCGGGTATGAAGCCGGATCCTGCAATCTCACCCGACCCGGTCTTCTGCTTTACGGCGTTTCCCCGCTGCCGGAGCATCAGTCGAAGTTGAAGACCGTGATGACCTTGAAATCGCGAGTCACCCTGATCCGGACCCTGCCCGCCGGGCACGGGGTTTCCTATGGCCGATCCTTTGTGACCACCCGGCCGACCCGTGTGGCGACGGTTGGCATCGGCTACGGCGACGGCTATCCGCGGCATGTCTCCGGAAATGGGGCGGAAGTCTTCATTCGCGGTCAGCGTTTTCCCCTGATAGGCCGCGTGACGATGGACCAGGTGATGATCGATGTGACCGAGGGGCCTGAGGTGGCGGAGGGCGACGAGGTCGAGATGTTCGGCCCCAACATTTCCGTCGCGGAACTGGCGGTGAAGGCCTCGACGATCTCGTGGGAGATCTTCACGGGGATCACGCCGAGGGTGATGCGGGTGTATTTGTGAATCGCGGCTCGATTGGCCTTTCCACGATCGAGGGGCCAGTTGCCAGGATTCAGGGGCCAGTGAAGAATGACGAAGTCGGAGGCCGGAGTATCGCGCTCTTCCTCTGCCTGACCCATGGCCACTGAATCCTGGCCCCTCCATGGGCTGACTGGCCGGGCGACCTTCCATGCAAAAAAACACCCGGCCTCTCGCAAAGCCGGGTGTGGGAAAAGTTTGTTGGGTGTGGGTGTCAGGGATCAATCCCAGCCACCGCCGCCGCCGCCACCTTTGTAGCCGCCGCCACCACCGCCGCGATAGCCACCGCCACCGCCGCCTTTGTAGCCACCGCCGCCGCCACCCTTGTAGCCGCCGCCGTCGCCACCCTTGTAGCCACCGCCGCCGCCACCCTTGTAGCCACCGCCGCCGCCACCTTTGTAGCCACCGCCGCCGCCGCCACCTTTGTAGCCGCCGCCGCCACCGCCACCGCGATAGCCACCACCGCCGCCGCCACCGAAGCCCTTGTTTTCCTTGGGCTCGGATGCGTTGACACGGAGGGCACGGCCCTGGAGGTCGTATTCGTTGAGGGCTTCGACTGCAGCCTCGATCTGGCTCTGGTCACCGAGGGTCACAAACGCGAATCCCTTCGAGCGTCCGGTTTCACGGTCTGTGATGATCTTGACCCGTTCGACCGGGCCAAACGAGGCAAAGAGACCAGTGATGTCTTCTTCCGTCG
>JAIXPW010000129.1 GCA_027485995.1 Verrucomicrobiaceae bacterium
GGCGCACGCACTCGGCGAGGAGCAGGGTTTTCTGGCGGACGGTATCGATGGCATCGACCACGGCGTCGAAACCACGATCAAGGATCTCGGCGAAATTTTTCTCACCGAAGAAGGTCGGCAGGATCTCGGTTTCGCAGGTCGGATGGATCGCGCGGACGCGTTCGGCCATCGCTTCGGTCTTCTGCTTGCCGATCTGCCCGTCCATCGCGTGGAGCTGGCGGTTCACGTTGGTGACGCAGATTTCATCGAGGTCAATGAGGGTAAGGTGACCGATGCCGGAGCGGGCCAGAGCCTCGACGGTCCATGAGCCGACGCCACCGATGCCGATGACCGCCACGCGGGCCTTGCGGAAGCGGGCTAGCGCGGCGGTGCCATAGAGGCGGGCGATGCCACCAAAGCGGAGATCGAAGTCGTCGGACACCAGCTCAGGCGACGTAAAGCTCCTCCACCGACACGCTCAGCCCGATGGACGCGAAGAACACCTCGCCGCTGGTGTGGACATGAGGGACGTCCCAACCTTCGGAGCGACGGAAGACAGTGACTTCCGGAGCCTTCGGATTCTGGCTCACCACGGCATACTCCTCCAGTGAGGTAATGCGCTGATACATCAGGAATTTCTCCACACGGTCGCGGTTTTCGTTTTCGGAAAGAACCTCGATCAGGAGTTTCGGCGAGTGGATGAAGTTCGGATCGTTGTCGGCCGGATCGCAGGCGACCATGATGTCCGGGTAGAGGTAGAAGGTCCGGCCGAAGATCTCGAGGTGGAGCTTCATGTCGGATTTGAAGGTCCGGCAGCCCTTGCCCTTCAGATGGCCGTGAATCGTACTCGCGAGATTCATCGAGACGACTTCATGACGTTGACTCGCCCCGGCCATCGCGATGACGGCCCCGTGATGGTATTCATGACGGCATTCCGAGAGCTTTTCCCCTTCGAGAAATTCCTGCTCGGTGATGAAGTCCGGGTTGATGGGAGCGAACGCGCCGTAAGCCATGGGTGGAATCTAGCCTGAGGTGCGACCGATGACAAGGTTCCGTCAGATTCCAGCCGCCCACAATGCGGCGTGGATCTTGAAGTCGATCGCCAGACCCTCGGCTTCCTTCTGTTTCAGCCAGGTGCGCAGGTTGGCTTTCGGCACCAAATGAACCGCGATGTCCTCCCCAGCGACGCCGCCACCATCGTGCTGGCGGGTGAGATGGGTGGCATGGAAAAGGTTGGTGAATTCCGAGGTCATGCCGGCCGAAGTCGGAGATGTCACCAGAAGCTCCATCGACTCCGCCGCGTAGCCGGTTTCTTCCAACAACTCCCGGCGGGCGGTCTCTGCCAAGGATTCCCCGGCGAACTCCGCCTCATCGCCCACCAGTCCGGCCGGGATCTCGATCACCCGACGCTGAATGGGCACGCGGAACTGCTCGATGAGCACGATTTCCTGCTCAGGCGTCTCGGCGAGGATGCCCACGCAGGCGTCGGTCTGCGGTCGACGCACGAAATCCCAGGTGCCGATCCGGTACATTGCGAGCCAGCGGGTGGAGAACAGCGTTTCGATTTCAGGCATGAGCGGGGGCACTCTAACGGCCGATCCGATCCGCGACAAGCCCCACCCGAATGGAGGGGAAGAAACAGTGGCGCATCCGCGTAAAGGGCGTTACCTCTCCGCAGACGATGTCCCGTCACGACTTCCAGATCCCCGTCACCTTCAAGCATCGCATCGTGTTCACCCGCGATGCCTTTGCTCCCGGCAATGTTGCCCTCGGGGAAATACTTGAGGAGGGCGGCGGACGGCGTGTGCTGGCGGTGATCGAAGCGAATGTGGCCGCCGCCTGGCCCCGGCTGGTCGGCCAGGTGCAAACCTACCTCGAAGCCACCGGCTTGGAGGTCAGAGGGGTCGACGTCGTGCCGGGGGGAGAAGCCGTCAAGGCGGACGACTCCCTTGTTAGAACCATCTGGGAACGGATCGACTCCTGCCACATCGACCGCCACTCCTTCCTCATCGCCATCGGCGGCGGGGCTTTTCTCGACGCCGTCGGCTACGCGGCCTCGACCGCTCATCGCGGGGTGCGGCTGGTGCGTTTCCCGACCACGACGCTTTCGCAGGACGACAGTGGTGTCGGGGTGAAATGTGCGATCAACCACTTCGGAAAAAAGAACTGGGTCGGCTCGTTCGGCGTGCCCTTCGCCGTCGTCAATGACTTTGCCTTCCTCCATTCCCAGGATGAGACCACGAGGCGCGCGGGGCTGATCGAGGCGGTCAAGGTGGCGCTGGTCAAGGACGCGGAGTTTTTCAGTTGGATCGAAGCCAACGTCGAAGGGTTGGCGCTTCTGAATCCGGATCTGTTAGAGGCCTGTGTCGAGCGCTCGGCGTTGCATCATGCCCGCCACATCGCGCAGGGAGGAGATCCATTCGAATGCGGCAGCAGCCGGCCCTTGGATTTCGGGCATTGGGCCGCCCACAAGATCGAGGCGCTCAGCGGCTACAAACTGGATCACGCCCATGCCGTGGCGGTAGGGCTGGCATTGGACACGCTCTACTCCGCCAGGATCGGTCTGCTTTCCACCACGTCTGCCGAGCGGATCCTCAAGGTCGTGGAGTCCCTGCACCTGCCGCTGACCCATGAGTCTCTCGATCTGCGCGGTGCCGGTGGAAAACGGCGGGTCTTCGATGGCCTCGAGGAGTTCCGCGAGCATCTCGGCGGTCGCCTGACCGTCCTGCTTCTAACAGCTCCCGGCATCGGGATCGACGTACATGAAATGGACGAGGCTCTGCTGGAGAGTTGCATCGTCGAATTGCAGGACCGCTGCTCGCTGAAGCACTGAGAGTGCCTCAGGAAATCTCGCCACGATCCAGCAGGTAGTCGATCAGCGCACCACGGGCCTCAATGCCGCTGGGTCGTCTCTCGGCAGCAGGGGCCGCGACGATGGCGGCGAGCTTCATCAACCTGCGCCCGCCGGATTGGGCGTCGTAGCTGTTGAAGGCGATGGTGTAGCGACGATTCCCATCAGGGACCGGCTGACCCTTGAAGGTGAAGCGTTCGACCCGACCAGTGGGATCGAGTTTCAACTCAAAGGGCCAGAGCGTGCGGTCGGACTTGGGCTCCGCCGCATCCTCGCGAACGATCTCGATCAGTTCGGCAGCGGTGAGCCTGGCGGTGACGAGGACATTCTCGTAGGGCAGGATTTCCCAGCAATCGGCCACGGTCTTCTGGCCGGGGGACAGTTCGCCGGTGTTGAAACTGCCATGAAATACGCCATCGACCGCGATGTTCCGTTTCTTCAGGGCAGCGGTGAAGGACTCGCAGAGAATCTGGACCAGGCGACTGTTGCGCCCGCTACCGTCGATGGCAGCAGTCACCTTGCAGACCGGCCGGGCCAGCTGCTCGGCGGACTTCTTCAAGGTTGGCTCGGCCGATTCGATGACGGCGGGATCCGCCTCGAAGCGCTCATCCATCAGGACGGTGAAGGCGCGCTTGTCGATGAGTTTGCCCTTTTCGAGGTCGAAGGCGAGATCCACCCGCCCACAGTGGATGCCGTAGTAACTGGCCTGGGTACTGAGCGCTCCATTGAGCATCCATGAGGGCTGGTCCTGATGGGTGTGGCCGGCGAGGAAGACATCGACCTCCTTCACCTCGCGCAGAAGCTCGCGGACGGGGTTGGCGAAATCATCCTCGAAGCGCCAGCCCATGTGGCCCATGACCACGATCGCGTTCGCCTTGGCGGCCTTGGCTTCCGCCACGCTGGCGCGCAGGGATTCGAGCGGGGAGATCGGGGAAACACCGGCCAGGGTTTCCGGGGCCAGCCAGTAAGGCAGCCCGGGAGTCACCAGGCCGATGAGGGCGATCTTGAAGCCGCCGACCTCCTTCATGGTCCATGGCACGACCTTCTTCCAGACGCCGTCGAGGGCACCGGGCTTTTTGCCGCCGAGTTCAAGATTGCCAGTGAGGATCGGGGATTGGGAATGGGCAAGGGCGCCTTCGAGGGCTTCACGTCCCCAGTCGAAATCATGGTTGCCGAGCGCCCAGGCATCGTAGCCCACCCGGTTGAACAGCTCGATCATCACCTTGCCCTTCGAATCAAGCCCGGCGGCGGTGCCTTGATAGACATCGCCGACGTCCACCAGCAACGAGTCCGGGCATTCCCGTCTCCAGCGGCGGATCTGGGTCACACAGCGGGCCATCCCGCCGAGGTTCTCCACGCCATCGTAATTCCGGGTGGGCAGGATGTGGCCGTGAAGGTCGGTGGTGTGAAAAATGGAGACCGTTTTGACCCGCTTCGAGGCTGCTGCAAGCCCGAGGGTCGAGGCTCCCAGCCAGGCTCCCGTGGTGGCCAGAAAACGTCTGCGTCCCAGGTCAGGGCTTGGCGGGTGGAGTGTCGGCTGCATAGGCGTCCCAGACTTTCTCGAATCCGTTCTCCGGCTTTTCCGCCTGACGAATCACCCCGTTGGCCGTCAGTCCGCCCCATGGATGGATCCGACATCCACAGGCTTCCATGGCCTGTAGCGTCCAGATGTTGCAGATACGAGGTAAAAAGTAGGAATGCGGGGAGTCCAGCAGCGCTCCCCTGCCCCAGCTTGACTTGCCGATCGACCACGGCCGGCCATCCGGCCCCTGTCTTGAGCAGCCATTGAGGAAAGCGGCCACCGCAGGTCCGCGATCCCGCGCCACGAGCTTTCGCAAGACCCGCTGATTCGGGCAGATCTCGACGACGTCGTAGTCGAAGGGAATCAGCTCCATGACCGAAGGCGAGGGCCAGCAAAGTGCGCGGATCGCCTGCCAGGGGGTGAGCCAGGCCTCCTGCACGTAGGCCTCGCGATTTCCCCAGCTCAAGGTGACATACTTCGCCTTGGGAAAGCCCTTCGGCGGACGGAAGCCACTCTCCACCAGCCAGTCGTAGGGAAACACCATGCCGGTGTGCAGCTCGTCTGCCAGCAGCCAGACCAGCACATCCGGATCCCTTTTCGCCACCGGCTGGGGCCTCCGGGACTGGGCCTGATCCGTCGCCACCGTGACCCGCTGGATCTCCGGCTGAACCGGGACCCGGATCGAGCAATTGCTCAGGGCTGCGGCCATTCCCAAGGAGATGGCCGCCATCAGGATGGGTGGACGAGAGGTCATCGGACGCGCCGGATCATCCGGATTTCGGAAATCCATGCGAGCGAAAACCCCTCGTGGGCGAAGCGGCGATTTCGTCACGCGTCGAGGAACGAGCACACGTATTCGCAGATCTCGCCCACAACGGTGATCGTGAAGCCGCTGCTCCCGGCCACATCGAAGTGCGAGCCAGCCGCGATCGTGAGGACCTCGGTGCCGCCATCGATCACCACCGAGCAGGAGCCGGCGATGATTTCCATGCGCTCGGGAGCGGCGGTGCCGAAGTGATACTCGCCCGGATAAATCAGGCCGACGGTCTTCTTGGAGCCGTCTTCAAAGCGGACGGTGTGGGAGACGACGCGGCCATCGAAGTAGACGTTGGCCTTGGCATCGACGGTGACGTTGGAGAACGAGGGAGTGCTCATGAGGTTGGGAGAAAGATCATTCGATGGGGAGGTCGGCTTCCTTCCAGGCGGCGAAGCCACCTTCAAGGATGGAAACTGGATACCCGAGGGTGGAAATGCGCTGCGCCACAGACGCTGCATCCGGGCATGCGGCGTCGGTGCAATAGACCACGATCACGCGATCCGAGGCCACCGCCTGCTTGAGTTCCGCTTCATGCCGGGCTGCCGTGGAATCAAACGAGAGGCGCGGCCAGTTCACCGCCGCCGGAAGATGGCCGAAGGCATAGACGAATCCAGGACGGGCATCGACCACCAGCACCCGCCCTGCTTGATGGAGCTCGAACAGGGTGGTCAGGCTGATGGTTGAGACCACTCCTTTCTTCGGAGCGACCGGCTTGGCCTCCGCCTTCGACTGGACAGGCGGGGGCGAGGGAGGTGGATTCACACAAGCCGACACCGACAGCACCGCGACCGCGGTCAGCACTGGAATCGACCTGAGGTGCATGGACGGGATTACTCGCCGATCTTGATGAGCTCGATGTCGAACACGAGCAGACCGCCGGGACGACCGCCGCCGGGATTCTCCCCGTAGGCAAGATTGGCCGGAATCCAGAAGCGGCGCTTTTCGCCGACGACCATGAGCTGCACGCCTTCGGTCCAGCCCTTGATCACGCCGGTGAGTGGGAAGCTGGTGGGCTCGCCGCGCTTGACGGAGCTGTCGAAGAGTTTGCCGTCGGTCGTCCAGCCCGAGTAGTGGACCGTGACGGTGTCGCTGGCGGCGGGGTGCTTTTCACCAGTGCCCTTGGCGAGGACTTTCGAGGCAAGGCCAGAAGCGGTCTTTTCCGCACCGGCAGGAGCAGCCGCCACATCGGGAGGGGTCGGAGGAGGAGGATTGCCAGCCTTGAAGGAAATCAGCTCGGCTTCGACCTCAAGTCCGTTCGCCGGAGCGCCCGGAGGAGGATTGCCACCGAAGGCCAGTTTGGCAGGGATCCAGAACTTGCGCTTTTCACCTGCCACCATGAGCTGGACGCCTTCGGAGAGGCCGCCGAGGGAAAGCTTGTCGAGCGGCACGTCCACTGGACCGCCCTGATCCGCCGTGCTCTGGACCTTTTCGCCATCGACCCAGATCGTAATGTTGAGCTTGGCAGTGTCTTCAGCTCCTGGATGGGTGGTGCCTGTGCCCTTGGTGAGAACCTTGGAGGCAAGACCGGATTCCGATTTCACGGCATCTTCGGGAATCTCCAGCTTGGGAGCCTGCTTGATCGAAATCAGCTCGATGTCGAACACGAGCAAGCCACCCGGACGGCCGCCACCAGGGTTTTCCCCGTAGGCGAGGTCGGCCGGAATCCAGAAGCGGCGCTTTTCGCCTTCGACCATGAGCTGCACGCCCTCGGTCCAGCCCTTGATCACCTGGTTGAGGCCGAAGGTGGTCGGTTCGCCGCGCTTCACCGAGCTGTCGAAGAGCTTTCCATCGGTGGTCCAGCCGGAGTAATGGACCGTCACCTTGTCGGTCGCAGTGGGATGCACGGTGCCGGTGCCTTTGGTGAGGATCTTGGAAGCAAGACCCGAGTCGGTCTTGACGGCATCGGCCGGGGCCGCTTGGACATCTGCTGGTGTTTCAGGCATGACAGGTTCGGAATGGGCCACAGGAGCTGCGGCGAGCACGAGAGCGATGGCGCTCAGACGGAGGGACTGTGGGAGTTTCATGGGCAACTTGCCCAAGACCTTCCGATTTGAAAAACGCACTGTCAACCCTCGGAGGACGACGGGCGGCTCCGGGCTGTGACCTTCGACTCCTCGCCACAGTAGGGGCATTGGAAATGGTTCAGAAAAATCACGCTGGTGGCGACCTTCAGCCGATAGCTCCCGAACAGCCGCCCCGCGCGGTTGTTCTTCTGGCACTTCTTCGGGTGAAGGGGCGGCGTCATGCACAAGGGGCATCTCGCCCTCGCGCTCACAATCCACACCACGATGTAAAGCAACACACCGGTAGCGACGACCAACGCGCCGGCAATCACATCCGCTTTCACCGCGTAGATCATCCCAAGCACGAGCAATGCAAGGCCTCCGGGAAACGCCAGGACCGCCAGCCAGAGAAAAATGGCCGAGATGCGGAACCTGAGTACGGTGGTTCTGGATGGCAATCGGTGCATGAGAGGTTCAGTGCGTGAAATTGGCGTGAAACCGCTTTCCATTATTTAATAATCGAGTCAACCCATGTCATCATCAGGTCCGAATAATTTCGGATGAGCCTTGATGGGACCACCGGGTTCTCGCACCAGCGAATCCTTCTGCGCAATCCTGAAAATGGCTAGAACAGGTCCGCCTGGACCGGCTGCTTGCCGTCATCGGGCGATTTTTGTCCCGCCAACAGCGAGTCGATTTTCACCAGCAGGTCCAGCGAAGGCAGCTCCTCGCCTTCCAACAGCCCCCTGAGACGGTTTCTCCACTCATCGGCCTGCTCCCCGCTCTCCATCGAGAGGATCAGGGCGATTTCCGACAACCTTCCGCTCCTCGAAAGCTGACGGCGGGTCCGCTTCAGCCAGGCATCGAAATACGGCTTCTGCGCTTTGGGATCAGACACGCTCCCAGAGTAGATTCCGCATGCCTCCGGGTCAAGACACCTGAGCCACCGCCATCGCCGCGATGCCCTCGCGCCGGCCTACGAATCCCATGGTTTCATTCGTGGTCGCCTTGATGCCCACCCGCTGGGGCGGGATGCCCAGGGCCTGGCCAATGTTGATCCTCATCGCCTCGCGGTGCGGCAACACCTTCGGAGCCTCCGCCACCAGGGTCGCGTCCACGTTGATGAGGGTCCGTCCTTCCTCGTCCACCAGTTGCCGGCATTTTTCGAGGATCTTCAGCGAGGAAATGCCCGCGCAGGAGGGATCTCCGGGAGGAAAATAGAAGCCGATGTCCGGCAGCCCCAGCGCTCCCAACACCGCGTCCGCCAGGGCATGGCACAGCACGTCCGCGTCCGAGTGCCCGTCCAGTCCATGACTGTGCGGGATCTCCACGCCGCCCAGAATCAACGGGCGGCCTTCCTTGAAACGATGAACGTCGTAGCCGATGCCGATCATGGGATGCTTTGGGGATGGGTGGTTTCGAGGGCCATTGATTCCGCGGAAACCTCAGAGGATTTCGGCAATCGGAATCCGTCCATTCGTTGCGACGATGGCCCAGACATCCGGCTTTCCAGCCACCGGCTGCAGGTCCACCGCGCCTCCGGCCGCCTCGACGAGCAGCTTGCCGGCCGCGATGTCCCAGAGTGAAATCCGAGACTCGATGTAGCCGTCCAGCCTGCCGCTGGCGATGTAGGCCATGCCCAGCGCCGCCGAGCCCATCATCCGCATCTTCCGCGCCCGAAGAGAGGCCTTGCGGAACCGCTCGAGGCCGACATTCAGCGCATCGCCGTCCTTGCCGCATCCCACAAAAAGGATCGACTCCTCCAACAACTCGCGCGAGCTCGCCTGGATCGGCACGCCATTCAACAAGGGAGGTCCGCCCGCCTCGACCGTCCAGGTCTCGCCCACCATCGGGTCATGGATCACTCCAACCGTGATCTCCCCATCCACCCGCAGGGCGATCGACACGCAGAAGTGCGGGATGCCGTAGTAAAAGTTCACCGTCCCGTCGATGGGGTCCACGATCCACTGCCGCGGCGCCGACTGGTTTCCCGCGAGGCCCTCCTCGCCGTAAAGGGCGTCATCCGGCCGAGCGTCCAGCAACAGCCCGGTGATGAGGTCCTGCGACTGCTTGTCCAGCGCCAGCTTGATGTCGTGATGCGTCGCCTCATCCACCACGGCCTCCCGGCCGAAATGTTGACGGAGCAGCTTGCCCGCCTCGAGGGCGGCGTGGGTGGCGAGTTCGAGATCAGTCATCGTCGGAAATTGGCGTCGTGTTGAGGCCGCTCAGGGACTTGGAGCGTGCCGGGATCTTTCCCTGAGTTTTGAAATTCGCAATCCGCAATCGCGTCAACGTTCCGCCACGCACTCGAGCACGATCTCGGCGATCCGATCCGCCAGCAGCACCTTCTCCGCCGCCGGCAGTGGCTCGATCCGGTCCGGGAAAACCAGGATCACCTCGTTTCGCTCCGAATCAAATCCCAGTCCCGCCTTCGAAACATCATTCGCCACCACCAGATCACAGCCCTTTTTCCGCAACTTACCCCGGGCGTTTTCCTCAAGATTCTCGGTCTCCGCCGCGAAGCCGACCAGATAGCCCTGAAAGCCGAACACCGCGCGGGCCGATCCCAGGATGTCCTTCGTCCGCACCAGCTCGAGGGTCATCCGCTCGGCGCTCTTCTTGATCTTCTGGGAAAACACCTCCACCGGCGTGAAATCCGCCACCGCCGCCGCGAACACCGCGATGTCCATCCGCCCGATCCAACTGGCCACCGCCTGATACATGTCCTCCGCTGTTTCCACCGGCAGCAGATCGACCCCGCCCGGAATCGGCTGGGACGAGGGACCCGAGATCAGCAACACCTGATGACCGGCCTCCGCAAAGGCATGCGCCAACGCATATCCCATTTTTCCCGACGACCGATTCGAAAGGAAACGGACCGGGTCCAGCGGCTCCCGGGTCGGGCCAGCGGTAATGAGTAACTTCATGGCCGAAGACTGGCCATGGCCATGTGAGTGTGACAAGCTTGGCAGCGGTATAACCGCAGCCGAACCATGTAGGTGGCTCCCAGAACCCCTACCGGATCCGGATCGGTGACTATCGCGTGATCTACGAAATCGAAGACGGGGTGCTAGTGATCCTGGTCCTCAGGATCCGGCATCGGAAGGATGTTTACCGCTGATCCGCTCCGATCACCGCGTCCATCGCCTCGATTCTTGCGGTCACGCCAAGAACCATCGGATGGGTGTTGCCGAGCCCGCCGTCCTGAATGCGGGCCCGCTCTTCCTTGAACTTGGCCAGGCGTTCTCCGGCGAGTTTTTTCAAAATGGTCCTCGATAGGTCGGGATGGGATGCCTTGAAACGTTCGAGCGCGTTCCGGTTGGCGACCACATTGGGATGCTGATCGCCCATGCCCGCGCGGATGGCGTCCGCTTGGGAAAGCACCAGGTCCAGATACTCATTGGAATCCCGGATGACCTTCTCAGCGTCGATGATCCGCTGGGCTTCGCTTTCGACAACCTTGCCCCCTTCGGCTTTTGAGGACCTGGCTCCCAGAGCCGGGATGACCTGGGTCGCATTCGCAAAGCAGCGATGGATCCACTCCCCGGCTTCCGCTCTGAAGACAAACAACAAAACGCCAACCGCAATCGCCGCGAAAGCAATTCCAAGCAGCTTGCCCTTGCTCGGTAATGGATCGGGAAGGCTGAAGACCACCTTCTTCTTCCGCTTCTTCCGCCTCTCGCGATTTACGGCTTCCTGCTCGACTGCGGGTGCCGCCAGGGTTTCCACGACTGTCCGGAATTCAGCCGCCGTCTGGTATCTCAGCTCCGGCGTTTTCTCCAGGGCCCGCAGGACCATCTCATCCAACCGCACATCGATCTGCACCTTCCGCGACGGAGCGACTAGATCCGTAGTCGGACGCTCTCCGGTGAGCATTTCATAAAGCACCACGCCGAGCGCATAAAGGTCCGCACGGTGATCGATGCCGCTCGATCGGCCAGACTGCTCCGGAGCCATATAGGGCGGAGTGCCCGCTTCCTCGCCTTCCGATCCCATCAGCGCGGCGATGCCGAAGTCCGCGATCTTGATCCGGCCCTCGCGGTCCAGCAGCAGATTCTCCGGCTTGATGTCGCGGTGGACGATGCCCTTGTCGTGCGCGTATTGGAGCGCCTCACAGATCGGTGGAACGATGGCGAGGGCCTGTTTCGGTTCGAGTTTCCCCTCACGCAGCAGGTCGCGGAGGTTCACACCATCGACGAACTCCATGACCAGATAGAAAAGACCCTCCGTTTCCCCGAAGTCGTGGATCGTGACGATGTGCGGATGGTTGAGCTTCGCGAGCAGCTCGGCCTCGCGGGCGAAGCGTTCGGCGAAGCGCGATTCGTGGCCGCGCTCGGGCGCGAGGATCTTGATGGCGACGAGACGGTTCAGCGATTTCTGACGCGCCTTGTAAACGACTCCCATCCCGCCGCGACCGAGGCACTCGAGGATCTCGAACTGTGGAAAGCGGTCGGCGATTTCCTCGGGCGAAGGCGGCGGCCCGACCGGCTTCTTGTCCGCACCCGACACCACCGTCCGTGAGGCCAGCACCTGTCGCATCAGACAGGCAGGGCAGAGTGCTTGCGGGGAGTCCGCTGACACGGGAGATCCGCAGTCCGGGCAGTTTGGTGGGGAATCGCTCATGGTGATGGGGTTCGCCTTCCTCAAAAACGTCGTGGGAAATTCGTTACAGGAAATCTCATCCGGCGAGGGCGGCGAAGAGCGACTGCATTTCCTCCTCTACCGAATCGGGCGATGCGAGGGTCCTTGAAATCTGGTCTGTTAGAATGCGTCGGTAGCGCTTCCGCAGCCGGTGGACCGCCACGCGGGCGGCACCTTCGGTCATGCCGAGATCAATCGCCATATCCGCATAAGCGATGCGGGCCGAGTCCGCCGTGAGGCAGGGCTTGAGGACCTCGAACTGGCCTCCGCTCCCTTCCGCACGGCAAACTTCCGCCAATTCCTCCAGCGCCTTGTGCAACAGGGCCAGTGCCCACTCGCGGTCGAACAAGCGGTCCGGGCTGCGCTCGTCGGCGATCTCCAGTTTCAATCCGGTCTCCGCGCTTTCCCAATCGAAGGACACCACCGTGCTGCCACCACCGCGCTTTTCACGGGAGGCATGCTTCCACTCGTTGATCATCCAATGCTGGAACGAGGCGAGCAGGAACGATCGGAAACGTCCCCTGGCCTGATCGAGCCCCTGCAAGGCCTGGGACTTCATCAGATGCGCGAGAAATCCCTGCACCAGATCCTCGGCATCCTCTCGGGACTTTCCCTTCCTTCGCGCATAGCGATAGAGCGGTTGCCAGTAGATCGAGAACAACTCACCCAGCGCCGACATCGCCTCATCATCGCCGCCACGCACCGCCTCGCGGACCATCGTCCAGCGGGTGGTCGCGAAAAAGGTGGGCTGGCTGGTCGGCTCCGTCATCCGTTCCCCTTCCTAACACATCGCGTGGAAATTGTTACACCGGAATCGTGAGGCCGGACTTTCCAACCCTGCATGACTTCAGCGACGATCAAGGCCGGAAGTCGGCGGTCGTCATTCCGATCGCCGCTCTCGGGCGGCTCATGGGAGAAGATCCTCCGTCGAAAGGAGGCGGTCTGATTCCAGGACCTGGCGGATCCACCTTGCCGTCCTGAAATCCGGGGGGGCAGAAAATACCGGCCTGCCTGATGCGTCCCGGGCGATGGGCAATGATCGACCATCCACTTCAAGCGCCTCGCCTTCAACCGTCTCCGGCAGTCCTCGCAGCACGATCAGGATCTTTTCGTAGCCGGGTGACCACTTGCCATCGACCTCTCGGCGGATTTCCAGTGAGTCCGCCGTGCCAGTGACCTCGAAGGTGGATTCCCGGAAATCCCCGTCGCGCCAGGATTCGCCATCGCCCGCGTCCTCATACCAGAAGCTGGTCTCCCGGCCTTCCTTCCACCAGACGTGGAGTTCCGGTTCGGGGTTCGGGATTTCACCGACGAACTGCTGCAGCGGCCAATGGGGCAGGACGGCTCCGGCCTTTACATAAACCGGAATCCGATCAAGCCCGCACTCGACCCAGATATCCCTTTTAACCTGCTTCGGAGATGTGTCATCATGATACGAAAACCAATCGCCCTCGGGGAGATAGAGAAAGCGCCCGCCTTCGTCTTCGCGGGTCATCGGGACGATGAGCAGGTGATCGCCTAGAAAGAACTCGTTGCTCCGCCAATAGGAATCCGGGTCGTGGTGGCTGACGAGGGCAAGAGGCCTCAGGATCGGCGTGCCCTCGGCGACATATTGGCGGAAGGCGCTGTAAAGTACCGGCAGCAGGCGGTAGCGAAGCTCGATCGCGGCGCGGACGCCGTTGAGCACGTCCTCACCGAAGGACCACGGCTCCTGGTCACCATGATCGCCGGAGGAGTGCGTGCGGAAGAAGGGATGAAACGCCGCCATCTGGACCCAGCGGAGATAGAGCTCGGGCGTGGGGGTTTCGATGAAACCTCCGACGTCCGATCCGATGAATGACATCCCGGAGATGGCCATGCGCTGGCACTGGTGGTTGGCGATCTGGAGATGTTCCCAAGTGGCGACATTGTCTCCGGTCCAGGCACAGGCATGGCGCTGGGTGCCGGCATAGGCGGAGCGGGTGATCGAGAACGGCCTGCGACCGCCACCGAAGCGCTTCAGGCCTTCCTTGGTCGCACGGGCCATCTGCATGCCGTAAACGTTGTGTGCCTTTCGATGCGAACACGGATGCCCGTCGTAGTCATGGCGGACATCGAGTGAAAAGGTCCCATCCTCAAAGACCGCGGGCTCGTTCATGTCGTTCCATACCCCACGGACGCCAATGTCCTCGATGAGGCCCTTGAACTGACTGGCCCACCACTCGCGGACATCCGGACGGGTGAAATCCGGGAAATGACACAGACCCGGCCAGACGGTGCCCTTGCAGAGATCGCCGTCCTGACGCTTGCAGAAGACATCCTTTTCGAGCCCGTCTTTCCAGACCGGATACTCCGGATCGATCTTCAATCCGGGATCGATGATGACGACGGTCTTGAACCCATCATTTTCCAGATCGGCGATCATGCCTTTCGGATCAGGAAAGCGGTCGGCATCCCACGTGAAGCAGCGGTAGCCGTCCATGTAGTCGATATCCAGATAGATGGCATCGCAGGGAATCTTTCTGCTGCGGAAACCCTCGGCGATGCCGCGAACGATTGACTCCGGATAATAGCTCCATTTGCACTGGTGGTAGCCGAGCGCCCACAGCGGAGGCATGCCGGGCACTCCGGTCAGGCGGGTGTAGGCGCGCACGACGTCGAGCGGGGTCTCGCCGTGGAAGAAGTAGTAGTTCATTTCCCCGCCCTCGGAGGAAAAGGTCGTCAGCTTCGGGTCCTTTGCTCCGAAGTCGAAGGCGGTGCGGAAGGTGTTGTCGAAGAAGATCCCATAGTGCCCGCCGCGATGGGTGCCGAGGTAGAAGGGGATGTTCTTGTAGAGCGGATCGGTCTCGGGGGTGTAGGCGTAGGTGTCGCTTCCCCAGAGTTCGAATTTCCGGCCGCGCAGGTTGAGGTCGCAGGACTTGTCGCCGAGCCCGTGGAAATGCTCTCCGGGCTGGTAGGCCTTGGTCGTTTTCACGACCTCTCCGCCGAACTGCTTGTTGTCCTGCCAGTGGAAGCCCTTCTCGTCCTGGCAAAGGATGCGGCCGGAGCGGGCGTCGGAGATCGTCGTCTTCAGGCCATTCCTCAGAATGCGGACGGAGAGCCTCGACGTGCGGATTGCAATCCCGTCGCGGAACTCGATGACCTCGTGCACGGGCGGCGTCGGTCTGAACTCCGGATCAACCGCGTAGGAGAAATCCTCATCCAGCCGCCCCTCCGGCGCGAAACGAAAGCGCAGCATCCCGGCTTCGAGCAGCTCGATCCTCAGCAGGACCCCGTTGTCCGTCAGCAGATCCGTCACCCCTTCAGCCGGGCGGGAAATCGTGCGGAGCATTCCTGGAACGAGATCCGGCACCGACTCCGCAGCGCGATGGGTCTCCATGTAGTTGCCTGAGAATTCGTCGGATGCCATGAGCTCGGTGGGAACAGACCCGCATTCAAGCCACGCCTGACTCCTGTGCCAAGCACGCGGTTTCAGCGCGTTGAGTTCCTCGATTCATTGACTGATTCCACGGAGCGCATCAACCCTCCCCGATTGGTCAATCAGGTCACAGGGACCGTTGGATCACCTTCTGCCCCGTGGGGGCGTGAAAAATCTCAGGGCAGTCCAAGGTGAGGAATCACCGCTGACGGCCCGTGGCCGATTGGGCCCAGCTGGCGATCCGAGGCTCAACACCCCTCATTCCTTGAAAAAGACTCCATCGATCTGGAGCTGCCGCATCAGCTTCTTGCTGAAATAGCCCGGGATGATGAAATGCATCAGGAAGCCCTGGGTTTTCAAATGACAGATGATCTCCTCGTAAGTCTTCTCGCCGGAATAGAGCGGGATCATCGATAGCTCGAGCTGCCATCCCAGGATGCGTCCCTGTCCCATGGCCTCGATCGCCCCCTCCAGCACCGGCATTTCAAATCCCTGGGTGTCCACCTTGACGAAGACGTTTTGCCCAGGATCAACGAAGCGCGAAAAGATCGAATCGATCTTGTTCAGCAGCACCGTCTCGGTCTCAACGATGCGGGCTTTCGGCAAAGCTTCCAGCATCACCTCCGCCACAGGAAGGATCGAGCTCATGTCGTTGCTCACGGAAACATGGATCAGTGTCTCACCATCCCTGTGGCCCACTGCCATCCGCGGTGCGATTTCCCATTTCGGATCGGTCGCCGCGAGCTTCTCCAGAAGCTGGTGGTTCGACCGCAGGGGCTCGAATGACACGATGCGGCCAACGAATCCGGCCTTGCGGAGGCCTTGGGCATACTGACCGACATTTGCGCCCACATCGAAGACCGTTTTCACCTGATGATGGGCGAGCAAGGCGACGAGCCGCTCCATTTCGGGGTTGGCACCGTCAGCCTGGGCCTTCTTTCCCCAAAAGAGTCTCATGCAGAAAAATCCGTCGGAAGGCTTCCACGAGTAAAGAGACAAAATTGTCATCTTCCGGCTGAATGCCTCGGTGACAGAGTCGAGGGAAGGATTCACCGCCCGCTCGAGGCCCGATCCCCAAGCATTCAGCCAGCCGGGCGGAGGCGGGATTGGCACCACCTGTGCTTCGATTTGATTGCAGGGCCAGTCAGCCCTCCCCCTTTTTGCACTCCCGGGACGCCGTTTCCCTTGCCAGAGGATCAAAAACCCGGCATAGGCCCCCGCCCGCACGAACTGCCGCCGCCTCGTTATGTCACTCAAGATCCGCAATCTCGCCATCATCGCCCACGTTGACCATGGGAAAACCACCCTCGTCGACCAGCTCCTGCAAGCCGGCGGAACCTACCGTGAAAACCAGGCCACGCAAGTCCGCGCGATGGATTCGATGGACCTCGAACGTGAGAAGGGCATCACCATCAAGGCAAAGAACACCTCCATTCTCTGGAACGGCTACACGATCAACATCGTCGACACTCCCGGCCA
>JAIXPW010000143.1 GCA_027485995.1 Verrucomicrobiaceae bacterium
CCCTGCTGTCGGAACGGATCACGGAAGAGGCAGCATCGGAATCTACGATAGAGGTCATTCATGCCTGTCTATCACCTTTACCGTCGACTTGGGAACGGGTGCTCCATGGAGCGCTTACAACCATTCCGAGTGGAAGCGGCCGCTGGCGGCAGAGTTCTGTCTCCACTTCTCCTCTTGAAACATCGCGTTACCTTCCTCGTCCCGGGTGCCCGATAGAAGGTCGTGTTCTTCTCCACTGATGGAGAAGTTGTCGTCGTAGATGAAGTCGTTGCCGGTGTTGTAGGGCGGGTCGATGTAGAACATCTTGACCTTTCCGAGGTAGGTTTCCTGGAGGAGCTTGAGGGCGTCCAGGTTGTCGCCCTCGATGTAGAGATTCTGGGTGGTGTCGAAGTCCACGGACTCGTCCTTGCAGGGGCGCAGGGTCTTGCGGATGGGCGCATTGGCCAGTGCGAGCGCCTCGCGTTTCCCGGGCCAGTCGAGACGGTAGCGTTCCTGCGGCCCCTCGACGAGGTCATAGGCGAGTTCCTGGCGCAGCAGATCGAAGTCGATGGACCGTTTGATCTCACCTGTCTGCCCGTTGCGGGACTCAGTGACGCAGTTGGGGAAGAGTTCGGCCAGCCGCGCGGCGTTGGCGGCGACGAAGTCCGGGGTTTGGAGATCGAGCTTGGACATGGTAGGGATGGAAGGTTAGGACAAGACGATGAAGGAGGGCTGCTTCGGCTCTTGGTTGTCGGCTGTGATCCGGATCTTGAACCCGAGCGGGATCACCTGGAAGACCCGGTCATTCTCAGGCGGAAGGAGGAACATGCCCGGGCACTCAAGCACACCTCTCAAGGGTGCGGCTCCGTTCACGGTGATTCTCTGGCAGACGTACACCGTGCCGCTGGCGTCCGACTTGATGGATAGTGGGTGGGTGTTCATGGCAGGGTCTGCTGGATCGAGTTGAAGGTGCTTTCAAACCTGGTGAGCGTGTCGATCACGGACTCGAACGAAGGCGGTTCGTCAAAAAACATTTCTCGCATGGAGGCGAGGTCGGCTTTCAGGTCGGCCATGTTCCTTTCCGCAGGCAAGAGACGGAGTGTGCCGCGCTTGGCATCTTCATAGCGGGCCCAAGCCTGACGGTAGAAGGCAATCTTGTGCCGTACAACAGCTTCGAGGAGATCCTCGCGATCGGCGGCTTGGTCGCCCACTCCGGCACGGACCATGACGGCAAGATCCGTGTAGTGGCGGGAATACCTCGCAGGGAACAGCTTGTCCTCCGGCAGGTGGGCGTGCTGGTGGAGGATGGTGGCTTTTTCCCAAAAGGTGCGAGTGGCCTCCATCGTTTTCACACCCACTACCGGTTCTTCCATGCTGCCGGGGATCGCGTCGACCAAGTAAGGCTGCACGGGCTTTGTCTCAGCCGGCCAATGATCTGACCGGGCACCAAACTCGATCTTCACGGCGGGTCGCAGATAGGAGGCGGCCGATTGGGTGAGACCCGTCTTCGGGTAGATGAAGGCGAGCGATTGGTCATCGGCATCACTCTCATCTGGCTCCAATGACCAGGGGCGCGCCGGGTCAACAGGCAGCACTGCTTCCATCGAGGCCCGGAGCGCGGGCTCGATTTCTCCCGTAATGAAGGAGCGGGCTGCTTCAGACAGCTCTTGCTTCAGCTTGTCCCGCTGCTTGTTGGAAAGGTCCGGGTGGAGGGGGTCACCCTTACCCGAGAAGCCAAGGAATTCACGGTGGATCGAGACATCAATGTCTTCCGAGAACCGCCGGATAAGGCCGTGAACCTTGGAGAGCGATGTCCCTCCCTTGAAGAGGAGTGTGTCACCGATGCCGTCGAGTGAGAAGAGCCGCTTGAGCGTCCAGCAGACCCAGAAGTCCTTCTCCACGACGTGCGGGGGCAAGCCAAGGCGGGCGGCGGCCTCGGCAAAGTAGGTTTCCTGTTCGGTGGCGGGGAGTTGTGCGAAGGTATCCAAGAGTGGTGGTAATGAAGTTGCTGATGCTGGCGGTGATGCTGGCGGTGATGCTGGCGGTGCTGGCGGTGGTTTTCGAATTGATGAGTGGCTTCCTCGGTGTGACGATGGAATCGTCACACCGAGGGAGCCATCGAAGTTGGAGGCCTCACCCGTTCGAAGAGCGGATGCATCCATGCCGGAGCGTGGACGCGATCTTTCCAGAGCCGCTCCCGGTCGGCGTCCGGTAGTGTCCGGTTCAGGGTGGCGATGTGGTCGTCGGTAACGCCGTCTTTCTTGAGGTAGCGGAATGCCTGGATTACGAGGCCGGACGGACGGCCCGAGGTGGCCATGTTCTTGGGGGTCGTACGGCGGAGCTTGATCAACTGATTACCGACTTCCACAGACTTCTCCGCTCCGTCTGTGAGGTAGACGATCTTGGCAGGCACCTGTTGGGACAGGCCGAGGAGGTTGACCGCATAGGCACCGGACGGCTGAAGTCGAGAGTCGTCCTTTTCGCTGATGGCCCGGGCGATGGCGTCAGGGCTGGGACTCAGCAGGCCGAGCTTGGGGTGCTTCTTGGGGTAGTCGTAGAGGCCAAATGCAAGGCGGCGGATGGTTCCGGCGTCCGTAAGGCGGCTCAATGCATTGCCCACGGCAGAGCGGGATCCAAGGTCGAGGAATCGAGTTGGAGTAAAGACCCAACCCCTTCCTTTTCCGTAAATTCTGGAAATTACCTTATTTTCAACAGCTTGCATCAAGACCTTCAAGTGCTTTTTGTGACAAATCCTACCCATTATTTGTCACGGCTGGGAAGAGGAATTTTAGAGTTTTCGGGAAGGCGTCAGACTTGAGTTGGCTTTCCCAGCCCCGCGTCGAATAGCTCTTGGGGCAGGCGACGAGGTTAGCCGTAGGTCTTGATGATTGCGGGGATGGAAAGCCGCTTCTCGCTGCCGTCAGCTTGATCGAGAACGATGAGGTATTCGTCGTCACCTTCGATACGCAGCACCTTGCCGACGACACTGCGAGTCCTGATCGTCACGCCGACCGCACAATCGGGAAAGTCGTCCAATCTGACCAGGTTTTCGATCGGGCGTCCTTCGGGAGGCCGCGTGCCCGCTCCGTTCGACAGGAAGGCTCCGAGACGTGCCAACAGGGGATTCCGCCGGTCTCCATCGGAAAGACAAACGACAAGGCGTGCCTTGGCCCGACTGATGGCGACATTCACCAGGCAGTGGGCGTCAGGAGTACTAAGGAACGGCGAGTCCCCCTGAACAGGATCGAAAAATACGGTATGGCGTTCACTACCCTGGGCTCGGTGCACGGTTAGGACATCGATGCCCCTGACGCAGCGACGTCTGAGAAGGGTCTTGATCAGTGCCCGCTGGGCTCGGAAAGGGGTCAGAACCACGATGTTTCCGGGCATGCTGTCAGCCGACAATTCCTCACACCGGTTGACGATGAATTCCGCCGACTCGAAGCGAATCGGCCCCCGATATTTCTGCGACCAGGACCCCTCGTTGGCGGTACCATGGAGATAGAGGTTAGTGTTTCCCAATTGGGCGTGTCTGGCGAGAGTGCGTTCGGCGATCCATTTACGATCCGCTTTCTCCTTATCAGCGACCCTGAGACTGCCTTCGTAAAAGAGTTGGCTCACGACCTTGCAGATGGATTCGGCCATGCGGGATTGCTCATCGAGGAAACAGGTATGCTTGTGTGTGCGATCCGCATGGAGGAACGCGGAAGTGCCCAGGCATCTTATTGCTACCGGATTCGTTGATTGGCAGATCGGTGCGAGCTGTTGCGGATCGCCGGCGAACAGGACGGCTTGGGCCAAAGGTGCGAGCATAGCGGCACAGACACGGCCGATCTGGCTGCACTCATCCATCACAAGAAGATCGAATGAATGCTCCGCGAGCTCGGCGTAGTAAAAGCAGGCGAGGGAAGCTGTCAAGGCGGCAACCCGTGCCCCGCTTAAGGTGTCGGCAACACTCCGCTTCAGTTCCTTGCGGAGACCTTCGACAGCGTTCTTCCAGTTGCTGTAAGCCTCGACATCCCCCGGTTCGGGCCGATTGGCCTCGAGGTGAGAAAGCTTGGCGAGCAATCGCTCGTCCATGGCGGGAGTCAGGTGCGTCCTGTTCTCGTAGTAGGAAGCAACGTAGTGATTTCCAAGCCGCTTCATCCTCCTCCGTAAGGCCATCTCGCCCAAGGTCTCGGCTGCCTTGTCACATGCGACCAAGGCTTGATCCGTCGCCACATTCGTAGTTGAGATGATCAGAATGCGGGAGCCCGCCTTCTGGAGCAGGTAGCTGACAACCAGCGTACCAAGGGTGGTCGTCTTGCCGGTGCCGGGCGGTCCCCATAGGAAGGAGTAATCCCATGCCGGCAGATCGTAAGCTTCCCTCTGGGCTTTTCTCAGCCACGGGAACTTTTCGGGTGTCGGAGAGAAGCAAATCTGGGCGGGATTGCCGGATTCAAGACGCCCTAGCCATTCGCGTCCCTGTGAAGCAAGCTCGGGATTCGACCATAGCTTCTGCAGTGCTTCGAGAAAGCGCTTTGGGTAAACCCAGACCTGCTCACCAACCTCAGGTGGATCAGCAGAGCAATACCGCAGATTGATTTCTGAGGACATGGCATCCACGCTCAAAACGTCGGCACTACCCGGTGGTTGGCCGGGCCACCAAGCTGCCGAGCCTTCCAAGGCTTCGTCCAATGTTGTCGCACGTGTTCCCTTAGCCACGTCGACTTCGAGACGCCAGATGGATCCCTGTCTGCGTCGACCGAGGATTTTGTATTTCACCGCTTTCTCGACGCGTTCCAGCTCACGCTCGATTCCATGTCTGATTTCTGAAACGGTTAGAGGCATGAGAGTACGAATACGAAAGATGTCGTATATCAATCAATGCCAGGGGGAATGGAAATACAAAAGATTGATCACCATCGCATGATGGAGATCGTGCCTGAGCCCGGTTCAAGTTCGGCTCAGGCTTTCCAGCTCCGTCTGGAGCGGTTTCAGCTGCTGGTTGATCTCACCGTGCGGTTGAACTGCTTCTCGTGATGAAGGCGGTTCCGCCGTGAAGGGGGGCGTAGCTTGTCAGTGCTGATGGGCGTGCCCCTGTCCTGAATGTAAGGGATCTCAGGCCGGAGACGTTCAATAGACACTTGGCAGGCGCAGGAGCGGGACATGGGATAGAATGCCCGAAGAGCTTACGCTCATAGTGTCGTTCTCGGTGAGGAACATGAGACCGGGAACCCGCGCCGCTAGGATTAAACCGCTATCAGCCGGGTGCATAGACCCCTCCGACTTCTTTTCTGTAATCGGCTTGTCACATCGAAGAAGAACCTCGCCGAATTTATGGCGGGTGGCTGGGAATAATTCAGGAGCACTGAATTCAACGGACCAGAAGTAGTCCGGAAGAATGACCTCAAGCCGATCCACCAGCCCGGGGGCGATGGTTTCGCCGGTCCATGAATGGTCGTTCACGAGGTGGTGGAGGTAGGTGGTCTTGTCGATGAGAAGGGTTCGGAGGACGAGAATTCCGTTCCTTGCGAAGAGAGCGAAGCGGCGCTGCCAGTTGGTGCCGCTGTCCCCCATCAGTTGAGCTAAAACACGAATGTACGTGATCCCAAGAGCTTCAATTTCCGGAGACTCGTTGGCTGTAGGCTGTGGCTTCAAGCCCAGAATAATGCGGAAGTTCCTCTTTCTCAGGTAGTGCCGGGGGATGCAGTAGTAGGGTCCGAAATTATCATCATGAGCGACATAAGAGCTGAGCCATTTCTCACTGGGGAAATAGCCCGTGCCATCGTCGAAGTACACGCGAGCCGACTGTGGGACCCATGTATCTTCGTTAAAAGTGTGCCCGATAACGGGAATGATATGCTTGGTGGGTCGTCCGTCCACCTGAAACCCTACCAACGCAGGGAGCCCGGATTCGATGAACCCGTAGAGGTCGCGCTGGAACTCTCCTGCCAGAGAATGATCAGGAACTTTCGCGGCTTCATCAGCCTTCTTCGCAGATGCGGTCTCTTCACCACATGTCGCGCATGTCGTCCTCTCTGGGGGCTCATGGACGATCTTGGAGTATGGCAGATCGAGCGCCTTGAGTATTGCCTCCATCTGCGCAGGTTTGAGACCAAGATTTTCGCCCTTAGGGTACGTGCGCAGGTTGATACCGGCGATATCGTTGAACCTGAGGTAATCCAACGCCCCATCATCAAGAACGGAGGAGATCATCGTCCGTAGAGAGACGTGAGCACAGGCATTTGTGAGTCCGTTCTGCTGTGCAAATAGCGAGCCTCGTGTGTGAAATGCCCCGAAGGAGGATTCTACCGCGTATTCCCGACAGGAGTGGAGGAAGTTGTTATGTTCAGAAGACCGGTGTGGCTGTAAGACGGATTCGTAAACGTAGGAGTGTGCCGACCCCTTGAATTTAAGGCCATCATCGGGTCCGTTGAATTCATCGGTCTTGAATATTGCGTAGCCAAGAAGCTGTCCGGGATCGCTATCTGAAGTCCCACTCAAGAACAACAAGCGCCAGGCTTTGGAACGAGAGAAGCGGGTCGTCCTCTGAGCCAGCGCTTCATTCTCCACCTGTAGAAGTTCACAATCACCTTCCTTGATCTGCTCGATGACCAGTGATCGGTAATGGTTCTTTCGGGCCAGCGACAAAATCCGGCGGAGTATCGGCGATGACGAAAAGTTTTCGTCGACAAAAGAGAAGTTGGAAAACCCCTTCTCCTTATTCGTGTTGTGCCAATCGGGGCTGGAACCGGTCGCGTTTCTGAAATGGGTCCTCGGTCCAGACATCGATCACGGGGTCGAATGTAGGATGCTCAGTACACACCAATACTCACCAACGCCGTGCGCTCGCGGTATTCTCGCCGCTCCCTTAGGAAATCTCCTACCGTCTGGGGCACCTCGAAAACGAGCAAATGTACCTGATCCTGAATCGATTCCGGGGCGACGGGGGGAGTGTCGACATCGGTTTCGCGGGCGATTTTCTGCAATTCCTCAAGAACGGAGTCAGTGTAGTAGTTGTCCATTATTGCCTTTTCAATTTGCGCCCAAGGAGGAAAGAGCTACACCCCCGAGCTTGTCAATAGAAGCTTTTTAAAGGATTACACCAACAGGGACAGAGGGAAATTCAAGGTTTCCGAAGCATTTTTCAAGGAAAATCTTGAGTTCATGGCATCTCAAGCCGCCCAAACTCTGCTCTGATAACGTTGAGCTGCTGGTTGATCTCGACCTTACGGTTGAACTGCTTCTCGCGGTGGAGCCGGGCAGTGAGCTGGTCGATCTGGCGGCGGAGGCGGAGGTAGGCCTCGCAGCGGGCCACTAGGGCGGAGAGAGATTCCCCCGTGCGCGCCGGCAGCGGCAGCAGTGGCGCAAAGAGGGCGGCGTATAGATGGCCCAGGTCGATGGCGGTGGGAAGCGGCGTGTCGACCGGCAAGGGCTGGGTGAAGGCGCTGGTGAAGCGGGAGCCGACGACCCACTGACTGGCATCCGCTTCGCTGGGACGCTTGAAGGCGGCGCTGATGGCAGTGCCCTTCTCCGAGTGGAGTCGGTGGATCACCGGATAAGGCACGGCCCGGTCGATGGCTTGGAGGACGTCGTCGTCGAGGGTGGCGGTCTTCAGGTGGAGGTCGAAGATCTGGATCTCCGGCACGCCTGGCCGGGCCGGCAAGTGGAGGGTCTCCGGGGAGAGCTTGTGCGCCCAGACGATTTCCGAGAGCTGGGAGACGAAGAGTTCCTTCACCCGCCGCGAGGGGGCGGCGTGGATGTAGATCCGGGATTTCGGGATGACTTTCCCGAAGGCGGTCTGTGGCGGGAAGGAGAACATGTCAGGGGGACTGGATGACCATGAAGGCGATCAGCTCGAAGTCATCGAGGCCGGAGATGGCCTCCACGAGGGCGGTGGTCTTGCCCGGGGTGAAGAGGCTGTCGATGTCGCCCTCCTCCTTGACGTCGATCACGGATCGAATGGCTTGGTCGAGGAGGTTGGAGTAACGCTTCATGTCCCGCCCGTCCCGGGTGCCCTCGTTGAACTTTTGGCACAGCTCGCGGATGGGCTCGTCACGCCCCTTGCAAGCGGTGCGGGCCAGATCGAGCAGGCGTTTCACCTCGGTGTGGCGGATGGCAACCTTCCCGTCCTCACCGATGTAGATGAGGTAGTAAGGGTGCAGCCGGTTGAGCTGGTCGATGTTCACTCCGTCCATCCGATTGCGGAGGGCGAACAACGCACCGGGGTGAAGTCCGCGCTCAGGATCGGCGGGAACGATGGCGTGCATGCCGTTCGGCGTACGGGAGGGATCACCGTGTTCCTTGACGTAGCTGACGAGGTCCATCCGGAAGTCGTTCAGACCAAGGTCGGTGATGGAGATGCCGGTTTTGAGATCCTCCATCTCAATGACCTCCTCCTGAAGCCGACGGAGCTGCTCCTTGCGGTAGGAGATGTCGTTGGCCTTGTGGTCGAGAGGGTTGTCGTTAGCGGTGCCGGTGACGTCGACAATGACCATGCGGCTTTCCACCCGCTCCTTGAGATTGATGTATTCGTCGAGCGAGATGTCCGGCCAGTAGTTGACGAGCTGGATAACCTGGTTGGTCGAGCCGATGCGGTCTACTCGGCCGAAGCGCTGGATGATGCGCACCGGGTTCCAGTGGATGTCGTAGTTGATGAGGTAGTCGCAGTCCTGGAGGTTCTGCCCCTCGGAGATGCAGTCGGTGCCGATGACGAGATCGATCTCGTGACGTTCCTTAGGAAGGATGATGTCCTTGTCCTTCGAGACGGGTGAGAAGAGCGTGAGGACGCTCTGGAAGTCGTAGCCCTTACCGAGCGTGGTCTTGGGTGCGGTGGTGCCGGTGACCTTGCCGGTGTGCAGCCCGAAGCGGGCGAGGTGCCCGTTGGCGATGCAGTCGTAGAGGTAATCCGCGGTATCAGCGAAGGCGGTGAAGAGGAGAATCTTGCGGTTCCCCGGGTTGATCGGGTTCTCAACCTTCTGCTGGATGTGCGTGAGCAGGTGCTGGAGCTTGGCATCGTGGCCGGGAGTAACCTTCTCCATCTCCGCGACGAGGTGGCGGATGTTGGCGAGGTCCTTTTCGAGGTCGCGCTTCCAACTGGTGAGATCCATGTCGGCAAGGGCGATGTCCGCCTTGCCGCCGAGTGAGGACTCCTCCAAATCCGGCAGTTCGTCGTCTTCCGGATCGAAGTCGTCTTCGAGGTGCGTGGCGACGCTGGCACCGGTAGCCTTCCCGGACTGGAAGTCGGCGATTTTCTGGAGCGTCGCCTGGTTGTTATTGGCCAGCTTGCCGAGGGTGATGCGGAAGGAGTGGACGGAGCTTTCGAGGCGCTTGAGAAGATTCACCGTCATCAGCGCCTTGATGCCTCGCTGCTGTCCGGAGAGAGAGACGTTCCGGGCGATGCCTTCGAGATCCTCGCCGTAGGATTGCTCGTATTTCGACATCCGGCTGGGGAGGATGTAGTTGCCGGGCGTGTAGCAGGCCAGCTCCAGTTCGCTGAGCTGCTTGTAGATTTCATTGAACGGAGGGACGTCCTCGCGCTCGGTGAGAGGCGGGCGGAACGAGAGCGGTTGGCGGCGGGTCGGAAACGTGCCGATCTCTGCGGTGTCGTAATGGGCCTCGATGTGCCTGCGTGAGCGGGCGATGGTGACGCTGTCCAGAAGCTCAAAGAACTCGAAGTCCAGTGCCTTGAGGATGGCCTCCGGCGTGCGTTCCTCGGCCGGGAGCTTGCTCCACCGGGTGAACACGGCCTGTGCCTGACGGAAGATTTCCTCCACGGAGTTCTCGATGCGGAGCTTCTTGCGCAGAGTCTCGGACTCTCCTTCATACGCCAGTGCGAGCTGGTTCCGGAGGTCGGAGAAGCGGTTGTTGACCGGTGTGGCGGAGAGCATGAGCACCTTGGTCTTCACGCCTGCGCGGACAACCTGGTTCATGAGCCGTTCGTAGCGGGACTCGCGTTCCTCCTCGCCGGGGCTGTTGTTGCGGAAGTTGTGAGACTCGTCGATGACGACGAGGTCGAAGTTCCCCCAGTTCACCTGATTGAGCGGGAGACCGTAGGAGAGCCCGCGGGTGCGCTGAAGATCGGTGTGATTGAGGACCGTGTAGTTCAGACGATCCGCAGCGAGGACGTTGGTCTTGAGCGGACTGTTGTAGGTGAGCCAGTTGTTGGAGAGCTTCTTCGGGCAGAGTACGAGCACGGATTTGTTCCTCAGCTCGTAGTATTTGATCACCGCGAGGGCGGTGAAGGTTTTCCCCAGACCCACGCTGTCGGCGAGGATGCAGCCGTTGTAGGTTTCCAGCTTGTTGATGATGCCGACGGCGGCGTCGCGTTGGAAGTTGAAGAGCTTTTTCCAGACCACCGAGTCCTCGTAGCCGGTACGATCATTGGGCAGCACGTCCTCGTTGATGTCCTCCAGAAATTCGCTGAAGATGTTGTAAAGCATCACGAAGTAAATGCGTTCGGGCGAATTCTCGGAGTAGATCGAGGAAATGTGATCGCAGACCTCGTTGGTGACGTCTTCGAGTTTCTCCTTGTCGCTCCAAATTTGCTCGAAGAGCCGCAGATAGCCGTCGGTCATTTCCGCACCGGAGAATTTGTTGACGATGTTGGAGAGGGCATTTCCCTGCTGATATCCGAGATCCACGGCAGTGAATCCCTGGAGGGGGAAATAGACATCGGGCTCTCGTTCCTTGGGCCGGACACAGGCCATCTGCTGCATCAAGGACTTGGTGGCATTCGAGCGGAACGTGACCTTGCGACGAATCCACTCCGCGCACTCCCGGGCGATGGCACGCTGGGTGAGCTTGTTGCGGAGTTGAATCTCGAATTCAGTTCCGTAGAGGCTGCGCTCACGTTCCAGCTTTGGAATGAAGAATTCACGCCGCTCCTTAGGTAGTTTGTCCGTGGACTGCCCATGGACGAACGTCGGCGAGGTGAAAATGAATTCGACTGAATCGACTTGTTCCAGTTCTGCCTTCAGCGCTTCGTAGGCGTAGATGGAAAAACATGAGGCGGCGATTTGGAGCTTTGCACCCGGGGTAACCGACCGCTTCAAATCGTCGCCGAGCAGACTCGTGATATTGTCGAGGATTTCCATGAAATTACTGCACGAGATGGTTGATCCAATCTCTCGAGTAGATTCCATCCCGCCCCCCAGAGTGGGAAGTCCCATCTTTCCAGCAGAATAAAGAATCTGATGAGTGCGTGAAGCCTGGTAGAATCTGATCCAAATCCGGCACCTCAGAAAGTGTTCTTTTGAATATTATCTCTCAGCATGCCTCGGTGGCTGGCACGATCGATGAACTGTGGCGGCAACTGAGGGAACGGTTTACTCAGGCGCAGGTGGCGTGGCAGGAACCGGTGGAGGAGCCCTCGGTGTCGACCTCCTCGTTTTCGGCAGAGGCCTTTCCGCCCGGAGCGATTTCGGAAGTGATCCCTTCCGGCCGGGAGTCTGGCCTGGGTCTGCTGTTGGCGGGCTTGATGGGCGAGCCCGAGGAGTTTTCGCCCTTGCTCTCCTCCATCCTGATCGATGGCGGTGATGGCTTACCCTCGTCGCTGAGTGAAGCGGCATGTTCCGGACTGCTGTGGGTGTGGTGCAACTCGGCAGTGGACACGCTGAAGGCCAGCAACCTGCTGTTCTGTGACGAAAACGTGCCCTGCGTGCTACTAGATACATCGGGCTTGGCGGCGCGGGATTTGCGGGCGATCCCAGCCTCTGCTTGGTGGCGTTTGAAACACGTGGCAGAGGGGAACGGCTGCCGGAGCGTGGTGCTGTCAACCTCTCCCTGATGCCCTGTGCGAACCTGCAGGGATCCTCTATGATGTTACGACTGAAAGCAAATCGTCGTGGATGTCGCGCCAGCCTCGATCCAGGTCGATGCTGATGACCCTCATCCTGTGACCAAGCAAGGTCATCTCCACCGCCGTTCGGTGATCCACGGCTGGATAAAGGAGGATTCCTTCGACCTTCTCCCAGCCTGAATGCATGGCCTTGTTCTGGAGGTAGGCGTTGAGCTGATAGAGGTGGGAAGAGTGCAGACGATGGCGGTCGTCCCGAGTCACCAGGGCATCCTTGTAGAACTTGCAGTCCAGAATGACCTTGCGCTCGGGCCACTCGATCGTGACATCGGTGAACATTCGCGGTAGCACCTTTTCGGCTTCCGCATTCCACTCTCCGTGCCAGTCGATGGGCATGGCGCGGACGTAGGCCCCAGAGCAATGCCGACGAGCGAAATTTCGGATGAAATCCTCAAACAGCCGATGCATGACGGTCTCATCACGCAGGATGTCACGAAATCGGCGACTGCCCTGCTGCTCATCGGGAAGGAGGCCCAAGTGAACCAATCGACAGATGCTCAGTAAAACGCCATAGCGCCGAGTGTTTCTGTGGAGCTGGATTCGATGGAAGGATGATTCGGTGAGGCGGATCTGAGACACGGCGGGCAACTGCTCACGTGCCAGACGGAGTTCATGTCGGTTCTCAGCGGTGAGTTCAGGGATACCAAGCAAGCGACTGGCCGTGGCGTGGAGCACTCGATTGGCTGGCGTGTCACCACTGAGCTCATCGAACTCGCAGATCATCCGTCCCGAATGTTGGGTCATCCGCCGATAGCTGTCGGCTACCTGGATCCTGCCTCTTAGTCTGGGAGTCACTTCTGTGACCGGTAGGTAATGCTGCTCGAAGCCTGATCGGGACAAGCGATGAATGCCGGCACTCAGGACCTTCGCAAGCAAGTTCGCAAGATCCGGGCAGGCAGAAGAGGAGACATCGACCTCATCTCCTTCGTGGAAGTGGTCCCACGCGTAGGAAAGCAGGTAGTAGAGGTTCTCGATGGGAATCGCGGAGGCCACGGTGGGAATCAGGCGTTGATGGGCTGCTGGAGCATGAGCCTCGCTGCATCGAGTCGCTTCGGGTCGTCGATCCAGTATTCCTCGATCAGGGGTAGCACTTCGTAACGGATGATATCCTGATACCATCCCGCATCAGGAATTGTGTCCTTCGGGGGAACGAAGAAGCTGTGGCCGATGCGGTAGCCGCGACCGAGGTTGGCCGAGTCGCTGGTGATCATCCCGTTGAGAGTCTCCATCCGATCCCGGATCGCCTCGATCAGGTTTGCTGGGCTCTTCTGCTTCCGGAGGTAGTTGGCAAAAGCTGGCGATGAAAAGCCCGGCTCGGCCTCGATGAAGGCGAAGCGGCGGCGCAGCGCATAGTCCACCATCGAAAGCGATCGGTCGGCCGTGTTCATGGTGCCGATCAGAAAGACATTCTCGGGAACGAAAAAGGTCTCCTCTCGGCTTGAGGCATAGGCAAGTGGAACGGCAAATGACGCGTCCCTCTTGTCAGGTTCGATCAGCATCATCAGCTCGCCAAAGATTTTGGAGAGGTTGCCCCGGTTGATTTCGTCGATGATGAAGACGAACGACTTGTCGGGTTCGGCATGGGCTTCCTGGCAGAACTGGTAGAAGGTGCCGTCCTTCAGCGTGAAGCCGCCGTTGCCGTCAGGGCGATAGCCTTGAATGAAATCCTCATAGCAGGTGCTCTGGTGGAACTGGATCATTGGAGCGCGGCCTTCATCGGCCACCCCCATGAGCAGGTAGGCCAGCCGGCGAGCGACGAAGGTCTTGCCGGTTCCGGGAGCCCCTTGGAGAATGATGTTTTTCTTCCGCTTCAGCAGCTCGATGATGTCGTCGAGCGTCTCCTCTGGCATGAAGAGGTCAGCCAGCGCGTGTTCCTTGGTGTAGATCGATTCGATTGGAAGAGTGGGAGTCGGCTCCAGATCGTAAAATTCGTTGAGCACCGCCATCAGCTCGGGTCGGCCATCAATGCGGCAAAGGGTTTGGATGGGTAGGCGGATCTCTGGGGGCAGATCGCACTGCTTGTTACTCAACCACCGAACCCTTCGAATGTGGGAATAGGATTCTCGGTTCGCATCATAGGTGTAGTCGGATTCTACGACCCCATGTCCAAGGGTCGCCTTTCTGCCGAGTTTGGCAAAAACATGGTCTCCTGCGGCCATGGAGTGCGCAAAGTCGTAAAGCATCCTACCGACCATTGCAGATCCCGAGTCAGGGTGGCCCTCCGTCACGGCGGTTCGAACCTCATCGAGAGTTTCGAGTTCAGAGAGATCTCCTGCATCATTCCATCCGATTCGGATCTCACCCTGCGCTTGAAATTCATCCCAAAGATTTCCGGCTTCACCCGGGGCGATCAACCAGACTGCGCGACCGCTTGATTCGGGAGTCACTGGATTGCCCAAGCCAGCTCGAAGGATCTGCGCCCGTTCATTCGGGGCCATGATCAGTCGATAGAGCTCAGGAACATGGTTCCCTGAGAAGTTGCTTTTGTTCCAGTGGGCGAAGCGGCTCTGCACCGCCTCCAGGGCAGCTTCGATGCAGTCCCAGATGTCCTCCTTGTCGAGTAAACTGAAATCAAACCAACCGAGGGAGTAGGAAAGTCCGTCGATCGGTTCCTGGAAGGTGAAGCTCTTCTTTCCTTGCTCGAAAATCAGGTTGTCGGAGGGGAGAATCAGCTCGCATTTTCCGTCCACTCGGAAGCTGAACACCGGCCAGTTTCCGAAGATGATCCTCAGGCGAGATGTCGCGCCGTGGTAAGTCGTGACCAGGCGGGTATCTGGTCCTGTCGAATCACCTTGCAGCCGCGAAATAATCCGGGCCATTACATCCAGCTTTTTCCCTGCGTCGGTTAGGTCGGTAAAAAGGTCGTTGAAGGGTGCTCCTAAATCTCCTCCGTTGATCACCGGATCGTCATCTTCCCCCTCGTCCACCTCATAAGGAACCAGGCCCCAAATCACTGACTGAATGTCGGTGGCATCCCGAGGTCCCCAGGGCTTACTCAAGTTCCAAAATGGCTCCGCAAATCTGAGAACCGCATGAAATTTATTCGGGTCGGGCCTTCCCGCTGGAAGATCCCACCCCAGTTCTTCTGCGAGCACGCGGTAGAATGAGATCTTGATCGGGAAGAAGACGTTTGGGTTGAAGGCCCATAAAGTGACGGAGAGCGCATCCCAGGTGAGTTTGAGTCCATTCCGTTCAGATGCGGTGAAAATGGGCACCAGGGTATCGACCGTTCCTGTCCCCACTCTGGCCGCGTTCACACAAGCCAGTAGGACTTCAGAAATTGCCTTGGGATTCTCGCCGTAGCTCTTCGTCCAGCTCCTGAAGTTCACGAGGTTGGCCGTTACTGTGGAGCGCAGGGCATCTAATACCTCGTCGCCCTTGCCATTCCTCAGCAGTGTCTCCGCACGATCAACCCCCATGCGCTCATTCCATTTTGCCAGGGCTGCATGCTTGTATTGGAGTTCCTGTTCTTCGAGCTCGCCGGGGTCCGAAAAGCTTTGGAAGCTGGGATACTCATCCTTGAATCGTTTGTGGAGAAGATCCTGCTGTTGGGTGGTGAGCTTGAACATTGAGTTGAGGATAGCAGCGCTACCTCCAAAGCCAACCCAAGTCATCAGCACCTGCGTTGTCGTCGCTGCCATTGGGGCCGTAGGACCAGATCAGGATAGAGGCATCAAATCGACGGCTTCCCAACTGAATCTTGCCGTCGCCGTTTCCGTCGAGTGCGACCTGAATTGTTTGGCCCCAACTGTCTTTGATTCCGGTCTGCTGTGAGGCATTGAGTATTTCTCCTCCCGGGAGTCCAAGCAGTCGCAGTAGCTTTCCTTCCGCTGTTCCGACGATGTCTCCGGCCTCATTCGGGAAGCCATATCCGATAAGAGGATCGAATGGTTCGTCCGGCTTCTGTTCAGGCGGCAGCTTTGACCAGGCTCTCGCGAGGTCATTGCTGTGAGAGGCTTGGTAGGATTTGATCGCGGCGATCAAGTTCTCGACCGCAGCCTGAGTCGTCGCATCCGGAGGTGTCCTGTTTGTCTCTTCTGCCGATTCAGCCTTCGCAGAGATTCTACTGCTGAGGGGTGGCCAGCCAATCGCAAGGGTGCCCGCTCCTTGGATCAGAATAAGGATGCTCAAAAGTGATGCGAGGATCACCCAGTTTCGAGCAAGAGAGATGGAGAGGGGTGGGGTCGGACTTGTTTTCTCGGAAGCTGCCAGTTGGCGTCGAACTCTTTCCGAAACAAAGGTGGAGCCTGCAATCACGGCTACGAAGAGCAGGCTCACTGAGACGATTGTCTCCAGACCGCATTCGTCCCGGAGGTAGCGGAAAATGAGCAAGCGGAATTGGTTTGAAAGAGGGCTGCCGAGAACGAGCCAGAGGCTAACTGAAATCGCACCGATCCACGACCAAACGAGAAGCTGAGTGGCTCGGTAGGATGGCTTTCGATTCATGGCCTTTGCTTTCAGCCTGAAATACTGGGGCCAGCACGGGACTGCGCCTGAGACTGCTGCCACGACGAACAGCCAGATCAACTGTGCTGTGACCCGGGGCCAGGCGAACACGACATTGGTGGGATCGGGATTGAATTTGGAAAAGTGGGTGAGACTAGAGACGAGGAGGGCGACGAAGAATCCTCCAAGCGTCATAGCGGCCCAAATCAAGGGACGGCGGTCCCATTGAATGGGCGGATTTTCCTGCGAATTGGCGGCTGGCTGCGAGCCTTCCGTCCCCAGATGGGGAATGGCTGATTGCTCAAGGGCGCTTCCTACCGCTTTCCACTCAGATGCACCATTTGACGCAACCCAGGAGTCGGGCCTGATGACTCCGGCTTGAAGCAATTGCCGCATAGCCTCCAGGCTGAACGGCCCCTTGCTCTCCTCACCATCGAGGTAAAACCACTCTTGGTCGTTGCTCATGGTCTTGATCAGTTGTCGCCGAAGACGTCTCCGTAGGTGATCCAGTTCCCACCATCGGACCTGCGAATCGATGTGGATGACGAGATGACGCCCGCGCCTCTGAGTTGGCGGAGGGTAGCCTCGTCAAACGAGCCAACTTCCCGCCCTTCCGACTGGTAGAGCCACAACCGTGGCTGAGCCACAGGAACTGCGGGAGGGGCTGGAGGGAGAGATTGACTCTGTCTGGGTGTTGGCTGTGTTGTTGAGGACTTCTTACCTCCGGTGATTGCCTTGAAGCCGGCGACCACAGCCCCAATGACCAGCATCTTGAAGAACCAGCTATCCGCCCACAGGCGGGCATACCAAGGTGCTCGAAGGTCGCGCAGCCCTTCGTATGGATTTGCTTGCGCGACGACGAAAGCCGAAGACGCGAACGTCCCTGCATTCACTCGGGTTGATCCAAGCCCAAGAATGAGAAGAGCGATGGCTAAAAGGGGGAGGAGTTGGCGTGCCATAAAAGTGCGATGTAACGCTGACGGAACATTCAAAACGCGAGGGATCAGTAGGGTCAAGTTCCGAAGGCGGAACAATGGCCACCCAGAACATCATCGGCGTCCAGGTGCAAAAGCTGCGCGAGATTCAGGGGCTGACCCAGGATCAGCTCGCTGGTGCTTGTCAGCGCCTGGGCTGGGATGTCTCCCGGGTCACGATAGCCAAGATCGAAACCGGAGTGAGGGCCGTGAACGACGGTGAGGTGGTAGTTCTGGCCTCGGTCCTGAAGAGCACTCCCGGAGAGATTCTCGACAAAGTGAAGGTGACGAAAGCCATGAAGGTAGTTCGGCAGGGGAAGACTGAGACGGAGCGCTGAATCCTACCAGGAGCCCCGCCCCACTTGTCCGATGACTTTCGCCGCAAACTCTTAAGGTTTTGGGCTGCGGGAAATCCAGTAGCCTCTGGGTGGGAGCTTGATGCCGAGATTCACGCAACGCTTTCTCAGCGCTACGTCTGAAACTCCGAGGTCCTTGGCCGCGTGCATCAGCGGCTTCTTCCAGACGAGTTCTTTCAGCGCGTCCGTCTCGGGCCACTTACCACGAACCTGTGTTGGTAGCTCAATTTGGGGAGACTTTTTGAGAATCGCGTCTGGGGTCAGGCTCCAGAACGCTTCAATGGATTTCTCATCGTCGATGGTTTCCCGATAATGACGGTTCATCATGGCGATCGAAGTGCCGCAGTTGAAGGCAGTAAGGCCCTCGTTCTTGTCACGTTCAGTCTGGAAAGTGATCGAGGTGTGGCGAATGATGTCCTGCACCCACTTTTTGGCTTTCGTTGCCTTTTTGAGCGTTTTCATTTTTGAGGCCCACCCTTTGGGAAGTCCTTCAAATGGATACTTCTCCAGCCAAGCCGCCAACACCGGCGGTATCGGGACGGAACGTTTGAGTTGCCGACGCAGCTTCCCACCCTCCACTCGAATTCGATCCTTGAGGATGTTTTCCTTCTTGAGATCCTGAATCTCACTCGGACGAAGCCCGGCAAACAATCCAATGGCGACGCTCGCGGCAGCGCTCCCATCCTGATGGGTCATCGCGGCATAAAGCAGTCGCTCGCACTCCTCGAAAGACAGGGCTGCGATCTGGCTCATGTCCTTCGGCAGCTTGTCGAAGCGGTTACAGGGATTTTCAAGGCAATAGTGGTGGCGGACAGCCCAGCCGAAAAACACTGAGAAGATCAACCGGAAGGAACGCTGCGACCGCACATTGGTGTAGTTCTTCAAAGCCGCCTCCAAGTCTCCGATGGTAAACGAATGAACAAAGGCGTTCGGGTCCTTCTTGATGAGCAGATTCAGCCCGATGTCGTAGTTCTCCCGGGTCGCTTCCGCAATGCCGTGTCGAGTAGCCAAGAACTCCTCCTTGGCGTTATGGATCGTGATCTCCCGGATCTCAGGGCGATATCGGGCCTCAAAGAACGATATTGCCTGATCGAGGCTGAGGCCTTTCTCCCGAGCCTTGGTGCGTAGGCTAAGGTAGTGGGCAACAACTTTCGAGAGCCCGTATCCGCCCAGTTGCTGGAAGGCGGTTTCTGCATCAGAAAGCTGCTCGGGGGAGAGGGTAGTCTTCACCGTGCGTCGCGGGTCGCTTTTCCCTTCGATTTCCTGCTCAAGTTCTGTCAGGCGCAGAAGGGCATCTGATTTCTCTTTGAAATTCTGACGAATGCGGGTCCCGTCAAGTTTGGTGCCTGTGACTTGCCAAGACTTGCTCCCAGTGGCATTCTTGTGGGGCTTGAGCTTGAAGTGGTTGATCTTTTTCGGACGAGCCATAGGTGCGAAATTGGCAACTATTTTGGCAACTGCAAGCCGCCCGGGAAAAAGAGATTTTTAATCCATTGAAAATGAGAGAATTGAATTGAGAAATTTTTTCGTTCGGGACGAAGAGGCCGTGGGTTCGAATCCCGCCGCCCCGACCATGGTGGTTGCTTCCCCGGTTCCTTAGGGCGTTTTGGCGCTTCGTGGATTGGACATGGTTCGCCTCCTGAAGGTCTCCAACGGCACGTGGCTGGGCCCTCCCTTGTCGTGGTGCGGAGCAAAGTCGCGCTTGCTAGCGAGATAGGTCAATCGGTTCCAAGCCCGCCCGGGTGGACTTCGGAGGTGATGTCCGCCGGAATGGGGTTGGTTTGGTGAATCTGCACAGAGGTCACGAACTGGGTCGGAAGACCGATGACTTCAGCCGCGTTGGGTCTGGATCAGCCCGAAAGCATCCGATCCATCTGCCGCCCCCGCTCCGAAAAAGAGCTGCTCATTTCCCTGGGTTTGAAGGCTTGTAAGGCTCGATGACGCGATCCGCAGACGCAGAGTCGATCAAAATGAAACTGCATCGCTCCCAGAAGCGGTGTCTCAAGCGTCGCCGCCGCCGCGCCAAGTGAATGGAGCGGAGCGAGCGACACCTGAGGCAAGCAAGGTGGCCAGGAAAAACGGCAGGGCATCAGCCATCAGTTCTGCACCCGAAGACGTCCGAAGAGCTTGCTGCCGCTTGTGGGCAGGGTGCAGATGATGGTTCCATCCGTATTGCCCAGCCCGTGGGTGACCTGGGCGGTCCAGGGCGTCTGAAGGTCGGGCGAGGTCTCGATGATGTAGGTGAGATCAGGGGCCAGCGGAGTGCGCTTGGTGAAGGTGAGCGCGAGGCCGGCGAAAGTGCCGATGTCGCTGATGACCGCGCCCGCGCCAAGGTCGGTGGCCTGGCTGAAGGCGTTGCCGCAGTCGCTCAAGGGTTGGCTCCCGCTGCGGGCTTCTTGGGCTTCGGGGGTGGCGGCACATCTGCCTGTCGGCGGGTGACGGTGGGGACGGGGTCGTTCTTCCCGGTGAAGGAGTTGGCGACCGATTGGATCAGCGAGACTTCTGGAAATGCACATTCGCTTACGAGGAAGCGGTAGCGGAGAACAAGGTTTCCGCCTGCTGGGATGGTGGCGGTGGGAAACATGCCCATGCGGCCATAGTCGCGATAGGCAGACGATCTGGTACCCGAGGGATTCTCCGGGTGGTTGAACTGCACGACTGAATAGGTGCGTCCATTCAACACGAAACTCTCGGCAATCCAGGGAAGGTCGGTCGACTTCTGGGCCTTGGTTTCCGATCCGGGCAGGAGATAGACCGTCGTCTTGCGATCAAGTGCGTCGGAAGGACGGAAATGAACACCGGCATGTTCCGGATCACCGTCGAGTTTCACCTCGCCGCGTGTCGCTTCCAGGCGCGACTGGAAATCGAGGAGCAGATAGGCGGGCGCAGGTGGCGTGCGGAAGGTGAACCTGCGCTTTTCAACAATGAAGGGCTTTCCAGCGCCATCGTTCCAGTGGACGGTTGAGTCTGCGGTCGTGGTGTCCTTGCCCTCGTGCAGATCCACCTTGCCCTGCACCACCTGCTCGCCGCCGAGCATGTGCCAGCGGTCGATCGTTTGTCCTTCGAATCCGATCTTGTACCAGCCGATGAAAATGCCCCGATGGTGGGTGTATTCGCCGCCGGGGCCTTTGGTGATCGGATCGTGTCCCTCAGGATCGAGAAGATGAAGGAAGGGCTTGTAGGTTTCCTTCTTCCGCTGGGGAGAAGAGATGTCATAAGCAGTGACATATCTCCCTAACAGACGGCCTGCCAGATGGATGTCCACCGACTCCTGAGCCGGCGCGACCGAGGGCGACTGGGCGGACGCAACCGTCGGAACCACGAGTTGAGTAAGGAGCAGTGCTGCCATCGACAGGCACCGGCAGGCGAATCGTGAATGAAGGGAGGGTTGGATCATGGAAGGTGGAATGATGGGTTTCTGGAAGAATCTGTGGGGTCCCGATTAGCCTCCCACGCCGATGGGTTTCGGAAGGGCGGTGGTTGGCAGGGTTTCGTCATGCGAGGATCCCATTGACGACCTGGCTGGGTTCCACACCGGTGAGGCGGAAATCAAGGCCTTGGGCGCGATAGGTGAGTCGCTCGTGGTCGATGCCGAGCAAGTGGAGCACGGTGGCGTGCAGGTCCCGGATGTGGACCGGATTTTCGGCAGTGTTGAAGCTGAAGTCGTCGGTGGAGCCGTAGGTCATGCCAGGCTTCACGCCGCCGCCTGCCATCCACATGGTGAAACAGCGCGGATGATGGTCGCGCCCGGCCTCCGGGCTGTCCCATTTTCCCTGACCCGCCACGCCGCGACCGAACTCCCCACCCCAGATGACGAGCGTGTCGTCCAGCATGCCACGGCGCTTGAGGTCCTTGATGAGGGCCGCACTGGGTTGGTCGGTGTCGCGGCAGCGGGCGGTGCACCACGAGGTCAGACGGCTGTGGTGGTCCCAGTCCGGATGGAAGAGCTGGATGAAACGCACGCCGCGTTCGGCCAGGCGGCGGGCGAGGATGCAGTTCGCCGCGTAACTGCCTGCGCGGCGGGAATCGGGGCCGTAGAGATCGAACACCTCCTCGGGCTCATCGCGGAGATCGGTGAGATCGGGGATGCTCGTCTGCATGCGATAGGCCATTTCATACTGGCGGATGCGGGTGGCGATTTCCGGATCGCCGGTGTCCCTGACGCGTTGTTGGTTGAGCTCCCCAAGTCCATCGAGCATGCCGCGCCGCATGTCGCGCGGCAGGCCGTCGGGATCGCGCAGATAGAGGACGGGGTCCTTCGAATTGCGCAGCTTCACGCCCTGGTAAACGGAAGGCAGGAACCCGCTGCCCCAGTAGTGGTCATAGAGCGGTTGGTCGCTCGGCCGCTGCATCTTGGAGATCATCACGAGGTAGTCCGGCAGATTGCGGTTCTCGCTGCCGAGGCCGTAGCTCGTCCACGCGCCCATGCTGGGACGTCCGGGAAGATGGTGACCGGTGAGGAATTTCGTCATCGCCGGTGCGTGGTTGATCTGGTCCGTGTGCATGGACTTGATGAAGCAGACATCGTCGGCCACTTCCTTGAGATGGGGCAGCCACTCGCTGATCGTCGCGCCGCTCTGGCCGCAGCGGGTGAACTTCGTGGCGGCGGGCATGATCAGCTGCTTCTGGTTCGCCGTCATGGTGGTGACCCGCTGGCCCTGCCGGACGGAATCGGGCAACTCGATGCCCGCCCATTTCATCAGGCCGGGTTTTTCATCGAAAAGCTCGAGCTGCGACGGTCCGCCGGACTGGGTGAGGAAGATCACGCGCTTCGCTTTCGGTGCGAAGTGTGGCAGCGAATCGAGTCCGCCGATCGAGTTGCGGGTAGACTCCGCCGTGGCGCCCAGCACGCGACCGATCATCTGCGAGAGCGACATCGCTCCGATCGACAGGCCGGTACACTGGCCGAGGAAATAACGGCGGGTGGTGGTGAAAGGGTCCGGATTCATGCTTCGCGGTGGAGTTTGTAAGGATAGACGTTCTTGCTGTTCCACTGGCAGACATAGAGGTCGCCGGTGTCGTCCACGCACACATCGTGACAGTTGTGAAAAACGGCCTGGTCCTGGAGGAGCAACTTGAGCGCGTCCTGCTCGTACTCCGGCGCATGCGCACCAGGGCAGGAGACCACACGATCGGCGGCGTCGAGAATGACAACGACCCCCCGGCCCTGCCACATGCGGTAATCGTTCGGCTTCGCGCCGAAGCACACGCCGGAGTAAAGATTCGTGCCATGGATCACGGGTCGGCTCACAAAGGCACCGGGCAGATAAACGCTGCGGACATGTTTGCCTTCGAGGGTGAACCAGTTGAATTCGTTGCGGATCCGCTCCGTCACGACGAGCAGTGGCGAACCGCTGCGTGTGTCGATGGCCACGCCGTGGGCCTGCATGAACCGGCCTGGATTCGGCTGGGTGCCCTTGCCTCCGAACTTGCCGATGAACTTGCCACCCGCATCGAAGTGCAGGATGAACTGCGAGCCGTAGCCATCCGCGACGTAAAGGTCGCCGTTCGGGGCCACGGCCGATTCGGTGGGGCTGTAGGTTTCTGCCGCACCGTAGGCACCACACTCGACGGCCTTGGGGAACTCCAACTCGATCTTGCCGTCGAGCGTGGTTTTCAGCACCCGGCCTCCGGTGTCCGTGATGTAGAGATGTTCCACCCCACTGCTGTCGCGATGCAACGTGAGGCCATGCGCTCCATTGAGCGAGAGGGTCCAGGCGTTCAGCAAGTCGCCTGACTTCGAATAGATCAGCACATTGTTCTGCGGGTGGTTGGTGAGAAGGAACAGCCTGCCATCCGCCACCTGAACCATCTCATGGCAGTCGCGTACGGGAAACTTCGCCGGATCCGCCTTGCTCCAGAGCTTGTCAACGCGATAGCGGAAGCCGCCATGTCCGATGATGGTGCCATGCAAATCAGGAGCCGCTTCGATCGCAGCCTGGGCTCGGGCCGCGACGCTGAGGGCACCGGTGGCGACGACGCCGGTCTTGAGAAAACGACGCCTGGTGATGGACTGCGGATCATTCATGGGTGATGGCTTCATCGAGGTTGAATAGCATGCTCGCCACCACGGTGTGGGCGGCGAGTTCGGGAGCGGGCATTTTTGGATCGGGAAGGAACTGGCCGCGCGTCAGGAAACGCACGGCGTCGTCCGGGTGGGCGCGGTAGTGGGTGAGGGCGCGGTCGCGCTCGCGGCTGAGGATGCGCTCCTCGTTGGGACGCAGGTCACGGGAAAGGACCCGTCGCGCCATTTCGCGCAGCGGCTCCGGTTGGGCAAGGCCATGGGCGGCGAGGGCGCGCGAGGCTTCAAGGTAGTTTTCGTCGTTCAGCAGGGTGAGCGCCTGGAGCGGCGTGTTGGTGCGTGGCGTGCGCACCTCACAGGAGCGGCGTTGCGCGGAATCGAAGAGAAAGGTGGGAGCGATGCTGCGCCGCCAGAAGGCGTAGAGCGTGCGGCGGTACTGGGCCGGGCCCTCGCTCGGCTCGTAGGTGAAGCGGCCCATGAAATTCTCCTCCCAGACGCCTTCGGGTTGATAGGGCTTCACGGGTGGTCCGCCGAGAACCGGGTGGAGCAGCCCGGAGGCCCGCAGTGCGGAATCGCGCAGCATCCATGAGGGCAGGCGGAACCTTGATCCGCGTGCAAGCAAGCGGTTCTCGGGGTCGCGGGCCAGGAGGGATTCATCGACCGTTGAGCTTTGCCGGTAGGTGGAGCTGGAGACCATGAGTTTGAGAAGGTGCTTCACGTTCCAGCCACTCTCCTGGCATTCGACCGCGAGCCAGTCCAACAGCTCGGGATGAGAGGGTGCCTCGCCCTGGAGGCCGAAGTCATCCGCAGTTTTTACCAGCCCGGTGCCGAAGCAGAGCTGCCACAGATGGTTGACGAAGACCCGCGCGGTGAGTGGGTTCTCGGGCGAGGTGAGCCAGCGGGCGAGATCGGCACGCGTGGGGTTCTCGACGGTCATGGGCGCGATGGCGGGCAAGCCTCCGCGCTTCACCTTGTCGCCGTGATTGTCCCAGACCCCGCGCAGCAGCACGAAGGTGTCGCGCGGCTCAGGTTTCTCGGCCAGGACCATGACATTGGCTTTTCTGGCGGCCTTGACTTCGGCGAGCTGTGCCATGGCGCGGTCCAGCGATTGCCTGGCGGATTGATAGGGATCATGGTCGGAGAGGAACTGCTCGAAAAGCCGCGCGCGCAGCCTGGCATCGACTGCTTGAGTGGCGGAGGCGAGTTCCTCCAAAGGTGCCGGGCCGACTCCGGTGACCGCCGGGCCGCGTTGATCGCTGGCCGAGATGCGGAAGCGGCCGATGTTGGCATCCCCGAGGGTTGAACGCTGGCGCAGCTCGATGATGAACTCCTCGTCGGAGGCCAGCACCTGGGGATCGGCGAAGGCGAGAACCGCCGTGTGGGGGGTGATGGCGGGGGCACCCTTGGTGGTCCAGCCATTGCGCGGATCGTCATCGAGAACGCCCTTGATGTCGCCATAGCCGCCCTTGCCGGTTGGAATGTAATCCGCCACCGCGCTTTTCACCGCCACGTCGCGGATCTGGCTGCTGCCACGACGGCGCACCTGGACCTTGACATCCGTGAGGATGAACTCGCCCGACTTGCCAAAGGAAAAGGCTCCCCGGGTGTGCGAGGCCATGGGAAGGACCACCAGCCTCAGTCCCGTCACGCGGGAGAGCTTCACCGGGGCGTAGAGTCGGTAGTCGTCCTGATTCGGATTGGGACCACCCGCCTGCACCGTACCGTCGGGTTCCTGGGTGAGTTGCGTGCCTTCGCTCGACTCCAGGGTTCCCCGCAGCGGATGCCAGGCGGTGAAGCCACCCCGCACCTGCTCCGTCCGGGCTGTCAGCCACTCCTCGAACGGCTGCTGCGCCGCTGCGCGTGCGATGGCCTCAGGTGCCTTGCGATCATCAACGAGCCGCTGGGCTTCGTCGATGGCCCGTTGGACGTGCCTGGACTCATAGGCGAGATAGGGCTTTGCCTCCTTCCCGGCCTTGCCGTCCTCGTCGATGCTGTTGAAGAACGCGGTGAGGCCATAGTAGTCGGAATGGGCGATGGGGTCGAACTTGTGCGTATGGCACTGCGTGCATCCCAGCGTGAGACCCAGCCAGGTGCTGCCCATCGTATTCACACGATCCAGCACGTAATCCACCCGCGACTCCTCGGGATCGCGACCGCCTTCGCCATTGGTCATGTGGTTGCGGTGAAAGCTTGTGGCGAGTTTCTGCTCGGGAGTGGCGTTTGGAAGCAGGTCGCCGGCGAACTGTTCGAGGGTGAACTGGTCAAACGGCATGTTGGCATTGAAGGCCTCCACGACCCAGTCGCGCCATGGCCAGTTCTCCCGATTCGAGTCCGCCTGGAAACCGTCGGTGTCGGCATAGCGTGCCGCATCCAGCCACCACATCGCCATGCGCTCACCGAAGTGCGGCGAGGCGAGCAGACGGTCCACCGCCGCTTCATAGGAGGCGGGCGAGCCATCGAAGGCGGCGATTTCCTCGGGCGTGGGTGGCAGCCCGGTGAGGTCAAAGGAGACACGCCGCAGCAGGGTGTGGCGATCCGCAGGCGGGGCGGGAGTGAGCTTTTCCTTCTCCAGTCGTGCCTGCACCCAGGCGTCGATCCCCGAACCCTTGCGGACCGGCTTTTCGTAGGCCCAATGCTTGCCCCAGACGGCTCCCTCGGAGATCCAGCGCTTCAGCACGTCCACCTGCTCAGGCGTGAGCGGCGGCTTGTTGGACTTCGGGGTTGGCATCACCTCGTCCTTGTCGCTGCTCACGATGCGCGCCATCAGCTCGCTGGCCTCCGGCTTGCCCGGGACGATGGCCGCCGCGCCATCCTTGAGACGGGTGGCTCCCTCGCGGATGTCGAGCCGCAGTTCCGCCTTGCGATGGCTGTCATCCGGGCCGTGACAGGAGAGGCAGTTCTCGGAAAGGATCGGCAGCACCTCGCGGCTGAAGTTGACCGGCTCCGCTGCGTGGGCAGAGGAGGTGCAGCCAATGAGAAGAATGAGGAATGACTGGCGCATGGGGTGGAGTCTTGAGCTAGGCGATGAATCCGTTCGAGTTGAGATGAACATGGCGGAGGCCGATCATCGGGATTCGAAGGACAAGGTTGAAGGTGGAGTTGAGGTGGATCACCGGGATTTGAAGTTAATATCTGACCTGGGGCGGAACCACGGTGAAATTCGAGGCTGGCCGCCATTTCCGATCGGGTCCCGGTTCGACCTCGATCAGGCTGGTGATCTTTCCTGGCTGCCAGACGGTGGCATACCACTTGCCGTCGGAGTCCTTGAGTAAGGTGTTGTTGCCGCCATTCTTGACGGCGATGTTGTGGTCGCCAATGTTTGGGTTCTTGTCGGTCGGGTCCGTGCCGTCCGTCGTGCAGCGGCTGCGGGCGTCCACCTCGGCACTGGTCAGGATCACGTGTTGGGGATGGTCATACTTGCCGGGCGGCGGATCGAATTGAATGGCGGGGGAGACCTTCGATGACTGGAAGGGCAGCAGCGTGATTTCCGTCTCGGACTGATCGCTGAATTGGAGAGTCAACTTCGTGCGACCTTTCAGACCGAGGGCGTATTTCCTCTCGAAAATCACTTTCCCGTCCGTGACCCGGTACTCGGTGCCTGACGTGAGTTCGATCAGTCCCTGCGCGACCGCCACCAGCTTCCGACCACCCAGTGGATGCGAGGGCTCGGTCGTGTTTTCCGGGTTCTTGTCAAAGCGGATGACGACGGGGGCAGGAGGCTTTGCCTCAGCCCAAGCCGAAGCCGGCACCAGGAGTGCGCTCATGCCCAGCAAGCACATGGCAGCGTGAAAGTGACGAATGGGTTTCATTTCCTACCATTTGATTTGCCGCCTTTCCGCGCATCTCACAAAAAACTGTGAGACAGCCAAGTCTGCGGCAAACTTCATACGATGCGCTCCGGTTCCCAGCTTGATTCGATTCTCGATGCGATCGCCCGTGGCGATTCCGGGGCGTTCATGCAGGTGGTGCAAATGCACGGGCTGATGCTGCGGAGCTTCATCGGCGCTCAGGTGTTCAATGCCAGTGATGTGGACGATCTTGCGCAGGAGAGTTTCATCGCCGCTTACCAGTCCCTTCATCATTACTGGCGTGGCGAGGACTTCGGCGCGTGGCTGCGCGGCATTGCACGGAACAAGGTGCTCATGTATTTTCGCAGCTCCCAACGGCGGGTGAACGCGGTGGAGAAGTTCCGCGCCGAGGTGGCGGAGCTGGCAGGCCCGGAGCTCGAACTCCAGAGCGCTGCGGATGCGGACGCACCCATCGAGGAACTCTTGCGCTGCATTGCCAAGCTGCCGGAAAAACTGAGGCGGGTTGTCCATGCGGGCCTGGATGGCTTGAAGGCACCCGCGCTGGCTGAGGCGCTCGGCACGACTCCGGGTGCGGTGCATCAGCTTCACTATCGTGCGAACCAGCTCCTGCGGGAGTGCCTGGCAAAGGAGGTGCGCAGTGTCTGACGAACTCCACGAATTTCTTGCCGCGTGGCTCGGTGGTGAGATCAGCCATGAACGCCGCGCTGAGTTGCTTTCGCGACTTCGCGACGATGCCGACTTTCGAAGGGACTTCGTGACCGAGGCCCGGACCTTTGCCATGTTGCAGGCGGTGCAGGCACCGGAGCCGCGCTGGCTGGCATTGCAGGACGAACTGGGGCTCGTGGAGAAGCGTGAGCTGACGTTTGAGAACCGGATCATGGGTGCGGTAGAGGCGCGTCCCCGTCCGTTCGTTGCCGCCTGGTGGCGTCCGCTTGCTGCGGTGGCTGCGGGAGTCGCGGTGACTTTCGCCTCGCTGTTTTTCTGGAATCCGCCGAACCGACAAACGACGTCGAATTCAGCCACCGGCACCGGCACCGCGAGCGGCGAACGCCTTGCAGTCGCCGTGCGGGTGGACGATGTGCGCTGGGATGCCTCGCAGAAGAACGCGCCTCAATCGGGCGGCCCGGTGTCGGCCGGACCCCTGCGCTTCGGGGCCGGCCAGCTCACGCTCGCGTTCACCAGTGGCGTCAGCGTCCACGTGGAGGGCCCGGCGGATCTACTTCTGGCAGGACCGGACCGCATCGTCTGCCACCGTGGAAACATCCGGGCGAGAATTGTCGATGGCGCGGAAGGGTTCACCATCGAGACTCCAGGCGCGGCCATCGTGGATCTCGGCACCGAATTCGGGGTGAAGGTCGATGACGGCGGGCGCTCGCAGGTCGTCGTCTATCAAGGAAAGGCGGAGGCCTCGCTGCTTGCGCCCGACGGAAGCCCGCGACGCACCCAGACCTTGTCCGCCGCACAATCGCTGGAACTCGACCCAAGTGTCGGCACGATGCGGACGATTTCGCCCCGTGAGCTTCTGGCTGCGCCGGACCTCGACATCGCGCCGCTGCGCCTCGCGCAGGACTACCCGCAGCGGGTGCTGGCGGCCGGACCCAGCCACTACTGGCGTGGCAGCAGCGCCCATGAGGGCCGGATCCCGGATGCCGCAACGGGTGCCATGAGCCTGTTCATTGGGGGGCCGGTCAAGGTGCTCGCCGATGGCAGCCTAGCCTTCAGTGGAACCGATGTGCCGCAGTTCCTCCGTGCAGAAGGAACATGGATGCCGCCTGAGGAGTTCGCCATCGAACTCTGGTTCGCCAGCACTGCCTTCCACAACAGCACCCTTGCCATCGTGCAGGCCACGCCGCCCGCGCAAGGCGACCTCGCGATGGTTGAACTCACGAGGCGCAATCCTGCCACTCCCTTGCAGCCGGGTCGCGTTCGTTTCCTTTACCGCTGGCCGCCGGGCGGCACCGATGGCGTGAACCTGCACAGCGCCCCGCTCTACGTCCCCTACCGCTGGCAACATCTCGTCTGCCAGCGCCGGGGCAACAAGCTGGAGATGTTCCTCGACGGGCAGCCAGTCGGCGAAACCAGCCTCCAAGGCATGGAACAAACGGTGTCCGGCACGCTCCGTTTCGGCCGACTTTACGAGGATCCGCTTTCGCCCTACTCCCGGCAGTTTCAAGGCCGCCTGGCCGAACTGGCGATCTATGAGCGTGTCCTTTCAGCGAAAGAGATCCGCAGTCATGCCGACGCTGCCAAGTGAGGTCCGGCTTGCGGAATGTTAAGCCTTAACAGGAAAATGGGAAACCACTGAAGTCACGAAAAGCACGAAAGCATAAGCAACTGTCGCCATCTTCGCACTCACCTGATGAATGAGACTGAAGTGTTTCGGAGCTGCCTGGATTTCGTGATGTTTCGTGAATCTCGTGGTTTGTGTTTCTGGATTTAAGTTTATCAGCTGCGTCGGCGATGCCATCCGTGGCTCTTGCGTGCCTGAGCCTGATTTCGACCTTCCCGACGCGGCTTATGGACAGCCGCTTTCTTCGTGCCTTTAGTCGTTCATGAAGAAGTCCGAACGTGCCGCCCACCTGATGAGGCGACTCGAGGAGCTGTATCCCGAAACGCAAGTGCCGCTGGACCATCGGGATCCATTCACCCTGCTCATCGCGGTGCTGCTTTCCGCGCAGTGCACGGATGTGCGTGTGAACCAGGTGACACCGGCCCTATTCGCCCGAGCCGATACGCCTGAATTGATGGCAAAGGTGCCGGAGGAGGAGATCCGCGAGATCATCCGCCCGTGTGGGCTCTCGCCGCAGAAGGCCTCCGCCATTTCCCGACTTTCCCGCATCCTGATCGAGGAGCATGGGGGCCTGGTGCCTGCGGATTTCGATGCGCTGGAGGCCTTGCCGGGCGTGGGGCACAAGACCGCCTCGGTGGTGATGGCCCAGGCCTTCGGCGTGCCCGCCTTCCCGGTGGATACCCACATTCATCGACTCGCCAAGCGTTGGAAACTCACCAAGGGCAGGAACGTGGTCGAGACCGAGAGGGATTTGAAAAAGCTCTTCCCGCGGGATCTTTGGAACAAGCTGCACCTCCAGATCATATTCTACGGTCGCGAATACTGTTCCGCTCGGGGCTGTGATGGAACGAAATGCCCTCTTTGCCGCGAGGTCGCCGGGAAATCGACTTGAATAAGAGGAACCGCCTCCCGTTGAGAGCCGAAGGCTCGGAGCGACTCCTGTCAAAACCAAAACGTCGCCCGGGAGCTGCCTCCCGGACGACGCCAAACACAGTTACCAAAATTGGTGGAACTCGGCGTTCGATCAGAACGCGTAGCTCACTGACAAACCACCGAAGACGTCGTTCTTCTCGCGAACCACGTTCAGGTCCTCACGGATGTCGAGAGAGAAGTTGGCCGCCACATAGGGAGTCACGGTGAAGCTGTCCGTCACCTTGTAAGGCGCGGAGATGCTGACGCGAGCCGCAGTGAAACCATCCTTTTCATTGCCCGTCCAAGGGAAGCTGTAGTAGTCCTTGCCGTAGCCAATGTTCGCCGCTGGAACGATGGACAGGCAATCGTTGATCTTGAAGGTGTAGTCGGCACCCACTTCGAAGTACGGAGCGTTGATCCGGAGGTCGTAGTAGCCAGCCACGTAGAGATTGGCGTCTCCAAACGGAATGGTCGTGGTCAGACCAATGTCGAATGCATCACCGATGCGGGAATCCGGGGAAACGTTGCCGAAGGTAACGCCGTTGATGTCACCCGAGAAGGTGTCGAAGAAGGTGTAGCTGGTGGCGACCAGACCGAACTTGGCGAAGCCCGCATCATAGGTGAGTGATCCGACGAGGTCGAGTTCGCCATAATCGAGGCGGGAAGGACCGGCTCCATCGGTGGCAGTGGAATAGGTGTAGAGGGCACCCACACCGGCGGTGAGCTTGTCGGCGACCGGGATGCTGAGGTTGACGCTGGTCCAGAGGTTGTTGCTGGAGAACCAGAGTCCGCGGAAGTAGTACTCGCTGTCATAACCAGCGGAGAGAGTGCCGGTGAACGAAGGATCTGCGGCAAGCGCTTGGGAGTTGATGGCCGCCATGGCAGCCACGATCACGGGAAGTGCAGATTTTTTCATGTCTAGTTTCAATGGGTGTTTCTCGATTGTTGGATTGCGGATTGGACAGGGCAGTGAAAACAAAAGGTTGCACCGCTTCGGCCCGGAGAAGCACTTGGTGTGCCAAGCTTTGGCAAGCTTTAAGCAAGCAAGATCAACGATGGCCTGAGGCTAGGAGCAAATAGCAACGAGGTGGAGGCTTATGCCTGAACCATGGAATTGCAAGTCGAAGTTCTGGCGACTTAGACGAGCTTGGCCAGATCGGATGACAAGGGCACCACGCTGCTGACGGAGGACTGGAAGAAGTCCACCTTGCCGGTGCCGATGTCGTAAAGGCAGCCGACGATCACGATTTTCCCTTCAAACACGAGTTGATCGAGGGTGCTGCTGCGCTCACGGATCACTTTCATGGTCCGGAGCACGTTAACGCGTGAGACTTCATTGGCGTAGGCAGCTTTCTCGCCATCCTTCCAAGCGTCCGCTGTCTTGAGGGTGCTGGGGTCGATCGACAGCTGGATCTCTTCGATCAGGCCATCCAGATTGACGCATCCGGTGGCTTCAGAGGCACGTTTTTTTGCGGCCAGGAGGTCCACAGCGGCGTTCACGGCACCGCAAGAGGTGTGGCCCATGACCAGGATCAGCTTGGCCCCGGCGACGGCACAGGCGTACTCCATGCTGCCGAGAACCTTGCTGCGGGCGATGTTCCCTGCCACACGGGCACTGAAAATGTCACCGAGACCCAGGTCGAACACGATTTCCGCAGGGGCGCGGGAGTCGATGCAACTCAGCACCACGGCCATCGGAAACTGGCCGGACGATGTCGCCGCCACTTGTCGGCCCAGATCCCGGGCAAGGCGCTGTCCGGAGACGAAGCGTTCATTGCCGTCCCGGAAAATCTTCAGCACGCGCTCCGGGGTGAGCTCCAACTGAAGTTCCCGGCTGCTGAAATCGACAAACTGGATGTTGTCCACAATCTGGATGTATTTGTCGCGGAATCCCTTCAGGCTGAGCGTGATGTCGAGTGCTTTCGAAGTGGTGTCCCGGAAGTCCGTGATGAGATCGAGGACGTCCGGATCGATGTAGTCGGTGTTCTCGGCGTCCAGAAGGACGTGACCACCCCGTGGAATGTCACGAAGGGCGGCCTCCAGGGACGCCCGGCTGAGGAAGCTGACCTGGTTGGCGAGGATGATGTGCATCACGTCACCAGTGGCATGCTTCTCCATGATCCGGCGGAGTGGCCGGCGGGCGTTGTTGTGGAGCACGAATCCGATCGACACCGCGAGTCCGATCAGCACCCCGATCAGCAGGTCGGTGAAAACAATGGCGAAGACCGTGATGATGAAGGGAAGGAACTGCTTCTTGCCCTCTCCCCACATCTGCTTCAACAGCTTCGGGCTGGCCAGCTTGAGGCCCGTCATCAGGAGGATCGCCGCGAGGGCGGAAAGGGGGATCAGGTTGAGGATTCCAGGCATGAACACCACACAGCTGAGAAGAAGAACGCCGTGAAAGATGGCGCTGATCTTGGTCTCTGCCTTGGCTCCGATGTTGACGCTGCTGCGCACGATCACGCTGGTCATGGGCAGGCCGCCGATGAGGCCGGCGAGGATGTTGCCCAGGCCTTGGGCGACCAGTTCGCGATTGGGCGGAGTGATGCGCTGCTTCGGGTCGATCTTGTCAACCGCCTCGATGTTGAGAAGGGTCTCGATGGAGGCGACGATGGCGATGGTGAAGGCGGCCAGATAAACCGCCGAATTGCCGAGGATCTCCCACTTTGGGAAAATCAGGGCCGACTTCATGAAGTCCATCGGACCGCTCGTGACCGGAACCGCCACCAGGTGACTGGATTCGATGACCCACATCCCGCCGAATGACCTGAAGAGTTGGCTGACAGCGACTCCCAGCAGGACGACCACCAGCGGAGCCGGGACGGGCAACTTCTTGAGGAACTTGACCTTGTCCCAGACGACGATGGTGGCGATCGAAAGGAAGCCGATCAGCATGGCCCCGGGATGGATGTAGGAGAGTGCTCTCGAGAGTTCGGAAAACGTGTTTTCGCCATCGGCCTGCCGGAAGGTCTTGTCTCCCATCGGATCGGCATCGAACCCGACGAGGTGGGGGATTTGCTTGAGGATCAGGATCACACCGATGGCGGCGAGGAGGCCCTTGATGACGCTGACCGGAATGAATGAGGCGATGAAGCCGGCACGGGAGATGCCCAGGATCACCTGGAACGCCCCGGCGAGAACGACGGCGACGAGAAAGGCCTCGAAGCTGCCGAGGTTGGCGATCTGGACGGCCACCACGGCAGTGAGGCCTGCTGCCGGCCCGCTGACACTGGTGTGGGAGCCGCTTAGAATTCCGACCACAATGCCACCGAGGATGCCGGCGATCAGGCCGGAGATCGGTGGCGCGTTTGATGCCAGGGCGACTCCCAGACAGAGGGGAAGGGCGACGAGGAAAACCACGAGACCGGCGACCAAATCCTTGGAAAAGTTTCCAGATGAAGGCTGGGCTGGGAGGGAATTGGGTCGGTTCATGCGTAATTCAGAGAGTGCAGACGAGCTGGTTTTGGACAGGCATCGAAGCGCCATCTACCAAAAGCGCCCAAATAAAATGTCACCCCACATGGAACGTTTTCATCAAGTGGAAAATTTTTCCAAGATTCCAACCGTCGGACGTTTCCGGCTCCCCCAAGGTTCAAACAAGGGCAGTTCCAGTTGATCGCACGAACTGCGGGAACTTCGAAGTTGTCGGGAATCCAGGTGGAGGCTATTCTCGGTCACTGATCGCGCTCCGGCCACGCGACCTCATACCCCATGCATGTCCACCGTTTGCTGCATGTGATCCGCATCAGCCTCAGCGCAGGTTGTTTTTTCGCAGTGGCAGCCGCCCAGGACCTTGATGAGCTGAGCTCACTGGTCCCGGAATCGTTGGCCGCGATGAAGGCGGAAAAATGGGAGGACGCTCTCGGGTTGCTGACCAAGACCACGGCGATGAGGCCGGAAGAGGCATCGCGGGTTTTCGGCCCCCAGTATGGTGTGGTCTGGTATCGCCGGGGTATTTGTGAAATGAAGCTGAAACGCTGGGATGAGGCGATCCGCTCGTTCGAAACCTGTTATCGGGACTATCCGAACAGGGGGCCATCAGGAGGCAACATTTACCAGACGAAGGCGCTTCTGAAATGGGGCGAATCCGCCGTTGGCGCGAAGCGGTGGGAGATCGCGATCTCACGCTTCCGCAAGTTCCTCGTGGAAAGGGACAAAACACGCGACAAGTTCCAACCCGGCGGCTTCTACGTCACGCTGGGAGCGTGTCACTTTCGGCTCGGCCAGATCCCGGAAGGAAACGAACAGCTCGAGATCGCGATTCGGAATCGCGAGACCTTTCCGACCACTCCCGATCAGATCGTCGCCGGAATCCAGGCACTGGTGGCGGCGGCCATCGAGGGGAAAAACGAAGCTGCCCTCCTCGATTTCATTTCGAGCAATCAGTCCGCCCTGAGTTTCGAGCCGCAGCACGCCCTTGCCTACGCGACGGTTTATCTGAAGCTCGCCTCGGACGCAGGTGCCTCCGGCATGCACCAGGCGGCCTTGGCGCTCTACCAACTGGTAATCGATCCGGAGAGGGCGGCCACTGAGCTCAAGGGGCGTCTGGATTCCTCTGGAGCCAAACCGCCGGAGCTCGCCGCCACGCTCAGGCAGCTTGAGGAAAACTCCCGCAGCGAAACTCCGATCGGGCTGCTGAAGCTTGCCGGATGGGCATCCTCCCAGGAGGCCTTGGGGAATCGGCAACTGGCTTGCGAGGCGAGGGAACGCATCGTCCGCGACTACCCCGATTCGACCTTGAGTGAGGAAAACCTCCTCCGCCTGACGTCAATCCGGGTCGGCGTGGCTCAGGCCGCAGAGCGGGAAGGCAGGATTGAGGAGGCGATTTCCGGCTTCGAGAAGGCATGGTTGGAGGGAAGGGGGCGCGACGTGGCAGTGGCGACAAAGCGCTGGATGGAGCTGGTTTGGAACCGGAATCTTGCTGGGGATCGTCTGTCGGCCTGCCGCGGAGGACTCTCCTACCTGGAGGCCACCAAGGAGCAGGAAGTGGAAATGTCAGAGCAAGACCGGTCGGCGCGTGATGAGGTGGCAAGGCTGGTCAGGAGCTTCCAGGCAAGACTGACGGCGAAGGTGGAGCCGGCCCCCTGAGAGGACGGGTTCGTTCTTGGTTTCCACTAGGATCTTGGGTTGAATCTGCAGCCATGGTGGAGACGCTCGAAAAGGATTTCCTACGCTTTCTGGAAGTGGAGAAGAGCGCGTCGCCGCGCACCACCCGCAACTATGGTGAGGCCCTGCGTGCGTTTCGGGAATCCCGTGGGGAGGCCTTTCCAGGTTGGAGGAACTGTGGAGTGGACCATTTCAGGGACTACCTGTTCGCCCTGATGAAGCAGGATCTGAAGCGCTCGACCATCCGTCTGCGTTTTTCAGCCATGCGATCGTTCTACAAGTTCCTCGTTCACCGTCGCGGCTTGGAATCGAGCCCGGTGGCCCTGGTGGAACTGCCGAAGTCGGCCCGCACCTTGCCTGTGGTGCTGAATCTCAGCCAGATGGAGGAACTCCTTGCCCTTCCGCTCAAGCTACCGCTGCAGAAACAGACCGCGGCCTGGATTCCAGTGCGCGATGCGGCGATCCTGGAACTCTTCTATTCCTGCGGCTTGCGAATTTCTGAGCTCACGGGACTGGATGTCGGCGATGTTGACTTCACCACGGAGACCCTGCGCGTGACCGGAAAGGGATCAAAGGAGAGAATGGTCCCGATCGGCGGACCCGCCCTTTCCTCGCTCCAACGATATCGGCAATCGGCGGTGGTGACCTCCGGTCCGCTTTTTCTCAGCAAGCGCCGCACCCGAATCACCCAGCAGGCCATCGACCTCCTGCTCAAAAAGTATCTCAAGCACAGCTCGATCCCGTTTGTGATCAGTCCCCACAAGCTGCGGCACACCTTCGCCACCCACCTGCTCGATGCGGGGGCCGACCTCCGCTCGGTCCAGGAACTGCTCGGGCACAGTTCGCTGTCGACCACCCAGATCTACACCCACGTGACCCGGGAAAGGCTCAGGCAGGCCTACGATCAGGCGCATCCGCGAGCTTGATGGCGTCCACGGAGTCCGACCCAAGGGTACAAAAAAGGGGCGGTCGCTTTCACGACCGCCCCAGAATGTTGGTGAGGTGCAACTTCAAGGAAGTCGCATTCGCCGGACTTAGAACTTCACGGCAACCTTCACGCCACCGAAGAACTGGTCGCGCTGCGGAGCTGGAGGTGCGCCGAGGTTGAACTTGCTGTTCAGAGGGTTGCCATCGACGCCTTCAAGGGCGGAACCCTGGAAGGAGTAGGCAACGTAGGGCGAAACGGTCACGGAGTCCGAAGCCTTGACGTTGAAGGTCAGGCTCAGGGTGGTGTGCTGAATCTGGCCTTCTTCGAAGGCGTAGCCAGCGCGGGCGGCGGTAACAAGATCGACGCACTCATGGAGCTTGAAGGTCTTGTCGAGGGCGAGCTCGCTGTAGCCATTGTTGTCGCCTTCCACGTCCCAGTAGTAGGTCACGGCGCCGTTGACGCCCCAGATGAGCTCGCGGCTGAGGCCGAAGTAGAGCTCAGCGAAGTCGTCGATCAGGCGAACATCGTTGCCGAGGATCTGCACGTCGGTGCCGAGGAACTGGTAACGGATGTAGCCGACATAAGCGGTGGCGAATCCGAGGTCCTTGGAGGCCTCAACGTAGAGGTCGAGTTCGTCATAGCCATCCGGAAGCTGGACCGGACCGGCGTTGCCGACGTGACCGTCCTGGATCGAGGCGTACCAGAGGCCGCCGCTGAAGTCGACGCCGTTCCACGTGGTGGTGAAATCGGCACCCGCTTCGACCACGTCAGAACCACGGTCAAAACCGCGGAAGATGTAGTCGGTGTTGTAGCCGAGGCCAAGCTGACCTTCGATTTCTGTTGCCGAGGCATTGCCGGCCACAAGGGCGGAGGCAGCGGCCAGGGCGCCAATGGTTTTGCTGTAGTTGCGAATCATGGTTTCTGTGTTTGGTTGCTGCTGCCTTTCCTTACCGGACCGCGTGGCGGCTTTTGGGGAAAAGCATGACAAGCTCGAAGTCCCGCCTGCTGGAGGCCTGCGAGAACGAACCGTTCGGAAAAGTTTCTAACTTTGCTTAAGGGTTTTGTCCAGCAGGGATTCAGCAGCGGTCAATCTGCTCGCTTGGGGATTAGAGAGCGCGGCGGATTCTTGGCAAGACTGAAACAGAGGATTTTTGCGGGGAAAAGGGCGGTCCTACTTCGAATGGCGAGGTAGGAAACCAGAGGATTTTGAGATTGGCACGGTGCTTGCTGTTGGACGCTTGCCGCTGCGTGGCCATGGAAGCCCGCGGTCAACGGCGAACCATCCGACCCAACCTGACCATCATGATTCGAACACACTTCCGAAAATTGTCGGCAGTCCTGGCCGCTGCGATTGCGCTCGCGGCCATCCCACTGGCCAATTCCGCATACGCCCAGGAGACCCCTGCTCCCGCACCGGCTGCGGAAGCGCCAGCTGAGCCAGCGGCAGCTCCAGCCGAGCCTTCACCTGCCGACGTGGCGAAGGACACCTTGGCCTACTTCAACAACGTGGCACCGACCGGCCCGCTCTCAGGACTTCCAGGTCCGGGTCACAACGGGTTTCTCATGGTGTGCGCGGCATTGGTTCTTTTCATGACGCTGCCCGGTCTCGCTCTTTTCTATGGTGGCTTGGTTCGTCAAAAGAACGTCCTCTCCGTCATGGCCCAGTGTCTGGGCCTGGCAGGGATGGTGACGATCATGTGGTATATCTTCGGCTACTCAATGGTCTTCGGCGAGCACCCTGCGGAGGGAGCTCCGAGCTGGGCGGGCATTTTCGGTGACTTTGGAAAGTATGCTTTCCTCAAGGACGTCGGCGGAGCACCCAACACCAACTACACCGCCTGGCCCTCCCACAGCACCTTCGCGATGTATCAGCTGATGTTCGCGATCATCACGCCGGCGCTCATTGTCGGTGCCATCGCTGAGCGAATGAAGTTCGCCGCCATCATGGCCTTCTGCGCAATCTGGATGGTTGCGGTTTACTTCCCGATGGCCCACATGGTCTGGGGCTTCGACGGCGTGTTCAACGGAGTTTGGAACGGCGGCGCGAAGATCCCAAGCATCGACTTTGCCGGTGGAACCGTGGTCCACATGACTTCAGGCTGGTCCGCCCTGATCCTCTGCCTCCTTCTCGGCAAGCGTCGCGGTTTCGGCAAGGTGCCGATGCAGCCTCACAGCCTTGTTCTTTGCATGGTCGGCACCGGAATGCTCTGGGTTGGCTGGTATGGATTCAATGCCGGTTCGGCGCTCGCCGCTGACGGCTTGGCCTCCCAGGCCTTCATGACCACCACCCTTGCCGCAGCAGTTGCCGCCTTCAGCTGGGGTCTTATCGAGAGGCTCTTCAAGGGCAAGGTCAGCGTCCTTGGCCTCTGCTCGGGTGCCGTTGCAGGCCTCGTGGTGATCACCCCTGGTGCCGGATTCGTCACTGCAAGCTCCGCAGTCATCATCGGTGTGCTCGCAGCTGTGGTTCCTTACTTCTTCTGCACGGTCGTCAAATCGAAACTCGGTTACGATGACTCACTCGACACCTTCGGGATCCACGGTGTCGGCGGCACGCTTGGCGCACTCCTCACGGCCGTCTTCGCTGATTGCAAAGTCAATCCCAACCTGGTGAGCGACGCCTATGCCAAGGTGAATGGCATGCAAGCCATGTTCAATCTCGAAACCGGCAAGGCATCCAGTGCCCTTCTGGTGAATCATGTCAAAGTGGTGGTCATCACCATCGTCCTCTCGACGGTTGCCACCGCTGTCATCGGTCTTGTGGTCAAGCTTGTCATCGGCCTCCGTCCAACCGAGGAAGTCGAAGAGTCCGGCCTTGACCTTTCCGAGCACGGCGAAGGCGGCTACGAGCACTGATTTTCAGACTGCTCTCATCCTACCCCAAGGGCGGCCTGCGAAAGCGGGCCGCCCTTTTCGTTTGCATCGGATGTCGGTTCCCGCTCCCGTCATGACCGTGCGACCGCTCACCCGCATCCTCACCGTCGCCCTCGTGCTGGTTTCGGCTTTCGCCGCTTGGTCGTGGTTCCGACCCTACGAGTGGCAATCGGATCCGGCCGCGCGCTTCAAGATCAAGCAGGTCCGCGTGATCCGGGATCATTCGAACTACTGGGTCGATGTTTCCCTCAAGGGAGCCAATCACGACCTCGAGAAGCGGGTTCACCTCGAAAGCGCCGATGGACGTTTGCTCGAACCGGCTGATACCGGCCTGTCCGGTGAGGATGGAAAGGGCATCACCGACCTGTGGTTCCGCTTCTGGCTGGATGCCCGCGACTTCAACGGCCCCTTGAAGCTGAGGCTGAATGACGGTCGCCTGATGGTCCGATCCGGTTCCGGAGCGCCAGTCATGGAATCGGGCGAAAGCAAGGTTCTCAACTCCAATTCCTGGTGACGGATGCCCTGGCTGCTTGTCGACAACTCGAACACCCGCACGAAGTTCGCCCTGGGCGATGACTCCGGGCTACTCGAATGGCGTGGCGTGATTCCGACGCCTGATGTGACCGAAGAATCGCTCTCCAAACTGCTCGGGCCACTCGATTTCAACGCTTCACTCATCGGTTCGGTCGTTCCCGCCAAATCTGCCATCCTGTCGTCGTTTCTCGAAAAAATCGGGCCCGTCCACCGACTCGGGGCCGCGAGCCCGCTTGGCATCGGCATCGACTACCCCTTCCCGGAGCAGATCGGTGCAGACCGGCTCGCCAATGCCGTCGGAGTCCATCACCGGCACGGCTCGCCGGCCATCGTGATCGATTTCGGCACTGCCGTGACTTTCGACGTCGTGACGAGCGCCCCAGCTTATGCCGGCGGCGTCATCGCGCCCGGGCTCGGATCGATGAGCGGCTATCTCACCCGTCGCACCGCCTTGCTGCCAGAGTTCGATCTGGCCGAACCTACCTCCGCCATCGGGAAATCCACCATCCACGCGATGCAGGCCGGCGCGGTCTTCGGCTATCGCGGGCTGGTGCGGGAAATCCTCGCCAAGCTGATGGCCGAGCTCCCGGGAACGCCCCACATCGTTGCCACCGGAGGCGATGCCGCTCTCATCGCTCGCGGTGTCCCCGAGATCCAGGCGGTCGATCCCGACCTCACCCTCGATGGCCTCCGTCTGGTCGCGGCCCGCGTCTTTGCCTGAAAAAGGCGTGCGATTCCCCGCAGGCGCGGGCAGTCTCCGCGCATGCCCGATACCCCGCTTGCCATCGGTGTCGACTTCGGAGGTACCTCCGTGAAAGTCGGCGTCGTTTTCCGTGGAAATGTGATCGATCACGCGCCGCCGATCGCGACCCAGGACTTCGAGGGTCCGGACGAACTCATCGATGCCATCGTCCGGGTCATCGAGGATCTCCGTTCCCGTCACACCCGGATCGCCGCCATCGGAGTGGGCATGCCCGGCTTCGTGAATTTCGAAAAAGGCATCGTTTACAACCTCACCAATGTCCGTGGCTGGGTGGAGATCCCGCTGAAGGCCAGACTGGAGGAAAAGACCGGACTGCCCGCCGTGGTGGACAACGACGCCAACTGCATGGCCTACGCCGAGTGGAAGCGTGGGGCCGGTCGCGGCCTCAACCACCTCGTCTGCCTCACCCTCGGCACCGGTGTCGGCGGCGGCATCATCGCCAACGGCCAGATGATCCGCGGTGCGCGCCATGGAGCTGGGGAGATCGGCCAGACCTCGATCGACTACCAGGGTCGTGCTGGTCATTACGGCAATCTCGGTGCCCTCGAGGACTACATCGGCAACAACGAGATCACCGCCACCGCCTCCCAGGCCTACCATGAGGCCGGCATCCACAAGGCGGCCGACGAATGCACCCCCGCCGCCCTCGCCAGCGCCGCCAACGGCGGCGACCCCATTGCCCTCAAGCTCTGGGACGGCATTGGTGAAAAGCTCGCCTGCGCCGTCATGAACTGCTGCTGGCTCCTGAATCCCGAAGCCATCATCCTCGGCGGCGGTGTCGCCCGCGCCGGAGAAGTCCTCTTCGCCCCCTTCACCCGCTACCTCCACGCCCAGCTTTCCGGCCCCTTCAAGGACCACCTCATGATCCTCCCCGCCCGCTTCGGAAACGAAGCCGGCATGATCGGCGCGGCGGCTTTGGGACTGGAAGCAGCCGGCCACACGATCGAGCCTTAAGATTCACGGAAGAAATAGGTCCTATAGGTCCAATAAGTCCCATAGGACCTATTCAAAACTCTCATTTTTGTTCGAGCGAACATCTTTTTTCTTGCGATCCGAACACTGTTCGGGTAGCAGAAACGCATGCCTGCCAAAACCGCCAACGAAGACTCCGCATCCGAAAAACTCGCCGATGCCCGCAAGCGCAACCTCGACCTCGCCATCTCCAGCATCCAGAAGGAATTCGGAGAAGCCGCCA
>JAIXPW010000181.1 GCA_027485995.1 Verrucomicrobiaceae bacterium
CGAGAAAAGCGTGTCCGAGATCGTGGAGGCTCTCACCACGACGCAGGCGAACGTTTCCAAGCAGCTCCGCCTGCTTTACGAAACCGGCATCCTCACCCGCCGCAAGGAGGGCACGAGCGTGCTTTATGCCATCGGCGATCCGATGGTGTTCGAGCTTTGCAGGCTGGTCTGCGACAAGCTCAACCGCGACCTCGCCAAGCCCAAGCGGCTGAAATTCTGAGTCGAGCTCACTTCGCTTTCCGGAATCCAATCTCGCCGGTGGAGTCGGTGCCTTCGTGTCTGTCGGCGAAGGCGCCAAGCCGTAGAGGATCACGCCCTGAACTCAACGTGTTCATTTAGACACTTGCCCGGGGCCTGGATCTAGGTCATCAATGCTCATACGAACACATGAGTCACGAGATCACGTCCTTTGAATCGATCCGCCGCACCAATCCAGCGGGCATCGAGTATTGGTCCAGCCGGGACTTCGCCAAAGTCCTTGGATACGTCAACTACAGGCATTTCCAGGCCGTCATCGAAAAGGCCCGCGCAGCCTGTTCCAACAGCGGCCAGCCGGTGGAAGACCATTTCGTCGGTACCGACCAAATGGTCGAAATCGGTAGTGGAGCGCAGCGGTCTCTCAAGGCTGTGATGATGTCGCGCTACGCCTGCTACCTCGTCATCCAGAACGCGGATCCAGCCAAGGAGATCGTCGCGCATGGGCAGACCTACTTCGCGATTCAGACCCGGCGCCAGGAACTGAGTGATGAGGAGTTGGAAGCGCAGCGCCGCCTGGCCATCCGCTCGGAACTGAAGAAGCACAATAGCCAACTCGCCGATGCGGCGAAGGATGCAGGAGTGGTCGAGCCACAGGACTATGCCATTTTCCAGAATCATGGATACATGGGCTTGTATGGCGGACTTGGCGCGCAGGAAATCCATCGCCAGAAAGGCCTCAAAAAGAGCCAGCAGATCCTCGATCACATGGGGAGCACCGAGTTGGCGGCCAACCTTTTCCGGGCCACCCAGGCCGAGGACAAGTTGAGACGGGAGCAAATCACCGGAAAGGAAAAGGCCAACCGCGCGCACCGGGAGGTCGGCGAGAAGGTTCGACAAACAATCCAGGAACTCGGCGGCACCATGCCCGAGAAGCTTCCATCCGTTGAAAGCATCAAGACGTTGGAGTCGAAAGCACGAAAGGGATTGAAAGACGGAACGGAAAAGTGAACCCGATTCGCCAAACTCGATCGGGCACTTACTTCACTTTCCGGAATCCAATCTCGCCGGTGGAGTCGGTGCCTTCGTGGCTGTCTGCGAAGGCGCGCAGGGTCACCTTGCTGCCTTTCGGCACGGCGGTTTCCACCACGAGTTTGTAAACCGCATCCTTCGGGTTGCTGCCGGTGAAGCCACGATGGGCGTCGCTGGCGATGACCTTGCCGTCGGCGACGAGTTCGATGCGATCGAACCACAGCCCGAAGCCACCGTCTTGATAGCCGGGTGTGGCTTCATAGGCGCCGGGCTGGAGGTCGAGCCCGACCGGCCCTTCGAGCACGAGGTCTTTCCGGCCCGGTGAAATGGTCTCCTTCGACCAGGAGATCGGCGCTCCAGCCTCGAGCTTGCGGTAGTTCACCTTCATCACATCGAGCCGCTCGACGTGCCGGACGAGTCGCTGCTGGAAGCTCTTGAAATCCTTGCGATCGGCCGTGGTCCAGAGTGCCTCGGCGAGGGCGGCACTGCGGGGGAAGGCCTGATACTCGACGTGCTCGGGCTTCGGCATCAGCTCGGTCCAGAGCTGGGCCTGCGCGCCCCAGATGTTGCCACGCTTGTCGGCGGCGACGTTGTTCAGATCGCAGTTGAACTGATAGACCGCACGAAGCGTGAAGGGGCCCTTGTAGAGCGCCTGGTTGTCGGTGGGATCGGTGGTCTGATAGGAGTCGAAATACAGCGGGCCGACCGGGCAAAGGATGACCGGGTGGCCGGAGTTCGCGACCTTGGCGGCAGTGTCCATCGACAGCCACGGCATCACCACCGCGCCTTCGGGCAGGAAGCCGTGGGTGATCTCCTCCCAGCCAACCGCGACCTTGCCTTTCTTCGCGACGTGCGCGGCCATTTGTCCGAACAGCCACGACTGAAGCTCGTCCTCGGATTTCAGGCCGAGTTCCTTGATCCGCTTCTGGACGAACTCGCTCTGCTTCCACTGGCCCTTCGGGGCCTCGTCGCCTCCGAAGTGGATCCACTTTCCCGGAAACAGCGCCATCGTTTCATCGAGGATGTCCTTGAGGAAGTTGATCGACTTTTCATCGACGTTGATGAGGTCGGGCGAGTGGTTGGACTTCACGACGGGCACTTTGCCGGTCGTGGAAAATTCCGGGTAGGCGGTGAACATCGCCATCGCGTGGGCCGGGAACTCGATCTCCGGCATGATCTCGATGTGCAGCTTTGCAGCATGGGCCACGATCTCGCGGACATCGTCCTGGGTGTAGAAGCCGCCGCCGTGGAAGCTGCCGTATTTGAAGCCGGCCTTGATCGAGTGGTCGGTCGGATCTTCGCCTGGATACCACGCGGGCTGATCCTGGCCGACCTGGGTGAGCTTGGGGTATTTCTTGATTTCAAGACGCCAGCCCTCGGAGTCGACGAGGTGCCAGTGCAGGCGGTTCAGCTTGTGAATCGCCATCAGGTCAAGGAGCTTCATCACAAAGACCTTCGGCATGAAATGGCGGGCGGAATCGAGGTGCAGGCCGCGCCAAGGAAAGGCTGGGGAGTCCTCGATGGCAACAATAGGGATTTCCAACATCCCCTGTTTCGGAGAGTAGCTGCCATAGACCTGCACGGGCAGGAGCTGGAGGAGTGTCTGAATCCCGTAGAAGAGTCCGGCGGAGTCCCCCCCCTCGATGGCCACGCCCTGTGGGGTGATCCTGAGGCGGTAGCCTTCGGGTGGCAGTCCGGGTGCGATAGAGAGTTTGATCGGGCCTCCCCTGTCGAGGGAGACGGCGAGACCCAGTCCGTTTTTCAAGCGGGCACCCAAATAGGCGGCCTCGTTTTTAAGTGAATCCGCAGCGCTGATGCCGATGTCGCCCGAGAGTTTGCAGGATCCGTCCGCGAGGTCGACCGAGCGAGGTTGGGGGATGATCGGAAGCGGTTCCGCGGCCATCGCGGCAGAGGACAAGGCAAGAGTCAGGAACAAGGCACGCATAATCACAAAAGGAAGACGCCGATACGAGCGTCCTGCCGGGGATTTGTCGATGGGTTCGGCGCTGGTTGGGTGGGCCGACCGCAGGGGACTTTTCCAGCTTTTGCGCTGGAATATCCTGAGGTTTGGAAAACTTGCGCTGCCAAAAGGTCTTTCCTACGGTCCCCCCGTGATTCCCAACGTCCTCGCCGAACGCTACGCCTCCTCCGCCATGCAATCCATCTGGTCCGCCGAGGGCCGGATCGTGCTCGAACGCGAGTTCTGGATCGCCGTGATGAAGGCCCAGCGCGATCTGGGGCTCGACATCCCCGCCGAGGCGATCGCCGCTTATGAAGCCGCGAAGGACAGCGTCGATCCCGCTTCGATCATGGCTCGCGAGCGGATCACCCGCCACGATGTGAAGGCGCGCATCGAGGAGTTCAACGACCTCGCCGGCCACGAGCACATCCACAAGGGCCTCACTTCCCGCGACCTCACGGAAAACGTCGAGCAACTCCAGGTGTTCCGCGCGCTGGAGGTGATCCGCGCGAAGACGGTCGCTACCTTGAAAAGACTCCGCCTGCGCTCGGAGCAGTGGAGCGAGCTGGTCATCACCGCCCGCACCCACAACGTCGCCGCGCAGCCGACGACGCTGGGCAAGCGCATCGCCATGTTCGGCGAGGAGCTCCTCACGGCCTTCAACGCGCTGGAAGACGTCATTGCCCGCTATCCGGTGCGTGGACTGAAAGGCGCGGTCGGGACGCAGATGGACCAGCTATCCCTCTTCGAGGGCGATGCGGTGAAAGTCGCCGAGCTGGAACAAAAAGTCGTCGCCCACCTCGGCATGCCCGCCGTGTGGATCAACGTCGGCCAGGTCTATCCACGCTCGCTCGATTTCCGTGTCGTGTCCGTCCTGACCGACCTCGCGTCCGGCCCTTCCTCATTCTCGAAAACCCTGCGTCTGATGGCCGGTCACGAAACCGCCAGCGAGGGCTTTGCTCCCGGCCAGACCGGATCCAGCGCCATGCCGCACAAGATGAACTCGCGCTCCTGCGAACGCGTCAACGGCTTCCACGTCATCCTCAAGGGCTATCTCGCCATGGCGGCCGGCCTGGCAGGCGATCAGTGGAACGAGGGCGATGTTTCCTGCTCGGTCGTGCGCCGCGTGATGCTTCCGGACGCCTTCTTCGCGCTCGATGGACTTTTCGAAACATTTCTAACCGTCCTCGACCAGATGGACGCCTACCCGGCGGTCATCGCGAAGGAAAACGCCCACTACCTGCCGTTCCTGATGACCACCACGATCATGATGGAAGCCGTGAAGGCCGGGGTCGGTCGCGAGACCGCGCACCACGCGATCAAGGAGCACGCCGTCGCCACCGTGAACGACCTCCGTGCCGGGAAATCGACCGTCAACAACCTCGTCGAACGCCTCGCCGCCGATTCACGCATCCCGCTCGATCAGACCCAGCTCGCGGCCATCGTCGCCACCGGTGAGCAGAACGCTGGAGCGGCAAGGACGCAGGTCGCGACCTTTGCCAAAGCAGTTTCGGCGATCGAGGCCGCCCATCCCGAAGCGGCCGCCTATGTTCCGGGCGCGATCCTCTGAGGCGACTTCTGAAAAGCGGCCAAACATCGGCCGCGTTCCTTTCAGGGAAGTCTCACGGCTGTGGTCCGGTCCGGGTCTTGAGTTGCGGCTCAAGGCCATCGACCGGGTCGCACTTCACGGGATAAGGCAGCTTGCCGAGGTCCTCCCAGGTCCAGGCCGCCGGCTTGTTGAAGGCAAAGGGTCCCGGTGAATCGATGAAATCGGTGGGCGATCCCTTGGCCTCCGGCTGGCGGAGGCTATTGGTGATTTTGAGTCTTCCCGCGCGGTTTTTCTCAATGGAGTCATCGGCGTGCGACCAGGTGCTGGCGACCTTGCAATTCCGGTAAATGCAGTGATCCACCCAGGTCGCTCCGCCACTCACCGAGATCGTGGCGCTTTCGACGGACTCGACCAGGTTGTTGACGAAGTGGACGTTGCCGGTACGCAACCGCGGGCTGCGCGACCCCAGATCCTTGAACCAGCAGTGCTCGATGGTGACGTTCAGGTAGCCCCGATCCGCGGCGACCGCATTGGCCGAGGAGGAGTGGCCGAAGAGTAGTCCTTTCTTCTGCGGATGATCGGGGTCTCCGGCGAAACGGCACCAGGAAATGGTCACCAAGTCGGAGCCGTGGACGACGTCGAGCTGCCCGTCGTAAACTTTTCCAAAGTCGCAGTGATCGATCCAGAGATGATGGCTCTGGGTCTTTCCGGAGTTGGCGATGCGGACGTAGTCCCAGCCCATCTGGTCATACTCGCCCGTCGGATCGTTTTCCCAAAGATCGCGGAAACGCAGATTGCGGACGATCACGTCATGCGTGCCCTTGAGGTCGATGATGCCGTGACGCAGCGTCGCTCCACCTGGCGGGCCCTCGATCGTGGTGTGGGGCCTTGGCTGGATGCTCCCGACCTTCAACAACTCACGGCCGGGCTTTTCATTCGCCAGCTCGCCGAGGTCGATGTCTCCCGCCAGCCGCACGACGCGCGGGCTTTGGTCGCGGGCGGACTTGTCCTTGAGGTCCAGTCGTTCGACCTCGCGCTGAAGCTCGATGGCATTGTGAACGATGACAGCGGGCAGCTCGCCGCCGCCCTGGGTGCCTTTCTGGCCATAGGCTTCCAGCGAGGCGAAGCCGACGGGCTCGGAGAAAGCGACCGCGCCGGATAGGAAAGGGAGCAATGGGGAAACGCGGAGTGGGTTCATTGGATGTTCCCATTCCATCAGTTCCAGACTCGGAAGACGATGCCACAAGCGGGTTAGCCATCGTGGGTCTCAGGCCGCGCACGATCCGTTGTGAATCGTGAAACGATCAGCCGCGGCGGACAGCGCTTACCCATTTGTGACATCCTGTTGCTTCTCGGGCGAGCTGAGGTTTACGAACGGGAAATGGCCGGTATCCTCCGCAACCGACATGAGGATGTTCATCTTGAATGCGCTGATTGGAGCCCTGCTCGTCATTGGGCTGTCCTGTGGTCGGGCGCAGGCGGCTCCTGTGGAATCCTCGCCTTCCGCCATTCGCGCGACCGAGGTCATGGATCACATCCAGAAGAATTTCTGGGAAGAAAAACGAAGCCTGTATCGCACCGCCATCGACAAGCCGGATCCCGACATGATCTGGGGAAATGGCGTGATGTTCTCAGCCCTCGTCGGCGGATCGCGTCACGACCCACGTTACGGACCGGTGATGCGGAAGTTTTTCGAAGCCATGAACGGCTACTGGGACGACAAGGCCCGCGTCCCGGGATACGAGCCCGCGCCCACCGCTGGCAACGGTCACGACAAGTACTACGACGACAACGCCTGGATGGTGCTGACCTTCATGGAGGCCTATCAACTCACCCGCGAGCCCCGTTATTCGAAGCGCGCCGTGGAAACCCTGAACTTCGTCCTCAGCGGCCTCGACAGCGAAGGCGGCGGTGGCGTCTGGTGGCATGAGTTGCACCGCGACGGCACCAAGAACACCTGTGTCAACGGCCCGGCGGCGGTCGGTTGCTTCGAGGTCGCGGGCTTCCGTGATGCGAAATCCTCCGCCGAGCTGATCGCGCAGGGAAGCGCCATCGTCGATTGGACCGTGAAGAACCTCCAGGCTCCCAATGGACTCTTCAGCGATTCGAAAAACATCGCCACCGGTGCAGTCAACCGCGACCAACTCACCTACAATGCGGCCCTCATGCTGCGAGCCTTCCTCGGGCTGTATCATCACACCGGAAAGCCCGAGTATCTCTCCGAGGCGAAGCGCATCGGCAAGGCGGCGGAAGGCCTGCTCGACAGCCGGAACGGGGCCTATCGCGATGCCGTGAAATGGTCCCACCTCATGACCGAGGCCGATCTCCAGCTCCATCGAGTGACCAAGGAGGCTTACCTTCTCCAGCGCGCGAGAAAAAACGGCGAGGCCCACTACGCCGCCTGGAAAGCCGAGCCCCCGAAGGACCTCCTCGCCAACGCCTCCATCGCCCGTGAACTCTGGCTCCTCGCCGATGCCGAGACCAAGGTCGGCCAGGACTTCTGGTCAGCGGTGGATGGGGGGAAGAAGTGACCTTGCTCATGGCTCCCGCTCCTCCAGATCATATGCTCTGAGCAGGCGTTCGGATCTCATCACGCAGACAAAGCCCGTCGGCCACCCCTAAAAGGTCACCTCAATTCCGCGCCCCCGCAAGGGGGCCAGAAGCATCGAAATGCCACCCGCGCCAGACAGTCAATCACTTCACTAATCTTGTCCCTTGTCCCTTGTCCCTTGTCCCTTGTCCCTTGTCCCTTGGAACTTGGAACTTGGAACTTGGAACTTGGAACTTGGAACTTGGAACTTGGAACTTGAAACTTCCCCATCCAACCCGATTGCCCCAGCCTCGGCATCATTGGAAATGCTCGCACCTACGTCAGTTTCTGCAGATCGGACAACCCGCCACCGATTGGCTGCAGGCAGAGCATCCAATCGACGGCACAGAATCCTTGTGCGAAGACCCGCTGAAAGTCTCCTGAAGACCCAGGAATCCAGCGTTTGGGAGGGTGGCCAGCGACTTGGGCCACCGCGATCCCTTCTCTGTCGTGACCAGCCGATTGGACTGGAGCGTTTCGATGTGCGGACTCAACCCTCACCTTCTGATGGATCCCAGTTGCGCATCATCAAGAACGGTTCAATCCAAGAATTGGCATGAAGAAGCTCACCCAAAACACTTTGTTTTTGATGGCAGTGTTTGGACTTTCATGTTGCTTACCCAGAAAGGATGCAAATCCGGTGAGTTCACCAGTCCAGTTGACGATCGCGATCTGCAAGAAGATACGTGATAATCAAGAAGGGGAGGTCTGGGAAGAGAAAGGCAGAATAAAGATCGATCTAAGCGCTGATATTCAAAGGCTGATGGATTTCAAAAATGGAAAAATCCCGTCACCGGGAAAGAGCGTCCCGCTATGCGATTACAAAGACCTTCTTGTCTTCTTGGATGCAAACGGAAATCCTCTTTTTGGAGTGGCTGAGAAAAACTGTGCAGACTGGATTCGGATATCAGATTGCCATCCCAATGGGGTCGGATTGTTCTTCATCGGAGGCGATCAGGACTATGATTCACTTAGGTATGTTCAAGAGGTTGAAACAACTCGAGGAATACGTGCAAAGTTTGGTGATGATTAGTGGGTGACCGATGGAGAATCCGCTCCAGGGCTTGCTTCCGGGCTGGTCCTCGCGTCCTCATCATCATTGGATCTTTGAGACTGCTTCGGATTGAAAAGAGGCAATCGGGAATGGGGCTGACCCAAGAAGCTCCTCGATGATCTTCTCGGAAGAGGCAACTGGGCATTGATGATAGATTGGGTCAATTCGATCTGTCGGGATTTTCGGCGGCAGCCGTTGCCATGCTCGTCTGTCTCTCCCCGAACTTTGCATTTGCTGCGAATTGAGCGGGCTGATGAGGAATTCAGTCGCGGCGTGACAGGTCGAACAAACCGGATGGTAAGCCTCCTTCAAGTCGCAGGCTTTGGCAGGGGCCGCGCATCCGGCAGGGGCCAGGGACAAGCAGATGGATTCTCCCCGTCACCCTGATCGCCCTCAGCTTCCCGGACTCCCCGGCTCCATCCCAGCCGGAACCTTGCCACCCTTGCCCGGACATTTTCCCGGAAACATCAAGGGTTCCGGAACGTATCCGCCGTCGATCATGCCGCGCGTTCCCATCCTCCTGTTCCTGGGTCTGACGGGCATCCTGCCCGCTCAGGACGCGCCGGTGAGCGGTGAAGCGATCTACGCCAAGCACTGCGCCTCCTGCCATGGCAAAAACGGCGAAGGCGTCCCCGACGAGGTCAAGGAGCCCCTCCACGGTGAACGCGCCCTGCAGTCCCTCTCCCGCTACATCGATCGCAAGATGCCGGAGGACAAGCCGGAGCTGCTCAATGCCGAGGAATCCCAGAGGGTCGCCGAATACATCTACGGCGCGTTCTACTCCGCCGAAGCCCGCGCGAAAAGCACTCCCACACCGAAAGCCGCCTTTGCCCGCCTGACGAACCGCCAGTTCCGCGAGTCGGTGGCCGACCTGATCGGCAGCTTCGGCAGATACACGCCGCCCGGCGAGGGCAAGGGTCTGAAGGCGCAGTACTTCGACTCCGACGGCATGAACAAGAAGGCCCGCAAGGCGCTCGAACGCGAGGACCGCGTGCTCGCCTTCGACTTCGGCGAGCGCCCACCCGCCGAAGGCATGAAAACCGACCAGTTCTCGATCGCCTGGGACGGCTCGCTGGTCGCGCCCGCCACCGGGTGGTACGAATTCAAAACCGTCACGCCGAACGGCGTCCGCCTCTACCTCAACGGCCAGGCCCAGGGTGGCGACGGCAATCATCGCGACGACAGCGGTGCGAAACGCCAGGTCGCGCTGATCGACGACTGGGTCAGCTCCGGCGCGGAGGTCCGCGAGTCCAAGGCGCGCGTCTTTCTGCTCGGCGGCCGCGCCTACCCCTTCCGGCTCGACTACTTCAAGTTCAAGGAAAAGCTCGGCTCGGTCCGGCTTGAATGGAAACCGCCGCACGGCGAGTGGGAAGTACTAGCCGCGCCGTACCTTTCTCCCGCCAGCGCCTCCCACGTCGCCGTGGTCGCCACCGCCTTTCCCGCCGACGATGCCAGCGAAGGCTACGAACGCGGCACCGGTGTTTCCAAGGACTGGCACGAGGCCACCACCACCGCCGCGATCGAGGTCGCGAATCAGGTCGTCGGACTCCTGCCCGACCTCAGCAAAGTGAAGGACGACGAGCCCGACCGCGCGAACAAGCTGAAGGGCTTCATCGCCACCTTCGCCGAACGCGCTTTCCGCCGGCCGCTGAGTGACGATCTGCGCCAGCTTTACGTCGAGCACCCCTTCGCCGACGGCACCCCGCCGGAGCAGGCAGTGAAGCGCGCCGTCATCCTCATCGTCAAGTCGCCGCGCTTCCTCTACCCGGCACTCGGCACGGAGAAGGACGACTTCACCGTGGCCGCCCGACTGGCCCTCGGTGCCTGGGATTCCCTGCCCGACCAAGTCTTGTTGGACGCCGCAAAAGCTGGCCAGCTCCGCACTCCGGAGCAGGTGAAAGCCCAGGCCCAGCGGCTCGTTGTCAACCCGCGGGCCAGGGCGAAACTCAACGAATTCTTCCAGCTCTGGCTGAAGCTCGATTCCGAAAGCGACCTGCTGCGCAAGGACGCCACCCAGTTCCCCGGCTTCGATGCTGCCGTCGTCGCCGACCTCCGCCGCTCGCTGGAGCGCTTCGTCGAGCAGGTCGTGTGGAGCGAGACGTCGGACTACCGCCAGCTTCTGGAAGCCGACTACCTTCTTCTCAACGACCGTCTCGCCAGGTTCTACGGCGTCCCCGTCCCCGAAGGCGGCGGTTTCCAGCCGGTGAAATTCGATCCCGCCCAGCGCGCCGGCGTGCTCACCCATCCTTATCTGCTCGCCCGCCTCGCCCACCCCGACAGCACCTCGCCGATCCATCGCGGCGTCTTCATCACCCGCAATGTCCTCGGCGGCATCCTCAAGCCGCCGCCCCAGGCGATCGCCTTCGAAAACCACAAGTTCGATCCCAAAATGACGATGCGCGAGAAGGTCGCCGAGATGACCCGCGACACGAACTGCATGACCTGCCACGAGACGATCAATCCGCTCGGCTTCTCGCTGGAGAACTTCGACACCGTCGGCCGTTTCCGCCTCAGCGAGGGCGACAAACCGATCAACCCGGAGGTCGACTACAACTCGCTCGAAGGCGAGCTCGTCCATCTCCGAGGCCCTCGCGACCTCGCGGGCCATGCGGTCCAATCGGCCGGTGCCCGACGCGGATTCATCCGCCAGCTCCTGCAATACGCGATCAAGCAGAACCCCGCCGTCTATGGCCACGATTCCCTCATGAAGCTTGAAACCTCCTTCACCGCCTCCGGCCACCACGTCCGCCAGCTCTTCGTTGACATCAACACCCTCACCGCCCTGCAGGCCATTCCCGCCCCTGACCAGGCCAGCCGTTAGAATGGTCCACCACCTCACTGCTCATCATCGCGTATCCACTTTGATTGACGATTGAGGATTGTTGATTTCTGATTGTTGATCTGAAGAAAAGGCCTCTGACACTCGAATCATCCGTTCAAAAATCAACAATCGGCAATCATCAATCAAATCTCTTACAATATCTTCTGCAGAGTGGGCTCCACTCAATAGATAAACTCGCCATGAATCTTTCCACACGCCGCTCCTTCCTCCGCCAGCTCGGCCTCTCCGCCGCCGCGCTGCCCTTCCTGCCGGCCCTGCCCTCGCTCGCCCAGGATGCCCCCGGCGCGAAGACCCGGCGGATCATCTTCCTCTTCACCCCGAACGGCACCATCCCTCCCGAATTCTGGCCCGACCAGACCGGCCCGGATTTCAAGCTCAAGCGCATCCTCGCCCCGCTCGAACCCTTCAAGAGCCGCCTGATGACCCTCAAGGGCGTCTGCAACAAGGTCGGCGGCGACGGCGACAACCACATGCGTGGCATGAGCTGCCTGCTCACCGCCAACCAGCTCCTGCCCGGCAACATCCAGGGCG
>JAIXPW010000089.1 GCA_027485995.1 Verrucomicrobiaceae bacterium
ACGGCTTTTACAACCCGCGACGCAAACACTCAGCCCTCGGCTGGAAATCACCCGTGGTCTTCGAACAGAGGGCCGCCTAAATTGAGCACCTGACCGGAACGAAACCGGTGCAGGTCCATAATGGGCTTCGACCGACACGTCTCCGGCACCAAATCGAAACGTGGTTGTTCCAGAAAACAGCGCACTATCCCGCGTTGACAGATGCAACGCCGAGGCGTCGACCCCATGTCGCTCACCTGTATCGCAGACCAGACTCAGTGTCAGCTCGGGGGCATCGGCGATGAAGACTGTCAGCCCGCGATCTGTCGTGGTGTTCCAGGGCAGCGTGGACGAGGGAAAGAATGCGAGCCAGATCATTCCTGCGACGGCCAGAGTACGATCAATCCGCATAGAGTATGTCCTTGCTGGGTCGCCCGAACCACATCGGTTCAGTCTCGCCGGTGTTCCAGCGGTAGAGGTATCCGAGGACAGCACCGGTGCGGACACAAAGGATCCGCTTGATCGGGACGGCCTCAACGCGCTTTTCCCCCTCGACCATGTACCACTCCTCAAACTCGATCGGCCTGTGACCGGTTTTGAACACATGCAGATCCGACCAGGCCGCGCGAAGTGCGGGTCCGTCACGGCGCTTCACATGCCGGTATTGATGTCGATGCCCGGTCGACACAGGTTTCTGCACCGCAGCAGCGGTGCTGCGCGCTGATTACCCGCGAGGCGGGAGCTTGTCAAAGGCAGTTAGTGCATAGGTTGCGCGGTCGGCCGAGACTGTCCTGACCGTCACTTACCTGTCTGCCAACTCCTTGATGACGCGGTCAAGTTCATCCCAGAAGGCTTCCTCGAACTGTCCCTGCACCATCGCGTACTTGCCGCGGACTCCCAAAGGGTCGTGCTTGCGGGCAATGGTGTCGATCAGCTTGTCATCAATGGCCTTGGTGCTGCGATACACGTAAGGCGCGACCGTGATCCGCGCCGCATCGGTCGGCTGCACGTAGACAGCCCGAAGCGCGATCCTGGCCAGCAATCGTTTTCCGGCAAAGATCATGACGTCCTTCGAGGGAAGCCCCGCTTCTGCGAGGCGATCCAGTGGCGCACGATGGCGTTCCAGGGCGGACAGGCGAACATCGACAAGCGACTTGTCGTTTGCGGTTCTTGCCGATCGCTTGGTCAGGTTGACGGGATCTCTGGCAGGTTCCAAGGGCTCAGCGCGCTTTTGACGGCCTCGTTTCCCGGAAACGCGAGGCTTCTTCGGCTCCTCCGAACCATCTGCGGGGGCTCCCGATCCAGTCCCGGTAGCATTGGACGAAGGATGCGTTTTCTCGGGATCCACAACGTCCGGCGTGACGCTTTCCTCTTGTCTGGTCGCCTCGGGCGCTGCAGGACTAACCTCTGCTGTCACAGGTGTTGGCCGGGTGGCCTGAAACTTCCTCGTGTACTCGGGATCGACGCCGGTGATGCTGGCAAGCTTTCTGCGGGCCATGGCCTATCCCCCTACCCTTCCAGGATTTCGTTCAGCACATCTTTCGCTTCCTCGAGAGCCTCAAAGAAGTGCTTGGCATGCACGCGGACAAGAGCGTTCTTGTCTGCCGCCTTCAGACGCGCGAGATCGTGCAGCAAACCGTGCCGGTCCATTTCCACGTATTGATTCCGGTCGAGGATGAGCGTGTTGATGACTGGGAAAAGTTCGGTCGCCCGCAGAAGCAGCTCCTCGTCGCCCTTTGTTGTTTTCAGGCGGACCCGGTTCAGGACGGCATGATGCTTTGGCAGCAGCGAAGGATCGTCAGCCCGCGCCTTCAATCGCTCGAACCACTCAAGGGTCTGTTGGCCGATCCGCATGTCGGTGTCGGACAGCATGATTGGCGTGATGATGTGATCGCACTGGACGGCGACCAGATCGGCCCAATCCCCTCCCTCACCTGGCGTGTCGATGAATACAAAGTCCGCTGTGTCGCCCTCGTAGGCAGCTGCGATCTCTTCCTCGATCTGATCCGTGCGCTCAATATGACGCACGACGAGGTTCGGATGCCCGGCACCGGTCTTCTTTAGCTGCTCTGCCCAGTCGAAGAGGGCCCTCTGCGGGTCTGTGTCGAGAGCCAGGCACCGTTTGTCGCTGGCCACGCAGGCGCTCATGAGGGCTTTCAACACGGTTGTCTTGCCTGCCCCCCCTTTCCGGGCAATTGCACCGATGACGACAAGATTTTCGTTGGCCATTTTCTTTTGTCCTCAGCATGGCGTCCGGTTAGCGGCAAGCGTAACGCGGAGAGCGGATCACAGATTACATACCACAGAAAACGTACCCCATGCAACGGAGCGCGGCTGACAGTAAGCGGAACACTTAGAGCGGACAGCTTAGGGCGGAGAGCATAGACCGGTAAGCGGAATGCGGCAGACGTAGCGCGGGGCACAGAAGGCGGAGCACGGCAACCGGAAAGCGTCGAGCGGTAACCGGAGCACGGATGCCGTACAGCGTGTAGCGTAACGACTGATGCCGTACAGCGTAACCGAGCCTGCCACCCTGCGCAGCGTGAAAAATGAGCTCCGGACTACCTCAGTCCTGTGACGCGCATGATTGCGATCTTGTGAACTTTCCTGCCAGGAACCGGCAGGCACGACATCGGATGAACACGCAGAGCCCCCCAGAGCGCCCTGTAGGGGTCGTATTGGCGCAGAGCTAGGGGTGGGTAGCCCAAACGTGCAATGGCCCTCCAGCGGCCAAAATTCTGCACCCGACCGATGCCACTGGCAGAAGAACGCCTAAATCCGTCTTCGACCCACCTTAGCCCAAGCAGCGAGGCGTTTGACAACAAGGGAAGTAGTGGGCAAAAAGTGAAGATGGCAAGAAATAGCGATGTTTACTTTACATGACCCGGCACCGAAGACTGACCCCCGACGAAAGAAGCCAGATCGTTCGTGAGCGTAAAAAAGGCGTTGCTACTCAAGACCTTGCGCTTAACTTTGGCGTCACCCGGCAGACAATCCACAACACCATCGCAAACGACCGAAAGCGTCAAGTCGATGCTCACGTGAAAACGGCTGTCATCAATGCACGTGTTTCGGACGCTGATGCACGTATGTTCGATAGCGTCCTTCAGCAGTTTGGCGTCCCTTCTCGCGGCGAAGGACTGCGTCGCCTGATGTCGATTGCAGCAGATCTGTACGTTCCGGATACCAAGACGGCGACGGCGTTGAAGGGCCTTAGCGCATCGCTGGGACGCGTCGGATCGAACGTGAATCAGATCGCGGCGCGGCTGAACGAGGCTCGGGTCAGGAAGCTTCCACCTCCTTATGACGCACGAAGTGACGCAGAAATCCGCGCCCTGGCTGCCCTCATTTTTGATCTATCGGACCAGATCGAGGACCTCGCGAAAGCGCAGAGAACCGGGCTGAAGGTGATCGTGGATCCAGCCCTGAGAAGCATTGCACATGTCGAAGACTGAAGGGGCCGCTGCCATAAGCGGTGAGCTCTTCGGTCGCGGCTGGAGCCGCGTGCGCGGGGCAGGGGATGCCATGGGCCGACAGCGGCATATGGTGCGGGCTGCGCTTGGCCACTCACCCGCAATCTTCAAGGTCATCAAGAAGGGCGGTTGTCACAATCGCGAGCAGCTCAGAACGCAGCTCGAATACCTGACGACCAAATCGAGCCACCTGCTTGACAGCCGGGGGCTGCACGCCGGGAAAGATCAGCTGACCCCGAAAGAGATAGACCAGGCGGCGGAACTGTTTGCCAGCCGGTGGCCCAAGCACCTCAACCCAAAGATGGGACACACGACGCATCTGCTGATGGCGTTCCCGATCGGAACGAGCGGTCAGGACGTCCGGAGCATAACGGAAGAGATGTGCGAGCGGTTCTTTCAGGACGGGACCAGCGAGTTCGACTTTATCGCTGCCGTTCACGAGGATCGTGCCCACCCCCACGCGCACGTCATCGTTAACCGATACTCGAAGTCGGGCGAGATGTTCTATCTGGGAGCCGACCATAAGTTCAACTACGACGCGTTCCGCGACGCGATGGTCGATATCTCGGCCCGCTACGGGGTCCGGCTGGAGGCCACCCGTCGGGTCGAACGGGGTGTCCTGCAGTTCAAAGCACCGATCGAGGAGATCTACGAGGCTCGCCGGGAGGGCAGGGCACCTCAAGAGATTGAACGGACAGGGAAAAGCCTTGATCGCGCATTGGTTGAGGTTGCGCTTCACGCTGAAACCTATAGAGGACTGGCCCTGGAAGCCGACCGGTCAAACCGGGAGGATTTGACCGATGCGTTGGCAAGAGCAGCCGAACTTCTTGCCGACCAGACAACGATAGCGGCGGATGGGGCAATCTATATGGCAGTGGAAGAACAGTCTTTCGACGACATGGTCACCGACTTCAGCGAACGCGTCCAGCGCATTGAGGAAGTTATCGAAAGTTCCCCGCCCGAAGACCGTGCGAGGATCGAGCGCCAGTTGAACGATGTGCTGCGCAGTGTTGCCCATCTCAACCCGCTTGGTGACCGGTCCCACACGTTGTTGTCTGATGCTGCGAAGGGCGGGGTGTATGCTGAGGGGAACAGGGCCGATGGAGCCGCGGCGCGCCTGGCCGATCCAGACCTCCGCGAGTCCGTTCAACGTGCGCTGCAAGGCTCCGGGCTTTCGGCTGAACAGGTTCTCTCGCGTCTCGAAGTCGGTGCACCGAACGCTGCCCTTGAACGCCAGTGGCTGGGCGATGACCTGCGCCAGATCGCCGCGACCACCAGTCTTGATCTTGAGAGGCAGGACGGGATGCGCAGCGCGATGTCAAAGCTCGACGAGGTGCACGCCAAGCTTGGCACCGCGCTCAAGGACGCAGGCGTCCTGCGCGAGGACGGCCTGCGAGAGACCGCCGAGACGCGGATCGACCAGGTCATCGCGGCGCTTCGGGACCGGCCGACAGCGGATGTGCTGCGGGATCCGGCCTTGGGTGACGAACTGCGGGCCGAAATTGAAGACCGCCTCGACCGTGATGCGGTCAGCCAGCTGAAGTCGGGTGATGCTGACGCCTTGGTATTGATCGCGGAGGACAGGCTCGACCGGCTGCATCTTGCCAAGACCTACCTGCAGTCGGACACATCGACGGCATCTTCGGGCGCAGTCGAAAGGGTGGTCTCTGAAATCGCGGAAGAAGAGGTGGATCGACAGCGAGAACGTCTCGCGCATGCCGAAGTCGCCCGGGGACCCCGCCATGGGTAAGGCGACCATCTTTGCCGGTCTGGTGACGTTTGTCGTGCTCGGTGCCGCCATCGGCTATGTGCTGGCGTCGGCCTACCTGACGCTCGTCCGTGGTGGGACAGCGACCAACGTGGATTTCCTGTACTTGCTGCATGCCTATCCTGGCATGAGCGCCCGATCCCCCGAACAGTTCCGGACCGTCAACCTCCTTGTCGGTGGCGGTGGTCTTGGCGGGTTGTTGCTCAGCGCGGTGCTGATGACCGAAGCTCTGACGAGGTTCGGGACCACGCATTGGCAAACTCGGTCAGAGATGAAGCGCAACGGCTTCTTCGCAAAGCCTGGAGCCGGGTTCGTTCTTGGCAAACTTGGGCGACCGAAGGGCAGGGGACCGTTGGTTGCATCCAGGACCTTTCCCCATGCCTTGATCGTTGCACCGACGGGGCGGGGCAAGACGACCGGCTTCGTTATCCCGAACCTGCTGAGCTACAAAGGCTCTGCAGTGGTGCTCGACGTCAAGGGCGAGAACTTTCTGCATACCGCGCGGCACCGGGCAGGGCAGGGGGACAAGGTCTACAGGTTCGCCCCGACGGACTGGGGCAAAGCAACGCACCGCTACAACCCTTTGCTGCGGGTCTGCGGGCTTTCTGATCCGAACCGCCAGCAGATGGAACTGCAGCTTCTCGCGTCGCTGTTTCTGCAGTCGGACAACGACCGTGTCAGTGGCCTGCTCGATGGCGGGATCGATCTCTTCGTCGCCGCCGGATTGCTGGCATTCGAACGGGGCATCCCTACCCTCGGCGAGATCTACCGCATCACTGCGTCCGGTGGCGACAAGCAGAAAGAATATCTCGCCCGGGCCCACGAGGTGAAGAACCCGGCTGCGAAGCTCATTTTCGAGCGGATGGCATCAACGAACATCGACACCCTGACGTCTTACCTGTCGCTGCTGATGACATCGGGCCTGAAGCAATGGGCCAATCCGGCCATCGACCTGGCAACCACCGCCTCGGACTTTTCCTTCGCCGACATCAGAAGGCATCCGTTCACCGTCTATGTCGTGGTCGAGCCGCTGATGGTCAAACCCCTTGCCCCGCTGATCAGGCTGTTCTTCTCAGATCTTCTCGCCTCGCTCCAAGCCAAGGAACCCGGACCGGACGAACCCTGGCCGGTGATGATCATGCTGGACGAGTTCAACCGCCTGGGCCGGATGCCCATCGTCATGGACAGCATCGAAACGCTTCGCTCCTACCGCGGAAACCTTGCTGTCGTCACGCAAACCATCCCGGCGCTTGATGAAATTTACGGCGAGAACGCTAGACGGGCCTTGCAAGGGAACGCTGGCGTCAAACTGTACCTTACCCCCTCCGACGAGAAGACCATCGAGGAGTTGAGCAGTTCGGTCGGCAAGACGACCAAGCGCGTCGTCACGAAGTCCAGGTCCATCGGTCGCAACCCTTTCGAAGGGCGCAGTCTTTCCGAGCGGACCGAGGAAGTGCCGCTTCTTCCGGAGGACGATGCCCGACGGATGAGCCTCGACGACATCGTTCTCGTCATCGACGCCCAGATGCCGATCAGGGCCAAGCGGATCAAATACTTCGAGGACCGGTGGTTCAAGTCGATCTACGAAGCTCAGGCCGGGGATTACCCATATCCTGAGACCCCGGTACAGTCGGCGCCATCAGGGCAGCCCATTCTGTCAGCGACGCGACGCCGAAAGGCGATGCAGAATCTGGACCGCTCGCCCGTTCGCCTCCAACTCAACCTCGGCGAGGTCGCCGATACGCCGGAAGCGCGCGAAGGCCTGGCCATAGCCTCGAGAAAAATCGCCGATCTCGAGCGGGCCATCGGATTGGCTCCAGCCTGACATGCTGAAAGATCGCAGAACGCCGGCTCTATAGGTCGAGGAGTTCCAGCATTTGCTGCGCTGCGCCTCTTGCCCTGCGCGCAATCGATTCTTTGACCGCGTCAGGGACGACCGGCCCGAGGTCGGCGTGGGTCCGCTCCAGCGCAGCGGGCATTGCCTCGCAGGTTTCGCGCAGCAGGATCAGCGCGGCGCCAGGCGGCAGGCCACCGGCGACAGCCTCGGCCTCGATGTGCCGGGGGAGGATTTCATCCACGCCATAGTGCCGGTCGAACGACATGGCGAGGCGGAAGCGCCGCCGCTGCAGGCGGCCCGCGTCGATGACGGGCGCGAGGCTCAGGATGTCGTAGAGCGGCGCGAGGCGAAACCTGCCCTGCGCGCCCAGGGCCAGGCTGAAGTTCTTTGCGTGTCCGTCCGTCGCACCGATCAGCAGGAAGAAGATCTGCGCTTTCAGAAACATCCGGCGATCCGAGGCCGGGTCGTCCGATTCCTGCAAGTGGCGCAGGATATCCCGCATCCCGGGACCACCGCTGCGCTGATACTTCTGGGCCGAAGGCACCCCGAGAGCCTGGCACAGGTCCTCCTGCGGCAGCCGTCGCAAGACACCATTTTCCCACCTGCGGTCAAAGCGCTCGACGATCAGCGCCTTTGCGTCGTCAAAGGCACCGATCCGTGCCTTTGCCACCGGCAACCCGATCTCATGCGCGAGCCGGAGGCACCACGCCTCGTTCTCGACGCTGTCGGTCAGGTCGATCTGGTCCGGACCGGGCAGCACACCCATCGGCGTCTTGAGGATGTGGCTGGTCGGCGTCCCGCCCAGTGGCTTCCACCAGCGGCCGTCCCGGAAGAGCAAAGCGGTCTTCTCCTGCGCACCGGCAATCGAGATCCGGAAGTCATCATCCTGATCGAGGCCAAGCGGAGCAGCGGCAAGGCCATGCAGCATTCTCGCGATCTCTTCGTCCTCAATCGGCCGCGCCGCCATGTCGGGCAAGCCGGGTGCTTCGCCTTCGGGCAGGAACTGAAGCGCGCCGACGCAATCACGGCCGAGCGCCGAAAGCAGGGCGTAGGCATCCGATCCGCGCGCGGCGGTCCGTTCGGCGATGCGGGCGCGAAGCTCGCCCTCGGCATCCGGCAGCAGGTTGTCGAACGCCGCATACGCGCTCGCACCCTTCCAGATGCGGTCAGCGAGGGGCAGGGCGCTCGTCACCGGGAAGGCAGCGGGGTTCCCGAGCCATGTCGGGTCGTACCGGAAATCCATCGCGCCGTCCGGTGCCTGGCGCAGGGCTCCCACCCGAGCGGCTTCGAACCAGACACCAAGCCTCTCGGCCTTGTCTGGACGCTTCTGACGTTGTGACCGGACCATGCCTCAGCTCCGCTGTTCGGTCAGACCCGGATCGGCAGTTCGTGGTAGGAGGTGCAACTCGCTGTCCAGTGCTGTCACGAGGATCAGGTAGGTTTCCAGGCTTGCCGCGACGACACCATTCTCGATATCAGAGATGGTGGGCTGCTTCACACCAGCCCGGCGGCCAAGTTCACCCTGTGTCAGTCCAAGTGCCTTGCGTCGGTTTCGCAAGGCGATGCCGGCTTGCCGGAGACTGCGGATCAGCTGTTGGTCCAGGATCATGTAAGGTCTATACATTGCAGGGGATAAACGGTCAATATCCTTTCTAGGGTATATTGATGCAGTATCCTAAGTAGCGGATATCAAATACGGCTGTGGCTTCTCTGACCGCCGAGACGCAGTCCCATACCGCTACTCACGAAGACGCCTAGCGCGGTCGGCAATCCTCTGTACGGCCTGACCAGCCTCTTGCGCTACCGCCTTCGCCGCAGCGGGCGTCTGCCGCAGGGCTGCCCCGGCAAGTTCTGCATTCGATGCCATTCCACGCAATGCCCTCGCTTTTGATCCAGAGGTTCCAACGACGCCTTTAACGAAGGCCGAGCTGCCGCTCACGCTCGGAAGAGAGGCAACGGAGAAGTTGCCCGACAAGGATTTCACCATCAGCGGAACCGCGATGATCAGACCCGCCGCGAGGAACATCATCATGAAGAACGGGATCAGAGCGCCGATGCTCGTTGCAGAACTCGGATCACCCAGGGTAGCGAACAACGACTGGGCCATGCCGACGATAGTGGAAAATACACCAGCGATCACAAGCGGATACAAGGCATAGGACACCGTGCTCGACAGCCAGCGATGGAAGTAGTCCTTGGTCGCTTCGAACAATGACAGCCCGATCATCACCGGCGCGATGCCAAGCATGAATGTCAACATGATCTTCGCGAAGATCAGGACGAGACCGCAGAGGGCTCCGACAACGCCCAGAAAGAACGCGCCGAGCGCGCCCATCATCGCTCCCGCCATCCAGTTGAGGTTGCTGCCCACGGCGTTCAGGTACTGACTGAAGTTGTCAATCATCCGGTCGAATTCTGTCGCGAAGTGGGATGCACCAGCACCGCCTCCGCCCACAGATGTGACGAGCGCCCCCGCGATGAAGTCCAGACCTCCGATGATCGCATCTGCCACGGTGTTGAACTGGGCCCAGTTCATCGCGAAGACCGAGATCAGAACGAGCTTCAGGGCCAGGCCGAACGCTGTCCGCCCGTCCATCGAACGGTACTGCAGCGCCATGTTGATCAACACGACGACAAGGACCAGGGTCGATCCGACAGCGAGGATCGTGCCGATGTTGGAGGCGACCGCCCCGAACTGCGACTGGGCAGCGTCGTCAAGGAACTCATCCGTCGTGTCGACCATCCATGAAACGATGCCCATAACCCATCTACTCCGGCTTTGCTTCTCCGGAGATGGATCGCCGGAAAATGGCGCGTTGCTCCGTTGGCTGTCTGTTTGACGAGTGTATTGAGACCAGCTCCCAACCCACTTGCCCCAGTTTGGTGAGTTCAAGTTGCAAGTCTTCGTCGCGCAGCTTGTGTGGCAGGAACGACCAGACGCGATACTCAAACATGTTCGATCTCCTGTGCCGAGGATTGGCCGGGCAGGTAGAACTCGGCGATCCCGCGTTCGCCTTCGTGGCGGCCGACCTGAATAATCACGTCGATGGACCGCTCGATATAGGCCACCATGTCTGCATAAGTCATTGGAATGTCCGTCTTCTGGGCCGCAATCGCCAGGCGTTGCACCGCCAATTGGGGCGTTTCGGCATGAAGCGTCGTCATCGAACCGCCATGGCCGGTGTTGATGGCTTCGAGGAATGTCATCGCTTCCTTCCCCCTGACCTCACCGAGAACGATGCGGTCCGGGCGCATCCGAAGGGTTGCAGTCAGCAGCAGATCCGCGCTTCGGGCGGCTTCGTCACGGTCCGCGATCAGGGTCACGACGTTTGGCTGGTCCGGCCGAAGCTCGGCAGCCTCCTCGATTGTGACAATCCGCTCTTCTTTTGGAACGAATGACAGGATCTTCCGGGCGGCGACTGTCTTCCCCGTCGATGTGCCCCCGGCGACGATCATGTTGAGCTTGTGGATCACGCAGAACTGGGCTGCGGCCGCAATATCACCGGACGCGACAACAGTGCGAAGTTCGGCATTGCGCGCCGCGCGCGCGCCCTGAAGGCTGCGCTCCTTCCCGTAGAGGAAGCGCAGCGCGATCTGGTCGAGCGGGAACGTCGAGAAGAAGCGCAGGGAAATGGAGAAGCCGCCGTGGACGGCGGGCGGCTGCACGACCTGTGCTCGGATGGGTCGGCCACGATAGTCGATGCTGACGGAAATGATCGGTTTCTTGGTGCTCAAGGTCGAACTGGACGCCGAAGCGATCTGATTGCCGAGATCGCGCACCTCGGTTTCGCTCAAGGGTCTGCCAAGCGGCCGCATGAAGTGGTCGCCTCGGAACTCGGCCCAGGCCGATCCGTCGGGATTGAGGCAATACTCAATGATGTCGTCCCTTTGTGTCCGCCATCAGCACCCACGGAACATTTTGGCGTGATTGCGTAGCGGAGGTTTTGCGGCTCATCTTGACCCCACATGGAGGTGGAGATGACAAAGAACCCCGTGACGACGAAGGCGC
>JAIXPW010000037.1 GCA_027485995.1 Verrucomicrobiaceae bacterium
AGCGGGCCATCACCTCGATCTGCTCCTTGAGCAGCGCGACCGACTGGAAGTTGCGCCCGGTATCAAGCATGAAGCCTCTAACAGGAAAGGCCGGCCAGTCCTCGACCTTTCCGCAGGGCAGCGAGCCTTTCGCGTCAAGCGCCTGCCGGAGTGTCTCGGTCGCATGAATGGCCCCGAGGTCGTCGTTGGTGGTGATGACGATCCGGCTGCTGGAGACGTCGAGCTGATAGGCTCCGGGAAAGCCGGTTGGATTCTTCACCGCAGCGCGTTTCACCTCGATGGCGGCGTTCGTGGAGGACGCTTTCGGAGCGAGCCCGCTTTCGCGCAGCATAGCGATCAGGCGGGGTCCGTCGGTTGGGCGCTCAAGCTGCACACCGCAGTCTTTGGGAAGCGTGAAACGGCCTTCATTCATCGCCACTTCGCGTGGCATGGGAATCCACGCCGGAGGCTCCGCCGCCATCGCCACGCCTATCAACAGATATCCCAGAAAGCCTTTCATCGACAAAATCATCACCGACCTTCTACGCGCTGGCGACGTCGGGCTTTCCGGTTGGTTGAACCGACCAGTGGGGCTCAGTTCGATTTCCGCAGGATGGCCTCCGCGATCCGCTTCGCAACGGGCAGCTTGTCGGGTGGATGGACGTCGGGGCTGTCCCAGCCGAGGTCCTGGGTGACCACGAGGTGGGTGTCGGGCAGGGCTTTCACCGCCCGGGCCTGGACTTCGCGGTACGCGGGCCAGAACTTGCGGAGTGGATCGTTGCCGCCAATCCTCGGGAGCTGGACGAGGAAGAACGGCAGACTTTTCCGATGAAGGGCGGTGCGCCAGCCGATGACGAGGTCGCGGATCAGTTGCTCGTTCCAGGCGTCGTCGTGGATCTCGGCGTTGGTTTCGCCCTGATACCAGATCACCCCGGTGAAGGGAAAACCGGAGAACGGGCGCACGCCGGATTCGAACAGGAAGCCGGGCTTGAAGGGGTGGTTTGCCTCCAAGTGGCTGCCGAGGTTCAGCTTCGCACGACCCCGCGCCCAGGCGCTGACGCGTTCCGAATCAAGCCACTTTTCCGAAAGCAGGGGCTGGTAGTCGGGGCGTGCTTTCAGGGCCTCGACCGGCAGCCAGGCCTCGGTGCCCGATCCGCCGACGGCATTCTCGATGAGTCCGATCGGCACGCCGCGCGCGGCCTGGAGGAGCTTTCCGGTGTGGTAGGCGACTGCTGAGAAACTTCCAACCGAAGCAGGCGTGCAGGATTGCCAGCTTCCCTGGAAATGGTCCTTCACGTTCAATCTTGTGAGCGTGGCGGCATCGTAGGCCCGCGCATCGGTGGGAGCTCCGGTGAGGTTGAGCAGGCGGAGGTTTGGAAGATTGGCGGACTTGATTTCATCCGCGCCTCCGGTCGATCGTGAGAGCGGGAAGTCCATGTTCGACTGCCCGGAGCAGAGCCAGACCTCACCGATGAGTAGGTCGTCGCAAAGCACGCGCTTTCCTTCTGAGGTCACCTCAAGCGTTGAAGGGGTCGCGGACGCGGGTGTGGCGGGCAAGATGACACGCCACGCTCCATTTGCATCGGCGGTGGTCTGAAACTCGCGACCAAGAAGTCGGACCACGACCGGCTTTCCCGGATCCGCCGTGCCATGCAGCGGCACTTCGCGGTCCATCGGCAGCACCATGTGGGAGCCGAAAGGCGTGGAAAGATGAAGGTCTCCGGCCAGCATCGGACTGATCCACGAGAGCCAGAGCATCCATGAGCGCATGGCTTATTGTTTCCCAGGAACGCAAGAGTGTCCATCATGGGTAAACTGGTTTTGAGATCAAACCAGCACCTGATGCTTTGCCTGGGCGAGGTTGGACTCAAAACTGCTAACAGCTCAGGAAGATTAGCCCAAGCCAGCATGAAACCTCTGAAAACAAAATGTCTTCTCGTGGCGGTCGTCGTGTTCTCGGCTGGATCGCTTCCCGGATTCGCCGTGGAAATCATCAAGGGTGACAACACCAATGTGCTCAACCTCGGAACCAGTTGGGCACTTGGAACTGCCCCAGGCACCAGTGATGTGGCCACCTGGTCGGGCACCTACAACACGGCGGGCAGTCTTTCCTCCGCGTTCACCGCCTCCACGCCGGTTTCCTGGCAGGGTATCAAGATCGGCAGTCTTTCCGGCACCGCCGCCGGACTGGTCTCGATCGGCGGCACTGGCAATGCCATCACAGGCAGCCAGGTCACCATCGGCTCTTCCGGCATCGACATGAGTGCGGCCAACCAGAACCTGGTGATCAACGCCGCCACCATCGTCCTCAGTGGCTCGACCCAGACCTGGACCGTGGCCTCAGGAAGGAATCTCCGATTCGGCATTTCCGGCACCGGCGGTGCGAATGCCAACCTCGACGGCTCGGCCGGTACGGTCATCACCGTCACCGGGGGTGGCGTGGTCGATGCCAACCAGGGTGGTGGGCTCACCTTCACCGATGGCGCGGGCTTCGCGGGTTTCAATGGCAAATGGATCGTCGATTCCAACACCACCCTGCGAGGGCTCCGCAATGGAGCGACCGCCTGGGGCACGAGCACGGCTTCCGATGCGATCAAGCTGAACGGCGGAACTCTCGCCTCCGGTGGCATCTCGGTGGGAAACTGGACCTGGAACACCAACATCAACGTCGCCGCGTCGTCGATCATCGACAACCAGAACACCACGGGAAGCGGGCGCTATCTGAAACTCAACGGGGTTCTTTCGGGTTCCGCGAACCTTGCCTTCGCCAGCACCGGAGCCGGCACGATGAGCATCGACAACGGATTCATCCTCACCAACGCCAACTCCCTGAGTGGGCAAGTCACGATCAACTCAGGCGTCTTTGTCCGTGTCGGAGGAATCGGCGGAACCGACACCACCACCTCAGTCGGCTCCACCGGTGACCTCGGAACCGCAAGCATCGTCAACAACGGCACCCTCACTCTTTCCCGCGACAACACCTGGACCTTCGCGAACAACGTCTCCGGCACCGGCATTCTGCGCATCGGCGTCACCACCGGCAGCGCCAACCACATCGTGACCGTATCCGGAAACAACAGTCATTCCGGCGGCACCACGCTTCAGAGTGCGGTGACCTTGAAGGTCGGAAGCGCGACCGCCCTCGGCACTGGAGCCCTCACCATTTCCGGCAACGGCAACTTCGACAACGCCACGGGCAGCTCGCTGACGGTGGCGAACGGACTGACCATGAGCGGAGGCAGCCCGACCTTCACCGGCACCAACGACATGACCTTTTCCGGTGCCAGCCAGATGGCAGGTGCGAACCGGACCCTCACCGTGAGCGCTGGAACCCTGACCTTGTCGGGCGGGCTCGGGCAGGATGGCTCGGCCAGGAACCTGACCAAGCAAGGTGCCGGCACCCTCGTTCTCTCCGGGGCTTCGTCCTACACCGGCTCCACCTCCATCAGCAACGGCAGCCTCCAGGTCGCAGGATCGGCCGGCACCCTCGGCAGCGGCGCGGTCACCAACAACGCGAACCTGACCTTCAACCGCAGCAACTCAGTCAATGTCGGGAACGCCATCGGCGGGACAGGGTCGGTCAGCCAGACCGGCGGCACCACCACCCTCAGCGGGATCAGCAACTACACCGGTAGTACTTCGGTCTCCGCTGGCACGCTCCTGGTCACCGGCACCCTCGGAAACACCGCGACCGCGGTCACCGGCGGCACTCTCGGCGGAAATGGCACCGTGGGTGGCGCCGTTTCGATCGGGATCAACGGAACCCTCAGCACCGGAGCCACCACGGCAGATTCCTCGATCGGCACGCTGAATCTCGGCAGCCTCACGATGAGCGGGCTTTGGCAGGTGGGCGCGACTGGCAATGGGATCAACGACCGCGTCGATCTCGGCACCGGTGCCCTGAACGTCTCAGGCGGCACGATCGCCTTCATCACCAGTGGCTACACGGTTGCCTTCAACGACAGCTTTGACCTCGCGACCTTCGGTGGCACCGTCAGCGGGACGCCGACCTTCGATTTCACTGGAGCCAGCACCCAGGCCTATGGGGCATGGGACACCTCTGGCTTCGCCACCACCGGTGTGATCACCTACGTGCCCGAAACGCATGCGGCGCTTCTCGGATCGATCGGGATGATGTGCCTCTTGCGTCGCCGCCGCCTCTGAGGAAGCCTTTCCTCATGGAAATGACCGACGCCCTTGTCCTCTGGAACTACCATCAGGTTCATCATCAACCTGTCGCATCGGACCTGATCTTCGTCCTCGGCAGCAACGACCTCCGGGTCGCTGATCGGGCTGCGGAATTGTTCCATCAGGGCCTCGCGCCGATGATCCTGTTCTCCGGTGGCACCGGTCGTCTGACCGAGGGATGGACGGAAACCGAGGCGGAGCAGTTCGCCGCGCGGGCGTGCGAACTCAGGGTGCCTGCGGAGGCGATTCTGATCGAGAACCGATCGACCAACACCGGCGAAAACATCCGCTTCAGCCGCGAGCTTCTGTTAGAGAGAGGACTCTATCCGAAGAACATTCTCGCGGTGCAGAAGCCCTATATGGAGCGTCGCGTCCTCGCCGCGATGGAGGTGCAGTGGCCCGGGGTGTCGCTCCGCGTGACGTCGCCGCGCCTTTCGTTCACCGACTACTGCACGGAGGAAATCCCGGAGCGTCTAGTGATCGAGGCGATGGTTGGGGACTTCCAGCGCATCCTCGACTATCCGGCGCTTGGTTTCGCGTCCGCTCAAGAAGTGCCAGCCGAGGTGTTGGCGGCTTTTGAAAACCTCCGCCTACAGGGCTTCACCGGCCAGCTTCGCTGAGCCTCACGGAGCGACCACCCGAAGCCTAACAAAGCGCCGGGCTTGTCCGCTGACTCCATCTCTAACAACCAGGAGGCTGGCCGTGTTTTCTTCGGTCACTGCGCCGGCCGCGCTCCAGCTGGCGGGGGAAAGATCGCTGGAGAACTCGACGAGGTAACTCAACTGCGTGGCATTGGGATTTTTCGGAACTGACATTCGAAGATAGGTGCTTCCGGAAAGTGTCACGCGATCGACAGTCAGTGGGTTGAAGGAAAAGGAGGTCGGGCGGGTGTCGAGGGCGTATTCGATCAGGTTCGAGAGTCCGTCAGCGTCCGCATCGCCATTCGCGGGATGGGCTCCGACCGCGGCGCTTCCAAACTCGGCGATCTCCCAGGTGTCGTGGAGGCCGTTGCCGTTGGAGTCGGGAGTCGCGCCGCTGTAGACCAGTTCGAGTGACTTTCCGTCGGTTGAGAGCTGGACGTTCCAGACACCGCCGCCGCTGGTGAAGCCACTTGAATTGACGATGAACTTCGAGGCGCTGAAACCCGTGATGCCGCCGCTTGTCTGGATCAGGGGAAAGGTGGCGGGCAAGTTGCTGAACTGGGTGAGCGATTGCTCGCTGATGAGAAGGGTGATGGGCGACGAGGGCGAGGCTGTTAGATCCAGCGTGCTGGCCGAGATCGTGTCAAAGCCCGTTCCGGCGACGCCGTTCCAGCTGCTGATCTGCCAGGAAATGGAGGCTCCGCTGCCGAGGGAAAGCGCGCCAAGGGTGAGCGTGCCGATGCCGCTCCCCGGCTGGATCGAGCCGGAGGAGTTCACGGGTCCCGAGACCGAGCCGCTGCCTGTTAGAGCGCCGGAGCTTTGGATCGTGGCTCCGCCGACACCTGTCAGGGCCCCGTTCAGGATCAGGGTTCCGCTCTGTACGATGGCGGTGCCGGCGAGTGGGCTCGAGGCGGTCATGGTGAGCGAACCGGCTCCGGTCTTGGTGAAGCCACCGTTGCCGGTCAGGGCGGTGCCGAAGCTGATCGCGTTGCCGTTGGTGTCGAACACCGCGCTTTTCCCGGAAGGGATCGCGGCCAGGCGACCGGAGATGTCCTGGGAGTTGCCGCTGCTCCATTGCAGGGTGCCGCCGTTCATGAGGAAGGCTCCGGCACTGGTGTTCGGCCAGGCGTTGGCGGCAAAGGCGAAGATGCCGCCGTTCATCGTCACGGTGCCGGTGGTGTTGCGCGCGGGGGGGTTGGTGGTGGTGCTGTTGGAGGCGTTGCTGACCTCCAGCGTGCCGTTGTTAACGATCAGGTTCACTGCCGCCGTCGCGCTTCCGGAGGAGGTGGTCTGCTTGCCGATGAAGCCGGCCAGCGTGAGCTTGCTGCTGCCGTCCTTGGTGAGGGTCAATGCCCGCACTGCTCCCGCGCTGCTGGTGTGGGACAGCAGGGCTCCATTGAAGGTGGTGTCGCCGCCGGATTGATCGATGCTGATGCGGCGCGTCACGGTGCTGCCGGTGATGCCGCCCGCGTCGTTGCGGATCGCGCCATGGCCGCTGAGCGAGGAAAGCGTGAGGACGTTGCCGTTGTCGGTGATCCAGCCGAAGTCCTTGCGGTCGGTGGCCGAGGCCCCGGTGTCGAGGGCGAAGCGGCTGCCGGACGACTGCGATTGGCTGGTACCGTTGAACAGGTAGTAGTTGCCGTTGGAGCCCGCGGTGCCAGTGCTGCTTTGGATCGTGTTGCTGCCACCGCGGAGTTCGAGGCGTCCGTTGAAATCAAGGCCACCGGCCGTGATGGCGCTGTTGAAGATGCCGGCGCTGTTGGAGATCCGCAGGCTGCTGGAGCCGGTCAGTCCGGAGAAGGTGAGGGAGTTGGTGGTGACTGTTAGATTTCGCGAAGTCCCTAGATCGAGGGCTCCTGTTAGAGCGAGGGTGAACGCGCCGGTGATCGAGATGTCGCCACCGGGGGCTTGGGCTCCCGAGCCGATCTTCAGTCCGGCCCAGGTGGTGTTCGCTCCAAGCGAGCTGCTGTTGGCAGAGGAAAGGTGCTGGTCCCAGAGCGGGATCTCGCTGCTCAGCGGGGTGTTGCCGAGCCAGCTGGTGGCGAGATTGAGCGCGTCGCTGTTGGGAGCCTTGGTGGGGTTGGAAAGGCCGCCGGCGAGATTGATCTGGGCGCTCGAAGGCGACCCGACCGCGTAGGCGGCGCTGGTGTTCAGCGTGGCGATGATCGACTTCGTGCCGCGCGTGTAGAGGTCGTCCGGGATCGGGGTGAGGGTGAGGACGACGCTTGTCTCACCGTTCGGAAAGGTGGCCGATCCGCCGGGTGCGACGTAGTCGGTGCCCGCGACGGCTGTGCCGGAAAGCGAGTAGGCCACCACCAGCGAACCGAGGGGTGATCCTCGGGTGAAGGTGAGGCTTCCCGGGTCCCCGGCCTTCGACGCGTTTGGATCACTGGCCACGATCGTGACGGTGTCCGAGGTTTCCTGAATGGTGATCGTGGCGGAGGTGGTTGGCACCAGGGTGTAGCCGCTGCCTTCGGACAGGGTGGCGATCAGGGTTTCCGGGCCTTCGCCGATGTTGTCGCCCAGCACCGTGACAGGTACCACCACCGAGGAGGACCCGGCTGGAATCGTCACGCTGGAGGCAAGGGCGGTAAAGTCCGAGCCACTGGTGGCACTGCCGGAAATCGCAAGCGGCACGACCAGATCGGAGGCCGGTGCGGGCCACACGCTGACGGTGAAGGCCGCGCTGGGGTCGCTGGATTCATTGGCATCCGGATCGCTGGCGCGGATCGAAACCTCGGGAATCGTTGGCTGGCTGGTGAAGCTGAAGCTCGCGACATGCACCACTCCCTGACCGGCGGCGCTCTGCGTGCCGAAATGAACGCCCGGCTCAAGCGTGGCGTCGATCGCGGTCGGACTGACCTGCCCCACCACACCGCCATCGAAGACGAGTTCGGCGGCGGTCCCGGCCGCTCCTGCCGCACGGCGCAGCGAGACGCGGTGGTAGGCATTGTCGTAGCTGGCTTGCAGGGCGACGGTCTGGGGGCCGCTGCTGCCGGTGAAGGTGGCGTTGAGGCTGCCGGAGGTGCTGCGCTGGAACTCGACCCGCCAGCGCGACGAGGCATCGCCATACTGGAGGAAGACCGAGGGCGCGGTGTCGAAAGCGGTGGGGAAACGAGCGTTCATTTCCGCCCGCCAGCCGCTGGCCGCGAATCCGGTGGTCTGGGTGGCGGTGAATCTACTGGAGTAATAGTAGCCGCTGCCGCTGGTGTCGGCATCGGTGATCGCGAAGGCCGGGACATTCCCGACCGGGTCCGGCAGCAGGCTGGCGTTGGTCTGGCTGGAGCTTGCGACCGTCGAGCGTTCCTCCGACCAGCCCTGGAGGACCGGATGGCAGGCGCTGAGATTTTGCGAAACGCCCGAGTCCGGTGCGATGCCCGCGCTGCCGAGTCCATAGCCGATCCCGTAGGGCGCGCCGAACCCGGCGGCGGCGTTGAAGCCTGCGGGCGTGCCGAGCACCATGCGGGCGAAGCGGGCACCGTTGGAAAGTTTGGCGCGCTTGTTGTGATGGAGGTTGTCGACCGGATTGAGCTCGTCCTGCTGGTCGAGGCTGTCGGCATAGAACAGATACGAGGGATTCGCCGCCGCGATGGCCTCCTGCTGGTTGCGCGTGGTGGCGTCGTCGGTGCTGCTGTCGACATTTCCGATCATGTAGCCCTTGAGGCCCGAGGCATTCGGCAGATCGGTGCGGAGGTTGTCGATGAGGGTCTTGAAACGGCTGCCCGCGATGGCCGCCTCCGCCGTGGTGTTGCTTTCCCCCTGGAGGTAGAGCAGGCCGGCGATCTGGACGCTGTGTCCCTGGGCAGTGAGTCGATTGCAGGCGGCGGTCACGGTGTTGACCACCTGGTCATACATGTGGCCGCTGGAGGCCTTGTCCCAGTTGGTGTTTCCGCCACCGCCGCGTGAGGCCTTGATGATGACGAAATCGCGCTCACCGGCGTGATGAAGCGCTCGACCGAATCCGATCTCCGGTCCCCAGTGGGTTTCGCTGCCGGTGTAGAAGTTGTTTCCCTGCTGGGCCTGGAGCGGCTTGAAGAATCCGCCGCTGGACCCGAGCGATGAAGTGGCATCGGCCACGTTCGCCCACCAGAAGCGGATCTGATCGTCGGCCGGATCGAGGCCGGGTAGGCGGTCGAGTTCGATGCCGCTGGTGGTGCCGAGTGAGTTCGACTGCCCGGTGAGGATGTAAACCTTCAGGGCCTTGGGCGCGCCATTTCCCGGAGCGGCCTTCGAGGACAGTCGGACGTCGTCGAAGCCGACATAGCGCGCCGCGTGCTTCGAGATCAGCCGGATCTCAAGCGGCTGGCCGATGGCGGCGGGGAAGTCGGAGGCAAGGAACTCGGCGGTGAGCTCGGTCAGCTTCGAACCGATCTGCGAGGCCGTGCCGGTGGTGTATTGGAGCAGCTTCCGCTTGTTGTCCGCCTCGCCGACCCTGGTGGCCCCGGCCCAGACCTCGACCGCCCAATCGCCAGCTGTTAGAGCGGCCGATCCCGAATACGCGCTGACCTGCAGCATGTACTGTTTTCCCGCGGTGAGCGTCTCGGAAAGCGTCTGCTTGATGCCGGTGTCCGCCGTGCCTGCGATCACGTAGCTCGAGCCTGCATTGGAGGAAACGCCGCTGGCTGTTAGATCGACCCGGCTTTCGGCGACGGCGGAGTAGTCGGTGAGTTTCAACGGAGCCACGCCCGGGCTGCCGTAAAGCGTCCAGCCACCCGGCGCGAGGGTGAGTCCGCTACCGGTGAAGGCGCTTTCGAAATTTCCATTGGTCACTGCGACCGGCGTCCACTGCGAGGTCAGCCCGAGGGCGGTGGAAAGACGAGCGGCGATGTAGGCCTCACCTCGGCTGTTGGGATGGACCTGGTCGTGGGTCATCTCATCGGCGATGAATCCGCCGGATTGGCCGTTGAGCATCGGCACCACGGTGACCGTCGAGGTTGCGGTGGTCTTCGAGGTTGCGAGCGCAGGCAGGAAGCTGGTGTTGTAGGTGTCGACCGTGGTGTTGAGCCCCGGATACTGCGCGTGTCCGGAGCCGACGTGGAGGACCTCGATGAGATGGATGCGGACCTTCGGGTTCGCGGTCTGGATCGTGTCGATGATCGCGGCCACATCATCGCGCACCTGGGTGGGCGTGCGGCCGTCGCCGAAGTCGTTGATGCCGATCATCATCGTGACGGTGTCGGGAATGTAGCCGCCGAGCTTGGGATCGAGCCATTGGCTGATGTTGCCGCTGCCCCGGTTGGCGGCGGTGCTTCCCGCGCTGGTGCCGCGGATCTGGAAGGCGCGCCAGCCGAAGTGGCCCTCGTTTGAACGATCGAACTGCACATTCCGCCACGACGGATACTGGGCGTCGCTGGTGTAGTTGGCGTTGATCGATCCGACGAAATCGAATTTCGCCCCGGCATCGACGAGGCTCTTGAAGAGATGCCAGCGGTAGCCCCGGCAGGCGTTCTGGCCGTAGGCATTCGCACTGTAGCCGCTGCCGGAGGCCTGGGTGATCGAGTCGCCGATGATGGCCAGCTTTCCGAGATCGGGACCAGTCCAGGGCGAAACGTTGTCGGAGATCAGCGGGTTCGTGCCGGTCTGGAACTCGACGAGGTTGCTGTTTCCATCGCCGTCCGGATCCGCCGTCTGGCCGGAGATGGCGGGGTTCATCAACTGGGCGGAGCTGAACTTCGTGTTCGCCCAGAGGGTGTAGGGCGGCAGGGCATCGGTCTGTTTCGTGGCCTGCGGCAGCGACACGCGCACGAAGTCGATGGCGGTGTAGTTGTCCTTCTCGTAAAGCAGCCCGACGTCGCTGTTGGAGAGTTTTGTTAGAGACGAGTAGGCGCTGCTGCTGCCGTAGACGAGACGCGACACCGGCCAGGTGAGGCCTTCGTCGTAGCTGGTGCGGAGCGTCATCGCGACGCGGCTGCCGGTGCTGGCGCAGTTGGCGTGGACGAGGCGGTTGCGGTCGCTTTCGGCCGTGGTCGTGAGGCGGAAAATGTTTCCCTGGCAGGCAGGATCGGGAACGGGAAAGGCCGCCGTTGCATCGAAGCGGAACATCGCGCTCCAGGTCACGCCGCCGTCAGTGCTCCTGCTGAACCAGCGGTAGCCTGCGCCTGCTCCGGAGGGCCGCATTGAGGCGAGCAGGTCGCCGTTGACCAGTTCGGTGATCTGGATTTCTCCGACCCCGGTGCCGCAGGTGCCGCCGCGCTGCCAGGTGGCGCCGTGGTCATCGCTGTAGATGAACGACGAGCTGTTGTTGGTGCGATACCAGTAGACCGGAAAGACGAGGCGACCGGCATGGATTCCGCGCTCGATCTGGATGCCGTTTCCGGGACCGACGATGTACTCGCCCTTGCCGTAGGTGTAGCTGCCGCCGTTGAAGGTGAACTGCTCGGTTTCCTTCGGGCGCAAGTTGGGATTCTCCGCCTCGATGTCCTTGCGGGCCGACCAGGTGAGACCGTCATCGTCGCTGTATCGCATCTCCAGCTTGATGGTGCGGCCGTAGCCGTTGTAGCTGAAACTACTACCATTGTCGTAGAAGATCCAGATGCGGCCGTTCGAGCGGTCGACCAGCAGGGCGGGGTCGCTGGCGGAGGATCTGTTGCGCGCCGTGCTGCTGCCGGTGATCGGATAGCTGTCGGTGTCGCTGGTGTTGGTGCCGTAGTTGGCGGTGACGATGAGGGGTCCCCAGGTGCTGCCGTTGTCGGAACTGCGGCGGATGACGCTGTCGATGTTCGAGGGAATGTCGCCCGAGCTGCTGACCCGTCCGTCGGCCGCGACGATGAGGGTGCCGGCGTTGGTGGTGGCGATGGCGGGGATTCTGAAGGTGTTGTAACCGCCGAGGCCGCTGGCGAAGGGCTGGCTGGTCGAGGTGAGGGGCTCGGGTGGATTGTTCACGCCATCGCTGAGGCCCGACCATTTCATGGTGAGGTAGGTTTCCACCTCCTGGCGGTCGGTGGTATTCAGCGCGGAGTTGTAAACGAGCACTTCGGCGACATCGACGTCAAAGCCGAGCCCGCCGCCGGGGGCGACGTTGTTGCCGAGGATCAGTCCGCTGAGGGCGGCGGCCTGGGTGAGGCTGACGGTGGTGCCGGCCTGGGTGCCGTTGATGTAGTGCTGGAAGGTGGCGGGTGAGCCGGTGGTGAGGATGAAGGTGTGGGCCTGCCAGGTGTTGGTGGTGACAGCACCCGTGGTCGTGCCGGCATTGGCGGCGGTGCCGTTGGCGGGTTCGGTGCTGATCTGCCAGTTGCCGTTGTTGACCTGGGCGCGGGTCAGGCCATTGGCGAAGGTGGACGAATCAAAGAGGAAGCCGCGGGTGGTCTCGCGCGGGCGGATCCAGGCGACGATCGTGCGTGAACCGCTGATCGTGCCGAAGTTCGAGGACGAGGCGAAGAGGCCGTCGGAGTTGCCATTGAAGCGCAGCACCTGTCCTGGAGAGCCGTCGGACTTCAGCACGTTCCAGCGGATCGGCGCGCCGCTGACCGAGGTCAGGTTTCTGAGCGATGGGGTTCCGGTGGTGGCGGAGTTCGTCCAGCTGGAGACCGCGTAGCCGTCACTGCCGACCGCGATGCCAATACCTCCCTGATACCAGGCATAGGTGACCGCCGGATCGACCACGGCGGCACCGGCCACTGAGGGCAGGGCCAGCCAAACGGCGGATCGGAGGAAGGCTAGAAAGCGATCGAGCATGCCCCGAATCACGCATGACAGGGTCATTCGAACAGGTGGAATCATCTGGTTTGGTGGGAAGACCAGTGACGGGCAATTGCATCGTTGGGGATTCCGCCGACGTTCAGGCCGAAAACCAACAAACGTTCCATGAAACCAACATCGTTCAATCGCTTTCTGGCCATGGGGATGGTCTCCCTGATCGTCATCTGCTCCAGCGCTTCTGCCGCGCCGATTGCCAAGGAGGCTACGGGAACGAATCTGGCATTGGGTGCGAGCTGGGTGGGTGGTACGGGTCCCGGAACTGCCGATGTAGGCACCTGGACCAGCAGCTCGCTGGGCGGCGCGCTCACCGTCGGTTCGGCGGTTTCATGGCAAGGACTGAACATTTCCGACGCAACGGCGAACATCACGACAACGGGATCGGCGATCACCCTCGGATCGGCCGGGATGACGCTCACCGGCCCCAAAACTCTCAGCATCGCCAACAACATCGCTCTGGGCTCGGCCCAAAGCTGGTCGATCGCCGATGCCACTGCCTCGTCTGCGGTGGATGCGACGGTGACCGGTGCCATCACAGGAGCCTTCGCTTTGACCAAGACCGGTGCGGGGACGCTTTCACTGGGAGGCATTAACACTGGGTTGGTGACGACCGTGGACGGTGGGCTTCTGAGAATCACCGATGCCCGGAGCGCAGGTGGCAGCAGCGGGGCGAATGGTCCGGCCCTGACCATCAGGTCTGGAACCTTCGAACTTAGTTTCAATTCCAGCACCGGTACCTATGGGGCCAATGCCACCAACTTCTCGCTGAGGAATGGCAACATCACTCTCGGTGGAACGGCGGGTGCGACCAGTGCCCTGACATCGACCGGCTTGATCAGCAGCAACCCGGTTGGTTTCGGTGTTGGACCTGGCTTTGGCACCTCACTTTCATATAGCGCCACCAACAATGGAGACACTGCGACAATTTCAGCCTTCTGGGCCTCGGTGGGAACCTCGACCGTCAACAACACCACGGTCACGGTCGGCGACAGTACCTTCACCACCGTCGAACTGGACTTCACTGGGCGCATCAGCAACGCCGGTCAAATCGATGGACAAAACCTCACCCTGATCAAAGCGGGCGCAGGCACCATGCGGATCTCGGCGCAGAATTTCCTGCCAGGCTTGAGAGTTTCCGCAGGCAAGCTCATTTCCAATCATGCCAATGCCCTAGGCACTTCTCGAACGCTGGCAAACCTCGTCACGGTGGATGGCACCGGAACCTTGGATCTGAATGGCTTCAGCAACTCCATTGGCGGATTGGCCGGGGCGACCGCCACCACCGCCGTCATCACCAATGGCAACTCCACCGCGAGTGTGCTTTCGGTCGGCTCCAGCAATGCCTCGACGAGCTATTCCGGCGTCATCAACGATGGCACGGGAACCGTCGGCCTGACCAAGATCGGTTCCGGCACCCTGACCCTCGTGGGAGGTGGAAACTTCAGCGGCGCGACGACGGTTTCCGCAGGCACTCTTTCCGTGACCGGCAGCCAGACCGGCAGTGCGGTGACCGTTGCAAGCGCTGCCACTCTAGGCGGCACCGGAACCGTCGGCACGACCACTGTTTCCAGCGGCGGCATCCTCGCTCCGGGTGTTTCAGGGGCAGGCAAGCTGACCACCGGCAACCTCACCTTTTCAGGCACCGGCACGATCACGCTCGGCAACTACAGCGGATACTCTGCGACGCCCGCGCTGGCCGCAGGTTCGCTCACGGCGAGCGGTGCGGCGGGTTCGGTGACCATCAATCTCGGTGGTGCGACTGCGGTCAACGGCACCTATCAACTTCTCACTTACACGGGCGGCAGCATCGGCGGAACAGGCACATCCGCCTTCGTGCTTGGAACGAAGCCCTCCACCGGCGGCCGCCAGTCGCAGACCCTGGTCGACACCGGCAGCGCCTTGAACTGGGTGGTCAGCGGGGCCAACCCCATCTGGACCGGAACCGACAGCAATGAGTGGAGTACGAACACCATCAGCGGATCGAAGAACTGGAAGCTGGAAGGCGACAGCAGCCCCACCGACTACATCTCCGGAGACCTCGTGATCTTCGATGACACGGCGACGAGCCCGATCGTTGACCTCTCGGTGGCCTCGGTGGCTCCCAGCAGCATGCTGTTCACCAACGCGACCCTCGGCTATACGATCCAGGGCACCAATGGCATCACGGCAGGATCGCTCACGAAAACCGGCGCTGGCAGCCTGACGCTCAACACCTCCAACAGCTACTCGGGCGGCAGCACGTTGGGTGGAGGCACGATCACTCTCGGCACCGGCTCCGCGCTCGGCACGGGAAGCGTTGCCCTCAATGCAGGAATCTTGGATCTCAACGGCCAGTCGATCCCCAACGCCGTCGTCCTTGGCGGCGGCACGATTTCCGGATCGGGAACGATCGGCGGAAATGTCACGGGCAGCGCGCTCAGTTACACGGTGGCCAGCGGAACCCTGACCCTCGGTGGGACCAACAGCGTTGCCGCCACGGTCGGAGCCACTTCCACCCTTCAAATTGGAACCGGCAGCACCTCCGGAACGATCGGCAGTGTAAGCAATGCAGGGACCCTGATTTTCAACCGCAGTGATGCCTCGACCTACTCCGGCGCCATCAGTGGAGCGGGGTCGTTGCAGAAATCCGGTGGCGGGACCCTGACCTTCAGCGCGGCAAACAGCTATTCGGGCTCCACCACCGTCAACGCTGGCAAGCTCCTCGTCAGCAGCACTCTTCTCAACTCCTCGAGCTTCAGCGTCGGCAGCGGAGCCACCCTGGAGTTCGGAGCCATCAACGTCTTCGTCTCCGGTCACGGCACCGCGATGCCCGCCACCCGCACGATCAACGTCAACGGCGGCACGCTGGTGATGAACACCAGCTTCGAAGCCCGCTTTGGAAACGTCAATCTGAGCGATGGGGCCACCTGGACCTCGAACCGCGCCCTGACCAGCTACGACGCCCTTCTCGCCGACACCACAACCGGAGCCGCGACCGTGACTGTCAGTGGCAGCGCGGCGGCCACGATGAACGGCACCGGAGGCATCCACCTTCAGGGCGTGCAGAGATTCGACGTCGCCGACGTGACCGGCAGCAGCGCGGCGGACCTCGTCGTCAGCATGGTCCTCGGAGCCCAGGGCACCAGCGGTGGAACAGCCGGAGGCATCAACAAGCTCGGCGCGGGCACGATGGTCCTTTCCGGAACGAACACCTACACCGGAGCCACCACGATCAATGCCGGAACCCTGCAGATCGGAAACGGCGGCACCACGGGCACCATCGGCAGCGGAGCCGTCACCAACAACTCCGCGCTGGTCCTGAACTATGGAACCGGAGCCACGGTGACCCTTCCGAACGTCATCGACGGCACTGGCACCGTGACCAAGCAGGGAACCGGCACCGCCACCCTCACCGGCTCCAGCCCCTACACCGGAAACACCACCATCGAGCAGGGAACCCTCCGCATCGGCGGGCACCTCGATGGCACTTCGCTTGGGGTCCAAAGCGGTGCCAGACTGGCCACCGGCACCCAAGCCGCTACCGGGGTCGGATACGTGAAGGCGATGACCCTCGACGCAGGTTCGGCTTCGACCTTCCGCGTCGGCAGCAGCTCCTGGGACACCATCGTGGTCAACGACAACGATGCCGCCACCGTGTCCGGCACCCACACCATCACTCCGGTTTATCAAGGCGGCCTGAATCCCGGCGACCAGCGTGAGATCATCGACTACAATGGCACGCTTGGCGGATCCTTCAGCGATCTCCAACTCGCTCCCGGCACCCGGTTCCAGCTCGTCAACGATGTCGACAACTCCAACGTCGTCCTCCAGTACACCGGCGGAAATGTGATCTGGAAGGGCAACCTGAGCTCGACCTGGGATGTCGACACCACCGCCAACTGGCTGCTCGAGTCCGACAGTTCGGTCACCAACTATCTCCAGGGAGACACCGTCGTGTTCAATGATTCCGCCACGACCGGAACCGTGACCCTCACCGGCACGATCGCGCCGATCTCCTCCACCTTCAACAACGCGACGCTCGATTACACGCTCTCCGGATCGGCCATCACCGCAGGCAGCCTGAGCAAGGATGGCGCGGCCACCGCGATCCTCCTCACCGACAACACCACCACCGGCACGATGACCGTCACCGCCGGCAAGCTGGCCTTCGGCAACGGCGGCACCTCCGGAAGCATCGGCAGCGGTGCGGTCTCGGTGGCCTCGGGAGCCACATTCGAACTCAACCGCAGCAACGCGGTTCCCGGCACGCCCGATCTTGACTACAAGACCACCGCCAAGCTGCGCAACGTGTCGGGTGCTGGCAGCGTCGTGCTGACCGGTGGAGCGATCCTCTTCAACTACCCGGGCACCGGCATCGGTTTCAGTGAAAGCGGTTCCTGGTCCGGATTCTCCGGAGACCTCATCGTCAAGGGCGGCTCGGAATTCCGCACCATCCGCAACGGAGCGACGGCGATGGGTACGGGGTCCATCGTACTTGGTGACGCCACCACCAGCGGCATCCTCTCCCAGATCGAGGGCAACTGGACCTGGACGAACAACATCGTTCTAACAGGATCCGCCAACAAGATCCTCAACCGCTCGCTCAATGCCCCACGCACCTTGAAGCTCCAAGGCGTCCTTTCCGGAAACGGCGGACTCAGCCTCGAGGATCCGGCCGCTTCCATGACTGAGATCAACCGTGGCTTCATCCTCACCGGGGCGAACACCACCGACGGCACCCTGACCATCGCGGCTGGCGTCCCAGTTCGTGTCGGCGGCGTTCCGGGCAACACCGACGTCAGCCAGAGTGGAGCAGGCAGCAGCGGCTCCCTTGGCTCCGCCACCGTGGTCAACAACGGAATCCTCACCTTCTCCCGCACCAATGCCCACACGGTCACCAATTCCATTTCGGGCACCGGCGCACTGCGCGTTGGCATCCCGTCCGCTGCCGGATTCGGCGACACCTCGACGCAGGTCCTGACCTACACCGGCACCGCCAACTACAGTGGCGCGACCACGGTGAACAACGGCAACCTGATCATCGACAGCGGAGCTTCGATCGGCGGTTCAGGTGTCACGATCGAAGTCAGCGCCACCCTATCCGGCAGCGGCAGCGTCGCGGCTCCAGTCACGGCCGCAGGCACGATCGCTCCCGGCACCGGCGTCGGCACTCTAACCGTTTCGGGAAACACCGCCCTCACCGGCACCCTGGCCGTCGAGGTGAACACCACCGCCGACAAGCTCGCAGTCACAGGCGATCTCGCCCTTTCAGGAGCCTTCACCGTCACCGAATCCGGCGCCGGCTTCACGGCGGCCTCGTATGTCATCGCCGAATGCACCGGGACCCTGACCACCTCGCTCACCCCGCCCGTCGGCTACACCCTGACCCAGACCGGCAGCCAGTTGATTCTTGGCAAGATCACCGGCACCGCCTTCAGCAACTGGATCGACGGCTACTCGCTCGGCGGCCAGACGGCGATCAATCAGGACCCCGACTCGGACGGTGTGGCCAACGGACTTGAGTTCGTGCTCAAGGGCGGCAATCCCGAGACCCCGGGCGGCACCCAGCTCCCGACTTCCTCCGAAAACGGCGCGAACCTGATCTTCACCTTCGAGCGCGATGACCGTGCCAAGGCCGCGAACCTCGGCCTGACGATCACCGTCGAAGCCGGCACCAGCCTCAGCGACTGGCCGGAAGTCTTCACCATCGGCAATGACACCGCCGGCTCCAGTGCGGGCGTGGTGATCAGCAACGATGGCGATGCGAATCCGGACACCGTCACCGTCACGATCCCGAAAAACGCCGCGACCACCAAGTTCGCCCGTCTGAAGGTGACCGGCACGCCCTGAACCCTCAGCGCCGCGCCGCAGCCGATGCGCCTTTCACGACCTCGGGGGTGATCCAGGAATTGCCCCCGGGGTTCGCGTTGCCTGTTAGAAGCAGTTCAATCCGGCGGATGGCCTGCTTCGACACCGATTCCGGATCGACCCGATAGCAGCTCACCGCCGGGATCAGGTGATCGAGAAAAGGCTCGTACGCCAGCGAGATCACGCTGAATTTGGATGGCACCTGAATGCCCTGCGACGGCAGCCAGGTCATCGCCGTGGCCACCTGTCGTGCCCGCGTCGCGATCAACGCGGTCGGAGGATTCTTCAGGGTCAGGGCCCGTGACAGCGCCCGGACCACACTTTCGACGCTGCCATTTTCAGGCATGTCAAAGACGCTGAAATCCGGCTCGCCGAGTTCGGTCGCGCCCTTCACCGCCGCCGCCACGCCGCGCAGGGATTCGTCCGGCACCAGGATGCCGACCCTCCGGTGTCCCAGCCGCCACAAGCGTCCCGCCGCATGGCGCGCGGTGGCCTCCCAGTCGACATCGAGATGTGGCAGATCCACCTTCGGATGCGGATAACCCCGGATCAGGCAGGGCACCCCGGACTTGGCGAACCAGCGTTGGATCTGCTCGCTGGAGCGGAACAGGATCCACGCGCTGCAGGGCTCTTCCTCGACCAGCCTCGCGAGCCGTTTGGTGGGGTCCTTCTGTTCGTACCAGGCAGGTGCGAAGAGATCGAGCGAGCCACCTTTCTCCGCCAGTGCACGGCGGATGTGGTCCACCTCGAAAAGCGTCGGCTGGCTCAGTTGCTCGAGCCGCCTTGGTGACAGCATCCCGATCCGCAGGGGCCTCGGACGTGAGGCGTCGGCCAAATCTGGGGCTTGCAGGATGTTGCGCCTGCTGCCCGCTTCCGCCGGGCTGAGCACCTGATCGTGCTCCAGCTGCAGCAGCGCCGCCCGCACCGTGTCGCGTCCGACCTGCAGCAGTTCCGCCATCCGCCGCTCGCCGGGCAGAACTCCGCGCCACTCACCGTCCGCCAGCCGCAGGCGGATCACCCGCGCGCATTCGGCGACCAGATTTCCCCGCGCTGGCATTGGCTGGCCTCCCATGCATCGATCCTCTCGCGCCGCGCAGGCGGAGGCAACTGGTTTGTTCGAAAAACCAGCGAGGAAGAAGTCGCCACCGCTGACCTCACTTGCATAATCTTCAGCCCGCTCCGCCATGTCCGTCTCGATCTCCCATCCGCTTGTCGCTGCCGCGTTGACCCTGTCCGCCGGCGTCCACGCGGATGCGGTCTCCACCGTTCAGTTGCCCGCAGTGCCGGATGCCCATGGATTCGCCGGAGCCTTTTCCGGAGTCATCGGCCATCAACTCCTCGCAGGAGGCGGTGCGAATTTCCCCGATGGAGTGATGCCCTGGAACGGCGGGAAAAAGGTCTGGCACCGCAAGCTGTTCGCGCTGGATCTGAAGGCTCCACAGTCCGGCTGGAAAGTCATCGGTGATCTGCCGCAGGTGAACGGCTACGGCGTTTCTCTAACCGTTCGTGAGGGAATCCTGCTGATCGGCGGCGGCGATGCCTCGGCTCATGGAAACGAGTCTCTCCTCCTGACGATCGGCAAGGACGGGGAACCCCTCTACCGCAAGCTGCCGGACCTTCCCGTCGGCTTGGCAAACATGAGTGCCGCCCTCGTTGCCCGTCGTGTGCATCTCTGCGGCGGCATCGAAAAGCCGGACTCCACCACGGCTTCGAACGCCCACTGGATGCTCGATCTCGATGCGCTCGACAAAGGCTGGCAGGCCCAGCCCGCGTTGCCCGCCGCCGGACGCATCCTCGCCACCGCGGCTGCGGTCAATGATGCGTTTTTCCTGATCGGCGGTTGTTCGCTCGCTCCTGATGCGAATGGAAAGCCTGTCCGCACCTACCTGCGTGAGTCGTGGAAATTTTCCGAAGGCAAATGGACCCGCGTGGCCGATCTTCCGCGCGCGGCGGTGGCCTCGGCCTCGCCCGCGCCGACGAGTGGCACCTCACTGTTCATCGTCTCCGGCGATGATGGCACGCAGGTCGGATTGAAATCGCCCGAAGACCATCGCGGATTCTGCAAGGACGTGCTGCGCTATGATTCCCTATCTAACAGCTGGTCCACCGCCGGTGAACTGAACGTGCCGCCCCCGGTCACCACGGCGGTCACTCCTTTGAACGGCGAGTTCCTTTTCTTCAACGGCGAGGTCCGCCCCGGTGTGCGGACTCCTTCGGTCTTCTCGCTTCATCTTCCGTCGCATGACTGAAGACGCTCCATCGAAAGCAGGCGCACAGGCCTGGGCGACGGTCGCCCTGCTCTGGCCGGTGGCGCTGCTGAACTACCTCGATCGCCAGGTGCTCTCGACGCTCCAACCGGCGATCGGCGCGGATCTGCCGATGGTGCTCGATAGCCAGAACTTCGGCCGGCTGATGGGCATCTTCCTCTGGGTCTACGGACTCATGAGCCCGGTCAGCGGACTGGTGGCGGATCGCTTCAACCGCAAGCGCCTGATCGTTGGCAGCCTCTGTGTGTGGTCGCTCGTCACCCTGCTGATGGGGCATGCCGACAGCTTCTCCCACCTCTACTGGATGCGGGCGCTGATGGGCGTCAGCGAGGCCCTCTACATCCCGGCGGCACTGGCCTTGATCGTCGATCACCATCGCGGCCCCACCCGCTCGCTCGCCGTCGGCATCCACATGACCGGCCTCTATTTCGGCCAGGCCCTCGGCGGCTTCGGAGCCCTCGCGGCGGCGGAGCTTTCCTGGCGCTCCACCTTTCAATGGCTCGG
>JAIXPW010000147.1 GCA_027485995.1 Verrucomicrobiaceae bacterium
GGCCTCCACGTCGGCCACCCGGAAGGTTACACCGCCACCGACATCATCGGTCGTGCGAAGCGTCGCCAGGGCCACAACGTCCTCCACCCGATGGGCTGGGACTCCTTCGGCCTGCCCGCGGAGCAGTATGCGATCAAGACCGGCCAGCATCCGGCGATCACCACCACCGCCAACATCGCCACCTTCAAGCGGCAGTTGAAGTCGCTGGGCTTCGCCTACGACTGGTCCCGTGAAATCGCCACCACCGATCCCGGATATGTCCGCTGGACCCAGTGGATCTTCCTGCAACTGTATGCCTCGTACTTCGACGAGGAAACCCAGAAAGCCCGTCCGGTCGCCGAGTTGGAAGCCAAGGGCTGGACCCGCGATCAGATCGACGAGGTCCGCCTGGCCTTCGTTCACGAGGCCCCGGTCAACTGGTCGCCCGACCTCGGCACCGTCCTCGCCAACGAGGAAGTCGAGGAATGGAAATCGAAGGGCCACATCGTCGAACGCCGTCCGCTGCGCCAGTGGATGCTGCGGATCACGAAGTATGCCCAGCGCCTGATCGACGAACTGGAGCCACTCGACTGGCCGGAAGGCATCAAATTGCTGCAGAAGAACTGGATCGGACGCAGCGAAGGAGCAGAAGTGAAGTTTCTAGTCTCAAGTGTTCAGTGTTCAGAAGCGACCGAAGGGACTCCCACTGAAAACTTCAAACTGAACACTGAAAACTCCCACGAAGTCACCGTTTTCACCACACGGCCTGACACGTTGTTCGGTGCCACCTACATGGTACTCGCGCCCGAGCATGAGCTCGTTTCGGAAATCACGACCGCCGAACAGAAGGCGGCCGTCGAAGCCTACATCTCCGCCTGCGCCACCAAGTCCGACATGGAGCGCGGCGACCTGAACAAGGACAAGTCCGGCGTCTTCACGGGTGCCTTCGCCACCAACCCCGTCAACGGTGAGCAGATCCCGGTGTGGATCGCCGACTACGTCATGATGGGTTACGGCACCGGCGCGATCATGGCCGTGCCCGCGCATGATGAGCGGGATTTTGAGTTCGCGAAGAAGTTTGATCTGCCGATCAAGGCGGTGGTCTCTAACAAGAGGGGCTCGGGCGGCCCGCCCGAAGCAAATTTCTACGATGCAAGCGGCGATACCCCCACCGAGAAACACCGCCGCAATCTCCCTCACTGGCAACAGGATGGTCGCAGCTATTTCATCACCTATCGACTCGCGGACAGCTTGCCGGTGGAGAAACTTCACGAAATCCGCGCTGCAAGAGAGGCGTGGTTGACCTCAAATCCATCACCCCGCAGCACAGCACAGGAGGAGGAATACCATCAGCTTTTCGGCAAAAAAGTCGAGCAGTGGCTGGATGCCGGAACAGGCTCATGTGTTTTGAAATCGCCGGAAGTCACACGAATCATCACCGAGAATCTTTTCCATTTCGACGGGGATCGTTACACCGTCGAGGGGATCGTCGTGATGCCCAACCATGTGCATGTCCTGGTGCATTTGGCAGAAGGCCAGGATCTTTCCAAAACTCTTCACTCCTGGAAAAGTTTCACGGCCAAGAAGATCGCCGAGCATCTGGGAACGAGCGGTCAGATCTGGCAGGATGAATACTTCGACACGTTGGTTCGCGACGTGGAGCACTTGGCAGATCTTCGCCAATACATCTGGGATAATCCGAGGCGCGCAGATCTGAAGGTTGGTTCGTTTTTCAGGTATTTGAAAGCTGGCTACAAAGGCGAGCCGGATGGACTAGGTGGCAACACGGGCGAGCCGCCCGTGCCCCTCTTGTCAGAGGCCACCTGCGGTGAGGGCATCGCCGTGAACTCCGGCTTCCTAGACGGCCTTCCCACCCTCGAAGCCAAGGCGAAGATGATCGATTGGCTAGAGTCGAACGGCAAAGGCAAGCGCCGCATCCAATACAAGCTGCGCGACTGGTTGTTCTCCCGCCAGCGTTACTGGGGCGAGCCCTTCCCGCTGACATGGAAGGACGGTTACCACTACGCCGTGCCGGATGCCGAGCTGCCGCTACTGGCCCCACCGCTGGACGACTACAAGCCCTCCGGTTCGCCCGAGCCGCTGCTCAGCAAGGCCCGCGAGTGGGTCGAGCTGCCAGACGGCTCCATCCGCGAAACCAACACCATGCCGCAATGGGCCGGCTCGTGCTGGTACTACCTCCGCTACTGCGATCCCAGTAATTCAAACCGCTTCATCTCCAACGAAGCGGAAAGTTACTGGTCGGGATCGGGTGTGAAAGTTTCAAGTGTTCAGTGTTCAGTGGAAGAGGATTCCAAGACTGAAAACTTGAAACTGAACACTGAAAACTCTCCGACCGGCATGGTCGATCTCTATGTCGGCGGCACCGAACACGCCGTTCTCCATCTCCTCTATGCCCGCTTCTGGCACAAGGTCCTCCACGACCTCGGCCACGTCACGACCAAGGAGCCATTCCAGAAGCTCGTCAACCAGGGCCTGATCCTCGGCGAGGACGGGCAAAAGATGTCGAAGTCGCGCGGCAACGTCGTGAACCCCGACGAGGTGGTCCGCGAGTATGGCGCGGATGCCCTGCGGCTTTATGAAATGTTCATGGGCCCGCTGGAGCAGGTAAAGCCTTGGCAGATGAAGGGCGTCGAGGGCGTGTCGCGCTTCCTCGCCCGCGTCTGGCGCATCGCCTTCGAACAGGACGAGGCTGGTGAATGGAAGTCCACCGGCAAGGTCCAGGACGTGCCGTGCACCGACAAGGAGCTGCTCCGCGTGGTGCATGAGACGATCAAGAAGGTCACCGAGGATATCGCGAAACTCTCCTTCAACACCGCCATCTCGCAGATGATGGTCTGCACGAATGCATTCACCCA
>JAIXPW010000057.1 GCA_027485995.1 Verrucomicrobiaceae bacterium
ATCTTGCGCCAATTCCCCTCATCGTTCGCACCGCCTCGGTGGCACTCATCAATGACAATGAAGTCGAAGAAGTCCTGCGGATACTCGCCGAAGTAGGGTGTCTCCCCCGCGCCCGACATGAAGGTCTGGAAGATGGTGAAAAAGACGTTGGCATTCTTCGGCACCCGGCCCCGAAGGCGGATCTCCTCGGGCTTCACGCGGGCCAGGGCATCGTCCTTGAAGGCGGCGAAGGAGGTGAAGTCGTTGTAGGCCTGGGTCGCCAGAGTGTTGCGATCCGCCAGGAACAGGATGCGTGGGCGGCGGGTCGGTTCGCCACCGAGGTTCCAGCGGGCCTGGAAAAGTTTCCACGCGATCTGGAAGGCGATGGAGGTCTTGCCGGTGCCGGTGGCCAGGGTGAGCAGGATCCGGTTCCTTCCGGAGCTGATGGCTTCCAGCACGCGGTTCACGGCGATTTCCTGGTAGAAACGGATGCTCCAGCTGCCGCTCTTGTCAGGGAATGGGACTTCGGTGAAACGATCCCGCCACGCGTTCTCCTTGGCGAAGGTCATCGCCCAGAGTTCATCCGGCGTCGGATAGGCGGAAAGCTCGCCTTCCTTGCCGGTTTCCATGTCGATGCCATAGATCCCCTGGCCGTTCGTGGCGTAGGTGAAGCGGATGGAAAGCTTGGTGGCGTAGTTCTTCGCCTGAGCGACGCCTTCCGTGAGTTCCAGGTCCCAGGCCTTTGCCTCCACCACGGCGAGTTTGGTGTTCCGGTATTCCAGAACGTAGTCGGCTGAGAGCGCCTTGGCGCGTTTCCCGTGGCCCTCGATGCGCCCCAGCGTGATCGGATGCTCGCGGCGGATGCGGCTGCCCTCCACCACGCCCCATCCCGCCGCGTTCAAGGCGGGGTCGATGTGCTCGGCGCGGGTTTCGGTTTCGTTCATGGTTGGTTCAATGTGACCCCGCTCAAAAGGGCATACAGCGGTTCGTTGATGTAGAAGTTCGTCCTTCCGATCTTTTGCTTGCGCACGACACCAGCACCCGTGAGCAGCTCCAGGTATTTGCTGGCCGTAGGGCGGGAAACACCGAGTTCACGTTCGATGAATTCGATCTTCGTGTAGGGAAAACGGAAGAGGTTGTTGAGCAGATCCTGACTGTAGAGTTTCGGCAGGCGATCCCTCAGATCGCGCTTCGTCGTCTGCATCAGGTCGCGGAAAGCCTTCACCAGTGTGATCGCGCTTCGGGATGTCATCGCCACCCCGCGCAGCAGGTAAAGGCACCATTCCGCCCAGCGATCTTCGTCACGCACGGTTTGCAGCAGCCGGTAATAGTCCGGCTTGGTGGTGGTGATGTAGCGGCTCAGATAAAGCACCGGCAAATCCAGCAGGCCATCGCGTTGCAGCATCAGGAGGTTGAGGATGCGCCCGGTGCGTCCGTTGCCGTCATAAAACGGGTGGATGCTCTCAAACTGATGATGCGTGATCGCCATCCGCAGCAGCGGATCAAGACCATCCTCGGCATGAATGAAGTCGATCAGGTTTGCCATCAGGGCCTCCACCTCGGCAGCGTCCTGCGGTGGCTGGTAGATGACCTGCCCGGTCGCCTCGTTCTTCAGCACCGTGCCCGGAAGCTTCCGCAATCCAGCCCGGTTCCGCTCCAACTCCGCTTGCACCGCCAGCAGGGTTTCCAGCCGAATCAGGCCGGAACTCCGCACCGCGTCGTGGCCCGTGCGCAGGGCCGACACGTAGTGCCTCACTTCCTTGGCGGCCGCGCTTGCACCGGACTCCTCCTGATAGGCGTAGAGTTCGTCGTGCGTCGTGATGATGTTCTCGATCTCCGAGCTGTCCTTCGCCTCCTGGATGGCGAGGGTATCGAGCAAAATGTCCCGGTTCGGCAGCGACTCGCACAGGCCCTTCAGCTCCGCCAAGTGCCGGTGAGCCTCCGTCAACGCCGACCAAACCTCGCGCGTCTCCAGCGCGGCGACATTGGGTAAAGGCAGTGGCGGAAGGGTGGGCATGGAAAGAAAAGCTGGTTTTTCTTATCACTTTGATGACAACGCGCAAAGAAAAGCGATTTTTCTTTGCACGTTGAAGGCGAAAGCCAGATCAAGAATGAGTCAAGTTTTGAGTCAGACGATCACAATTCCCCGCTTAACGCCTGGTGCAGCAGCGACTTCTTCAAGGCCTCCAGCGCGGCGAGCTTGCGGGGGTGGAGGCTGGCGCGGCGCTGGGGTTCGGCTTGATTCCTTAGGATGAAAACTTAGCTCCCTTCAGAAGGAAGGGCCACACCCCAGATCCGGATATCAATCGGAATGATCCCTTCGTCCGCAAATACAAAATTGTCCGAACGTGCATCTCCAATCCAGATCTCGCTCTCCGGATGGACATCCGTCTTTTTCCAAAGCCAGCAACGCTGCCGCACCGCCACGGCTCCCGCTTCGACAAGAAACTGATCCACGTCTTCCTGGGAAGGGTCCGCATCGCCTTGGATGAACCGCTGACGCGAAACGATCTGACCGGATTGAGTCATGCCAATGGGATTTGGAGCACAGGAAAAGAGTTTCTCCCACCAGCGCATGCGCAGCAGATACTCCTCAGGAGTGCTGTCGAACTGGTTGATCCGGCCATCGATGATCTCGTAGTAGTCGCCGTAGGTTCCGGGAAGCGTAACCTTCACGACCTCACTTGTCAGCTCGTCCAAGAGGACCAAATGTTCTGATCCTGCGTCCAGCCTGGGCAGAATCATGTCCATCCATTGGGTATGCTCACACCCTTGGATCCATTCAAGCAGTCGGGCCGACTCCCACTTTTTGAACCAGTCGATTACTTGATTCCGGTCACCTTTCGGGATTTCCGAACTTGAGCCAAAGCAACGGATAAGGAAACCGCTTGGGGTTGAGCCGCCACCGCAGCTTTCACACGGCCACGGACGCCAGCGAACGCTTTCACAGTGCGTGGTTTCAATAGGATTTCCTGAAGCGTCTTTGGCATGGTCCATAAATACGGTGATTTGCGGCCTGGGTCAAGCGGTCAGAGTTCTCCGGAAAAGGCTTGGTGCAGCAGCGACTTCTTCAAGGCCTCCAGCGCGGCGAGCTTGCGGGTGTAGAGGCTGGCCAGGCGTTGGGTTTCTTGGTTGAGGGCGTCGAGTTTGGTGACGATTTCTTGTTGGATGGTGAGATCTTTTGGAAACGAGATCTCTATCAGTTTCAGAAGGCTTGCTTTGATTCCCTGCACAGTTGCTCCAGTCCCTTGTGCCCGGATCCGCTGTTGAACCGGAGCGGACAAAAGAAGGTATTTCAGGAACGTGCTATCGAGTCGCACCTTGTCGGGCTGCATGATGATCACCCGCTGGGCAAAGGCCACTTTCTCTGCGGTATCGAGCTGAGCAACATTTGCGAGAGGGGCTTCTGTCGTAAATAGGACGTCGCCCATTTTCGGGATGCCACGGGTCATCCAGCTTTGATAGTCCTTTGCCGCGATGAACTCCATTGGGGCTTCTTGGAGAAATCCCATCTTCACGTTCTTTGCCGTGATTAAACGAATTCCGCTATCCGTCTTCACTGGCGTTTTGCCCCGGTAGTCGATGAAGCGAATGCATTGGCCAATAGTTGAATCCACCCACCCCTTGCCGCGCTGGGAGAAGACAGATTGGAGGTGGCTTTCGAAGAGGGCGCGGGCGTTTTGGAGGTTCTTTTCGGCGTTGGCTTTGGCGGTGGCGATGCCCTCAAACGCTTCGTCGAGCAGGCCGACGATCCGCTGCTGTTCGGCGAGTGGGGGAAATGAGATTTTTTGGGCGCGAACTTCGGCGTCAGTGACCGCCGGATAGCTGGCGCCTTTCTGAAGGGCTTCCATCTCCACCATGAATTCTTCAGTAAATAGGAAGTAGAATACGAAGCGATAATCGAGTCCTGGCTTGGGTTGGAGGACGAAATAGCCTGTGCTGCAAACCTGATTATCGAGATGCTCTGGAACAATTGCGATCCTCTGCAACGTCGGCCTGATTGTGGCAAAAATGACGTCATTTTCTCTCACGACGCGCCTTGCCCGACTTGGTGCGTCCTTTCCTTTGAGACTCTGAGTTTCTTCAATCCGGAAAGTAACATTGGAGACGCTAGAAACGTCGATGTAATGGAACTCAGCTTGAGGAGTCTGAAGCGGATTGACCGTGTCAGTCTTTTCAAGGACTTCGCCCAGCGCTTTTGTCTGCCACCCCTTCCTCATAACAGCGCCTTGATGGATTTCAGAACCTCCGCGCTCTCCTGATCCAGCGCGGCGATTTCCTTCATGATGTCCGCCGGGCTGCGGTGGGTGATTTCCTCGCCGCCGTCCGGGTTCTTCACCGACAGATCGAAGGTCTTCGGATCGATGTCCTTCACGTCCACGCTCCAGCTCTTCGGCGAGTCGGCGAAGGTCTTCTGCAGCTCGATGAACTCGGCGAGGTCGGCGTCGTTGAGCGGGTTGGTCTTCCCCATGTTGCGGCCGGGGTCGAGCTGGTAGATCCAGACCTTCCGGGTGGGCGCGCCTTTCTCAAAAAACAGCACCACGGTCTTCA
>JAIXPW010000196.1 GCA_027485995.1 Verrucomicrobiaceae bacterium
GCGGACCACCCACCAACCACCATGTCAAAGATCCTCGGCATCGACCTCGGCACCACGAACTCCTGTATGTCCATCATGGACGGCGGCGAACCGGTCGTGCTTGAAAACTCAGAAGGCGCCCGCACCACCCCGTCGGTCGTCGCATTCTCCAAGAGCGGCGAGCGTCTCGTCGGTCAGGCCGCCAAGCGCCAGGCCGTCACCAACCCGCGCAACACCATTTTCTCCGCCAAGCGCCTCATCGGCCGCAAGTTCTCGGAACTCACCGAGGCCGACAAGCGCATGCCTTACACGATCGTCGCGGCCGCCAATGGCGACGCCCACATCCAGGTGGAAGTCGCCGGTGAGAAGAAGACCTACTCGCCGCAGGAAATCGCCGCGATGGTCCTCGGCAAGCTGAAGGCCGACGCCGAAGCCAAGATCGGCGAGTCGATCAAGCAGGCTGTCATCACCGTCCCAGCCTATTTCAACGACTCCCAGCGCAACGCCACCAAGGCCGCGGGTGAAATCGCCGGACTCGAGGTGCTCCGCATCATCAACGAGCCCACCGCTGCCGCACTTGCCTACGGACTCGACAAGAAGTCCGACGAAAAGATCGCCGTCTACGACCTCGGCGGCGGCACCTTCGACATCTCCGTGCTGGAAATCGGCGACGGCGTCTTCGAAGTGCTCGCCACCAACGGCGACACCCAGCTCGGTGGTGACGACTGGGACAACACCCTCATCCAGTTCATCGTCGCGGAATTCAAGAAGGACCAGGGCATCGACCTCTCCGGCCAGCCCGACGCTCTCCAGCGCATCAAGGAGGAAGCGGAAAAGGCCAAGATCGCCCTCAGCTCCTCGCAGTCCTACGACATCAACCTGCCCTTCATCACCGCCGACGCCACCGGTCCGAAGCACATCCAGCTCAGCCTCACCCGCGCGAAGTTGGAGCAGCTCACCGACTCGCTGTTCGAGCGCACCAAGAAGCCCGTCCGCGACTGCCTTGCCGCCGCCGGACTCGATGCCTCCAAGATCAACGAGCTCGTCCTCGTCGGCGGAATGACCCGCATGCCCAAGGTGGTGGAAACCGCCAAGCAGCTTGCCGGTCAGACCCCGCATCAGGGCGTGAACCCGGATGAAGTCGTCGCCATCGGCGCTGCCATCCAGGGCGGCGTGCTCAAGGGCGATGTGAAGGACGTGCTTCTCCTCGACGTCAACCCGCTCACGCTCTCGATCGAAACCGAAGGCTCCCGCGCCACGCCGATGATCGAGCGCAACACCACCATCCCGGCCAAGAAGTCGCAGGTGTTCTCCACCGCGTCCGACAATCAGCCGGCCGTCGACATCCGCATCTGCCAGGGCGAGCGCCCGATGTTCTCCGACAACAAGCTGCTCGGAAACTTCAAGCTCGACGGCATCGCCCCGGCCCGCCGCGGTGAGCCGCAGATCGAAGTGACCTTCGACATCGACGCCAACGGCATCCTCCACGTTTCCGCCAAGGACAAGCAGTCCGGCAAGGAGCAGAAGATCTCGATCCAGGGTTCGTCCGGTCTCTCCAAGGAAGAGATCGAGCGCGCCAAGCAGGAAGCCGAAGCCCACGCCGAGGAGGACAAGAAGCGCATGGAAGCGGTCGACACCAAGAACAAGGCCGAGAACCTCGTCTACAACGTCGAGAAGCAGCTCGCCGAACTTCCCGCCGAAGCCCCGGCCGAACTCAAGTCCGGCATCCAGGCCAAGATCGACGCCGTCAAGGACGCGCTGAAGAACGACAACCTCGACGCGATCAAGTCCAGCACCGCCGAGCTCGAAGCCACCTTGGAGCAGCTCTACAACGCCGCCCAGCAGGCCCAGGCCGCCGCCGGCGGTGCCGCCCCGGACACCGAAGTCGACGATGCCGGCCCCTCCGCCGCCTCGTCCTCCGAACCCCGCCAGGCCAAAGGCAAGGTCGTGGAAGCGGAAGTCGTCGACAAGTGACCCAAGGTGTCCGATTTCCGATCAAACGCTCACCTCAAAGTCTTCACTGATCACTGATCACTGATCACGTTTCCCAACCCCTTTCCGCGCCGTCCAAGCGGCGCGGCTTCTCAACAGAACCAAACGCAAACCAAACCACAGAACCACATGGCAACCATCAAACCACTCGGTCAACGCGTCCTCGTGAAGCGCCTCGACGCGGAAGCAGTCAGCGCCGGCGGCATCGTCCTGCCCGACACCGCGAAGGAAAAGCCCCAGGAAGCCGAAGTCATCAGCCTCGGCACCGGCGGCAAGGATGAAGATGGCAAGACCATCGAGTTCACCGTCAAGGTGGGCGACAAGGTCCTCATCTCCAAGTACGGCGGCACCGAAGTGAAGGTCGACGGACAGGAAGTCCTCATCATCAACGAATCCGACATCCTCGGCATCGTCAGCTGATCCACCGGTCCAAAATCCACAATCAACAATCCTCAATCTTAAATCTGTATGGCCAAACAACTCCAATTCGACGAAAACGCCCGCCACGCCCTGCTCCGCGGTGTTGAGAAACTCGCCCGCGCCGTCAAGGCGACCCTCGGCCCTGCCGGCCGCAACGTCATCCTCGACAAGAAGTTCGGCTCGCCGACCATCACCAAGGACGGTGTCTCGGTCGCCAAGGAAATCGAGCTCGAGTGCCCCTATGAAAACATGGGCGCCCAGCTGATCCGCGAGGTTTCCAGCCGCAC
>JAIXPW010000254.1 GCA_027485995.1 Verrucomicrobiaceae bacterium
CTGCTCATCGGTTGCTACCAGGCCCTCGAAAAGGAGATCCACAAGGGCGGCGTGAAGATGTTCCCGCGCACCGAAATGCTCGACCTCGTCCTCGTCGACGGACAGGCCAAGGGCATCGTCGTCCGCGACCTCAACACCGGGAAAATTTCCTCCCACGCCGCCGATGCCGTCCTGCTCGCGACCGGTGGCTACGGCAACGTCTTCTTCCTTTCGACGAATGCCATGGGCTGCAACGTGACCGCCGCCTGGCGTGCCGCGAAAAAGGGCGCCCTCTTCGCCAACCCCTGCTACACCCAGATCCACCCGACCTGCATCCCGGTCAGCGGAGAATACCAGTCGAAGCTGACCCTGATGTCCGAGTCGCTCCGCAACGACGGTCGCGTCTGGGCCCCGAGGACCCGCGAGCTCGCTGAAAAGATCCGCAAGGGCCAGCTTTCACCGAACGACATCGCCGAGGACGACCGCGACTACTACCTCGAGCGCAAGTATCCCTCCTTCGGAAACCTTGCCCCGCGCGACATTTCCTCCCGCGCCGCCAAGGAAGCCTGTGACGACGGTCGCGGCGTGGCCCCCACCGGCCTCGGCGTTTACCTCGATTTCCGGGATGCCATCAAGCGACTCGGCGAGGAAACCATCCGCGCCCGCTACGGCAACCTCTTCCAGATGTATGAGAAGATCGCCGGCGAGGACCCCTACACCCGGCCGATGATGATCTACCCCGCCGTCCACTACACCATGGGTGGCCTCTGGGTGGACTACAACCTGATGTCGAACATCCCCGGCCTCCATGTGCTCGGCGAGGCGAACTTCTCCGACCACGGCGCGAACCGCCTCGGGGCCTCCGCCCTGATGCAGGGCCTGGCCGACGGTTACTTCGTCGCCCCGACCACCGTCGCCAACTACCTCGCCACCCAGAAGCCCGGCACCGTCACCACCGACCACCCCGAGTTCAAGAAGGCCGAAGCTGAGATCAACGCCCGCACCGCCCAGATGCTCGCCATCGGCGGAAAGCGCACGGTCGATTCCTTCCACCGCGATCTCGGCAAGATCATCTGGGACAAGTGTGGCATGGAGCGCTCCGCAGAAGGCTTGCGCCAAGCCCTTCAGGAAATCCCCGCCATCCGCGAGGAATTCTGGAGCAACGTCCGCATCCCCGGTTCGGGTGCTGGAGCCAACATGGAACTCGAAAAGGCCGGTCGCGTGGCCGACTTCATCGAGTTCGGTGAACTGATGTGCCACGACGCCCTCAACCGCGAGGAATCCTGTGGCGGTCACTTCCGCGCCGAGCATCAATACACCGAATCCGACCCCGAAGTGCAGGCCGGCAAGACCCAGCCCGGCGAGGCCAAGCGCCACGACGACACCTTCGCCTACGTCGCCGCCTGGCAGTTCACGGGGGCTGGAAATGCGCCGATCCTCCACAAGGAACCGCTGACCTTCGAGACCCTGAAGCCTTCCGTCCGCTCCTACGCCTGATCCTTTTCCACGAACCTCTTCCAGCCTCACCCGCCATGTCCAAGCAACTCAATCTCACCCTCAAAGTCTGGCGTCAGGACAGCAAGGAATCCGCCGGACGCATCGAGACCTATCCGGCGAACAACATCCCCGAGGAAGCTTCCTTCCTGGAGATGCTCGACATCGTCAATGAAGGCCTGATCGTTCAAGGCAAGGAGCCGATCCACTTCGATCACGATTGCCGTGAAGGCATCTGCGGGTCCTGCTCGCTCACGATCAACGGCATCCCTCACGGCAAGGAGCGAGGCGTCACCACCTGCCAGCTCCACATGCGCAAGTTCTCCAATGGCGACACCATCTGGATCGAACCCTTCCGCGCCAAGGCCTTCCCGATCGTCCGCGACCTGATCGTCGATCGTTCCGCCTTCGACCGCATCATCGCCTCCGGTGGCTACATCGACGTCCGCACCGGTTCCGCTGTGGATGCCAACTCGCTGCCGATCCCGAAGGCCGATGCCGACAGCGCCTTCGATGCCGCCGCCTGCATTGGTTGCGGAGCCTGCGTGGCTTCCTGTAAAAATGCGTCCGCGATGCTCTTCGTGTCCGCGAAGGTCAGCCACCTCGGCCACCTGCCGCAGGGCCAGCCGGAGCGCGACAAGCGAGTACTGGCCATGGTCCGCCAGATGGACGCCGAAGGCTTCGGCAACTGCACCAACCAGTATGAGTGCGAAGCCGCCTGCCCGAAGGAAATCAGCGCCGATCACATCGCCCGCATGAACCGCGACTTCGCCAAGGCCGCGGCGAAAGAAGCACTCGTGTGAGGTTGCTGAGAAAGTTTCATATAGGACCTATAGGACCCATGTGTCCTATAGGTCTTCTTGTTTGGTGAGCCCCAGTCACGTCCGGAAAACCAGCCTCATTCCGACGCAGCATCCACCTCGAACAATCTGGTCGCAGCACGGACCACATCGCCTTCATAGGGAATGCACTCCGCTCCCAAAGGAAGAGGCAAGTTGAGCTTCCGCACTTCGCGGAAAAGCTCCTTGTATCGCACCTCACCCGTTCGTGGTTCATGCCGGTCCGGGCTGTCGGCGAACTGGACGTAGCCGATCCATTTCACGCCCTTGCGGAGGTTGTCGATGAGATTGCCCTCGTAGCGCTGCATGTGGAAGAGGTCCCAGTTGAGCTTCACGTGCTCCGAACCCACCGCCTCGCAGATTGCGATGCCATCGGCGCTGCCATAGAGGCAGTGATCCGGATGGTTATAAGGGTTCATCGGCTCCAGGATGACTGTCTTGCCATGACGCTCCAGCACCGGCACGGCGGCACGGAGTTTCTCAATCACGGCGGCATGCATCTGTTGCTTCGTCAGACCGGGAACATTGTCACCGCCGACCACGGTCATCAGGTCACAACCCGGCAGGAGCTTCGACGCCTCGCAGCAGCGCTCGATTTCCTCCACGAAGGTCGCCACCGGAAACGCCGGATCATTGATCTCTTTCCCAAAGCCCCACGCCGTGAACTGCGTGGCGGTCATGCCGTGCTTGTTCAAGGCTGCCGCACCCGCAACGAGGTCTTTATCCTTCCAGGTCCAGAGCTCGATCGCCGGAAAGCCCAGCTTCGCAGCCTGTTCGATGCGGGAAACGAAGTCGCCCTCGAACCACATTTCGATGTTCACGGCGATCGGGGTGTGCGGGGTGCGACCCGGCAGGATGGAACTCATGGCCAAAGGCTGAACGGGAATGCTCTCCCGATCCAGTGATAAGCGTTTCGATCCCAGCCATGGCGGCGCAGTTCCTCTATTTGACGGAAACCGGAAGTTGAAGGCGATCCTTCACGAACACCGCGCTCAGTCTCCGCAGCACGCGGGGGTTTCCCAACACCGCCGGACCTCGAACCCTCAATGATCATGATCGCAGGTGCAGGCATACTCGGGATGCTGGCACTCGGGGCAATTCGCGAGATTCACCGTAAACTTCTCAGTCACGGATTTGGCGTCGGGGGTGACCTTCACCTGAACGACGATCGGCAGCTCCTTGCCTTCGGGCATAGGCTTGTCGGACAGGAGCGAGTCGCCGTCCTTGGCAAAAGTCAACTTCGTTGGAGCGGCTCGATCACCCCCCACGGCGGTGATCACCTGGTCCTTGGCAGGCACTGCTTTTCCATCCTCGCCAAGAAAGGTGATCTTCACCTTCTTCTCCGGCGTGACGAAGAATTCGTAATGTGGGGTGACACTCGTCACAACCCGACCACCGTTCGGGCCGGTCTCTTTCTTGGCTTTGTCGTGATCTTCCGCAGCATTGAGGAATGGCAGAACGACAATGGCGAGCAGGATGCTGATTTTGGTTTTCATGGGATTCTTTTGTTAGATGACAGACTGGGAAATAGGACAGTAGATCGCTTCTTACGTTTCGAGTTTAGTATTTAGAGTTTAATGCTTTCTCCTCCCTCAGTGCGAGGCGGATGATTCGAGTTCGATGGATCTTGCGGCGGCCTTGCGGCCAAAAGTGAAGAAGACGGTGGGAGTGACGACGAGTCCGAGCAGCGTGCTCGTCACCAGACCTCCCACGATGACCACCGCCACCGGATGAAGGATCTCCTTACCAGGCTGATCGGCGGCCAGCACCAGGGGAATGAGCCCGATGCCCGCGGCAAGCGCCGTCATGAGCACCGGCACCAGACGCTCCTTCGTACCCCGGATCACCATCGCCTTGGTGAAGCTTTCTCCCTCATGCTGCATCAGATGGAGATAGTGGGAGATGAGCATGATGCTGTTCCGCGCGGCGACCCCGGCGACGGCGATGAAGCCCACGAGGTTGGCGATGCTGATGTTGTTCAGCATGAGATAGGTCAATACCAGCCCCCCGACCATCGCCAGCGGGATGTCGAACAGCACCTGGATCGCGAAGAACGGGGTACGGAAATAGCCGTAGAGCAGGAAGCCGATCACCAACAGGATCACCGCCGTGAAGATCGCGATGCGCTGGGTCGCGTCCTGTTGGGCCTGAAACTCGCCTTCGAACTTGAGGAAATAGCCTTCCGGCAGTTTCACCTTTTCCGTGACCTCCGACTTGAGCCGTTCGACCAGAGTGGAGACGTCCCTAACAGTCGGCTTGATCGCGAGGGCGAATCGCCGCTGGCTGTCCTCGCGGAAGATCACGTTCGGGCCCTTCGCCTCGCGAACATCCGCCACGACGGAAAGCGGCATGCGCTGACCATTTCCCATCTCGATCGGGATCTGCGAGATCTTCTCCGGCGAACCGCGCCATTCCAAGGGCAGTCGCGTGACGAGATTCACCGATCGCTGTCCGTCACGAAGCTCTGCGACCTCCCTGCCGCCGATGAGGGTGGAGAGCTGCTCGTTGAGATGACCGGGGGCGATGCCGTAAGCACGGGCACGATCGCGATCGACCTCAATGCGCAACTGGGGAATCGACGAGGTCTGGTCGAGCTTGCAGTCCTCGAAGCCGGGGATGGTCTTGCAGATGCGCTGGATCTCGATTCCCAATCGACGCAACTCCGCCAGATCGGGCCCGAAGATCTTCACCGCCACGGGAGCCGAGACGCCGCTGAGCATGTGGCCGATTCTGTCGGCCAAGGGTCCGCCGACCACCGCGAACACCCCCGGCACCGTCTTGATCCGCTTCGAGATGTCATCGAGGATCACATTGCGATCGCGACCTTTGTCACCACTTTCCGGGCTGCGGAAATCAACATCGAACTCGGCCGTGGAAACCGGCACCACATGGTCGCCACGTTCGGCACGACCCAGCCGGCGTCCCACCTTCCTCACCTCGGGCACCGAAAGGATCTGCTGCTCGACGACGTCCGAGATCCGGTTCATTTCCTCCAGCGAGGTCCCCGGCGCGGACGTCACCGCCACGAGTGCGGTCTCCTCCTTGAACTTCGGCAGGAAATCCTTGCCCATTTTCGGATAGAGCGAAAAGGCGCCGACCACGATCACCAGCGCGATGGCCAGCAGGAGATAGGGCTGGCCCAACCCGAAGCGGAGCCAGACATGCTCAAGCAGCCATTTCATGCCACGCGTGACCAGGCCATCCTTGTGCGCGTGTCCGGCCTTCGGATTGAGGAGGAACGAGCACAGCACCGGAATGGCTGTTAGAGAGACGATGAAGGAGGCCACCATCGAGATGATTGTCGCGATCGCGATGGGCGCGAACAGCTTACCCTCAACGCCGGTCAGCCCGAGCAAGGGCAGGAAGACCAGGATGATGAGGATGGTGGCATAGAGGATCGAGTTCCGCACCTCGCCGGAGGCCCTGGCAATGACCGCCAGACGTGGATGGGGATGTTCGAGCGCGGCATTCTCACGCAATCGTCGGAAGACATTCTCCACATCAACGATCGCATCATCGACCACCATCCCGATCGCGACCGCGAGCCCGCCGAGGGTCATCGAGTTCACGCTGATGCCGGACCATTTGAAGATCAGCAGCGTGATCCCGAAGGAAAGCGGCATTGCCATGAGCGTGATGAAGGTGGTGCGGAAGTTCAGCAGGAAGATGAAGATGACAATCGTCACCATGATCGCACCGTCGAGGATCGCTTCTGCCAGGTTGCCGATGGCATTGTCGATGAAGTCCTTCTGCTGGAACAGCAGGGTGGTCTCGACCCCTTTCGGAAACGAGGCCTTGAGCTCTTCGAGCGCGGTGTTGACCTCACCTGTCAGCGCCCGGGTGTCGAATCCGGGTGCCTTGGTGATCGACATGATCACGCCATAGGTCGGGGTCTTCTCAGGACTCTGGCTGACCGTCGCATCACCGCGCATCGGCTCGATGCCCCAGACGACATTCGCCACGTCACCAATCGAGATCGGTCGGTCGTTGACCTTCTTCACGATGGTGCTGGCGATGTCGCGAAGCTCCACGGTCATCGCCAGATTCCGGACCATGATCTCGGTCGTGCCGGTGTTGATGAAGCCTCCTGTCGTCGTGCTCGCCGCCTCGGCGGCCGCCTTTTCCAGCTCCTCATAACTGATTCCGTTGGCCTGCATCCGATAGGGATCCGGCTGGACCTCGATCTGTTTCACCCCTCCGCCCATGTTGAGGATCTCGGCGATGCCGGAGATGCTTTGGAGGCGGCGCTTGATCGTCCAATCTGCAATCGAGCGCACCTCGCTCGGCGGCAGGTAGCCGGGCTCGCCCTCCTTGATGGTCGAACGCACGCCGACGAGAAGGATTTCGCCCATCAGCGAAGCCACCGGCGTCATGAACGGCTGCACGCCTTCCGGCAATTGCTCGCGGACTCCCTGCAGGCGTTCCTGAACCAACATGCGGGCCTTGTAGATGTCGGTATCCCAGCCGAACTCGGCATAGACCAGTGAAAGCGAGACATCGCTGTTGGTCCGCAACCGGGTGAGTCCGGCCACCCCCATCAGCGCGCTTTCGATCGGCTGCGTGACGCGGGTTTCCACCTCCTCGGGAGAAAGTCCGGAGGATTCCGTGAGGATGATGACCGTCGGCTTCGAAAGGTCCGGCAGCACCTCCACCGGCAGCTCCCTCGCGGTGCGCATACCCAGGACCATCAGGACCATCAGGACCATCAGGACGATCGCCAGGCCGACGATGATCGCACGGTTGGCCAGCGACCAATGAATCAATTTGTTGAGCATGACGGGGAAACGGGGTATGGACTGGGTGTGACGAAGCGGGAACTGATCGCAAAACACCGGGACGCCATTCTCGCCCTCGCGGCGAAGCATGGTGCGACCGATGTGCGCATTTTCGGTTCGGTGGCCCGTGGCGATGAGAACGAGGCGAGTGATGTGGATGTCGTGGTCCGGCGACTTCCAACCGCTTCTGCATTTGCCATGGTTGATCTGCAAATGGATCTGGAAGAATTGCTCGGTTGCAAGGTGGACCTCATCACCGAACACAAGGACATGCGACCCCACTTCTTAGCGGAAGTGAAACGAGACGCAGTGCCGGTATGAACGACGGAGGCCATGGCGACGCTCTTCGGCTCAAGGATATCCTTTGGGCTATTTCCGCTCTGGACCGACATCGCTCCGGTGGTCGTGAATCCTTCGATGCTGACGAGCTCTTGCGGCATTTCGTCTGGAAGCAGATCGAGATCATTGGTGAAGCAGCATCCAAGATCGGACCTGAGGTTCGGAAAGCTCATCCTGAAGTCGCATGGAGGCAGATCATCGGCATGCGCAATCGCCTCGTTCATGGCTATTCGAGCGTGGACTGGGAGACGCTGTGGCTGGTTTTCTCTGAAGAAACCATCCGCCTGCGGCCTCAGATCGAAGCCATTCTGAGTCGTCTGGATGCTCATGGCTCGGGTGAGGTTTGAGGTTTTCTCCTGACCAGACTGACCAGCAATAGGACAAATAGGACTCCGCTGGTGTATTTCCACAACGGGCTGACTTCCGCATGATCGTGATGGTCGCCACCCTTCTCGGCGGCCATCGCGGCCTTCTTTTCAGGTGTCAACTCGGAGCCGTCGGCCGCGTGCTCGTGGCCGTGGGCGGCATCGAGTGCTTCCTTGAGTGAAACACTGCCGCCACCGGCGAAAGAGAGGGAATAGGCTCCTCGCGTCACGACATCATCCGCCGGTAAAAGTCCTCCGGTGATCTCGACGAAGCGGTCATTCATCTCGCCGACCTGGACCGGCGTCTTGATGAAGGCGTTCGGGAGATCGAAGTGCTTCACATAGACAAAGCGCGTGCTGGCATCGCCCTGCAAGGCGGCGCGCGGCACACTGACCACGTTCTTGCGGCTGCTCATCACGATGGAGAACTCGGCACGCATGTCGGGTCGAAGGCGGAGGCCGGGATTCGCGAGCTTGAACACGGCGTCGATGGTTCCGCTCTCACGGTCTGCCGAGGTGCCGAAGCGGATCATCTCGCCATCCAGTGGCAGATCCCCAAGGGCGGGAACGTGGATGTGGGCCTTGCTTCCGGGCGCAAGCTTCGCGGCCTGGCTTTCCGGCACACGGGCAATGGCCAGCACCTCGCTGAGATCGGAGATATCGAGCAACTCCTTTTCAGGCTCGACCGGTTCGCCGAGGCGGACGTGCGACTGCAACAACAGGCCACTGATCGGCGACTTCAGTTCGATCACCGGCGGCGGATTTCCCGGCTGGCGGCTCTCGACGCGGACCAGCACCTGGTCCGCCTTCACCGCATCGCCCTCCTGGGCATCGAGGCCGATCACCCGACCGGAAATGCGACTGCTCACCACTGCATGGCGCTGGGGGATTTCCGCAATGCGGCCAAGGGCGAAAACGGTTTCCTCGAAGTCAGTTTCCTCGACCTCAACGGTCTCGATGCGGAGGTTCTTCACACCGGTTTCATCAAGCACGATCGTGTCGGAACTCACGGCTGCACGGACGAGGGCTGTTAGAGATAAAAGCAGAACAAGAATTGGTTTCATGATCGAAAAGGGGTTCAAGGTTTCGCGAGTGCGGTTTCGTGGCGGATGCGCGCGAGGTGGAATTCGCGCAGGGCATCGAGCCGGGAGACGGCGAGCTGGAGTCTCTTTTCCCGGGTTCTCAGCACCGATTGGATCTCGCCCTGGCCATTGCGATAGGTGGTTTCGGCAAATGTCCGTTGCTCATCGGCCAGCGGCATCAGGGTGGTGTTGATCTCGTGGATCAGCTTCGCCCACTGGGCCATCTCATTGCGGGCCGTATCCGCTTCCAGACGGATGCCCCTGCCGAGTGCCGTCGCTTCGAGTTCCCGGCGCTTCTGTTTTGCCTGGGCCTCCTGGATCGCGCCCTCGTTGTTGTTCCAGAATGGCAGGGCGATCTTGAAACGAAGACCGACAAAGGCATCGCTCCGGTAACCTTCGGGAACATCCTGAATGCGCTCGGCGGAGGTGAAAAAGCCACCTTCGACATCATCAAAGCGTCGGGCCCTTTCAAGCAACACTCCCTGCGCGGCGGCCTGGGCCTCGAGCTCGGCGGCTTGAAGATCGGGTCGCCGCGAGGGATCGGTCGAGGCCGCAGGCAGGGTGGGTTCGGGCAAGTTTCCCCCGACGTTGAGCAGCTCACCCGGCCGCATGCCCAACAGTGGCTTCAGTTCGCCGAGCAGCGCGGTTTCGCTGGCATCGAGCTGTCGGATCTCGGTGGACAAGCTCGCCGCCTCAAGCTTCGCCTGCCCGGCATCGAGCGCCGAGCCCTCACCCTTCGCCACCACCTCGGACAGGAAGGCCGCGAACTCCCTGGAAACCCCGAACTGCTCCCGCAGCAACTCGCGCCGCTGCCGGAGCAGGAGCACATTGACGATTCCCTGACGGGCCTTGCCAACGAGAGTCCTCTCGACCTCTCGCACTTCGGCCTCGGCGGCCTTCAGTTGGGAAAGCGAGACCTGCTTTTCCAAACGAAGCCGGTCGGTCACCGGAAAGCGTTGCGACAGGCCGATCTGGATCGTTCCTTCCCGAAAGCTGGGGGTGTGTTGGATTGAAGTTTCGAGTTCCGGGTTGTCGAGCCGACCGGATTGATTCATCCGACCAAGCGCTTCCTGGATGCGGAAACGAGCGGCGGCGAGATCGGGGTTCTGGGCACGGATGCGGTCGCTGACACTGGCCAGAGACACCACGACGGAAGATTCCGCATGGAGGGGAATCGCCGCCAGCAGGAAGGCTGCGACGGCAGGCAAACGAAATGGATGCATGAAAAGGATGATTTGAATCAACTACCTCAAAGGATGGCACATGGACGTGACTCACCCTCAGAGTGCTTCACGGGGAAAACGAGCGGCCCGTTCTAACAGGCCACGACTCCGCACAGGGGAGCGTTTCCAGACTCAAATGATCGGCGGCTTGTCCAGCGGCAGCACCGGGCCTTCCGGCGGGTGCTCGTTGCCACTCCGCCCACGCGGGCCGGACTTCCACTCGGGGAAAACCATTGGATCAACCTGCTTCATCACACCCCACATCGGAGTCGTGCAGCACTCGCCATGATGATGGTCGTGATGATGATGAAACGGCGGGCATTTCGGACCATGCTCGGAGTCTGCGGCCTCATCATGGCCATCGCAGCAAGCCTCCGCATGGGCTTTCGGCGGACAGAAATCAAAGTGTGCTCCGGACGCACGAACTCCCAGACCCAGAAACAGGGCAAGCAGGAAGAGCGTTCTCACCAAGCGGACCATCGGGGATGAATCAAGAACTCCAGCGCCCATTCCGCAAGGAAAAGTTCACGTTGCTGGAGCATCCCAGCTCCAGTCCGTCTCCGGAGCTTCTTCGGCCTTCGTAGCTTCAGCGAAGCAGGCCAGCTCCGAGAGCAAAATTCTTGAGGAATCATGGAATGTGAATAGCATCGAAAATGATGATCTAATCACCTCAATCATGAAATCCTTCATCGCTGCCACTCTCTTTCTCGCCTCGATTGGGTTTGCCGCTCCTCCCGCCGCGCCTTCTTCCAAAGGACCTCTTTCACCAGCCAATCCAAATTACGTGAGTCCACCCAACAAACTTCCTGACGAAGCGGTCGAAGCCCTCAAGAGCGGAGTGAAGTTCATCCTCTTCTCGTTGGAACCGCCGATCACGATTGAAGACGATAAGGAAGTATTGAAACCCGAACAGAAGCATCACGGTTTCAAGATCCTTGGCTCCACCGAACTTGTGAATGCCGTCACCAAGGACTCGGTGATTGCTTCCATCACCGAAGGCGTGAAAAAGCATACCTCCGAGGGGTCGGGATGCTTCCTTCCGAGGCATTCGCTCAGAGTGACCGCCGCAAATGGCAAGATTTATGATTTTCTGACCTGCTTCCAATGCACCAAGATCGAGGTGTATGTCGGGGACAAGAGAATTGGTGGCGCAGGCATCGTTGGCTCACAAAAGCCCCTCGACGACATCCTGACCGCCGCCAAGATTCCATTGGCCAAGCCGATGGAAGGCGAGAATTGAAACCACATCCAGCGAGTGCAGACCATTTGTTGCCCCCACTCGCACTTCTCATCCCCCACCCGCCCCGCAAGGAAAGGTTCTAGCAGCTGGTACATCCCTGCTCCAGTTCCACTCCGGAGCTTCTGCGGCCTTCGTAGCTTCAGCAGAGCAGGCCAGCTCCAAGGCCAAATTTCTTGTTGGGAGATCGGATCTCCCAATGATTCCGAAGATTACATCCAACCCATAAGTCCCATGAAATCCTTCATCGCCGCTACACTCTTGTTCGCCACGAGTGGATTTGCCTCGCCACCCGATGCGCCTTCGCCCAAAGCACCACCTTCCAAAACGAACCCCGTCAGACCGCCGAACAAGCTTCCGGACGAGGCAGCCGAAGCCCTCCAAAGCGGTGTGAGATTCATCCTCTTTTCGTTGGAGCCACCGATGACCCTTAAAGAAGCAAACGAAGAACTGAAGCCCGAACAGAAACACCATGGATTCAAGATTCTTGGCTCAACTGAACTTGTGACTTCCGAGACCAAGAACAGCGCCATCTACACGTTGACCGATGCAGTGAAGAATTCCGGCGGAGGTTCCGCGATGTGCTTTTCACCGAGGCATTCCCTTAGGGCCATTACGTCGAAGGGGATCATCTACGACTTCGTGACCTGTTTCCATTGCGACAAGATTTGGATCTTCTCAGGAGAGAAGCGCATTGGGGAAGCAACAATCACTGGCTCGCAAAAACCCCTCGACGACATCCTCTCCTCCGCCAGGATTCCTTTGGCGAAGTCATCGAATGCCGGGAGGTGAGCCTGCGAGCATCGAGGGCAGTCCATCGCCCCCCAAATCCCTTTTCATCCCCCTTCCCGCGACGTAAGGAATTCTGCCCTTGGCCGCGACCTCAGGCGGTTTAGAACTGCGGATGGCCGAATCTGCGGCCCTGGCCGGGAATGGGTGCGGGCGTTCGGGAATCAGTCATCTCCGAGCCTTGTGTGTCCGTGTCAGGCAAGACCGGGAGAGTTCAGATGCTCGCAAGCTTTTCGAGGAAATGTTAAGAATGCCACCGTCCGCCCCCCGCTTCACTGAAAATTTGCTTCAATCGAGGGCCAAAGCGGACTTGGCTGGGGCATGACGATGGTGCGCGATTGGAAGCTCGTGTGGGCTTTCATGTGGAGAACATGCCGGAACGTTCCGCTGAAGGCCTGGCTGGGCCTCATGCTTCTATTCGTGCTCTCGGCAGCCCTGCTATTGCCCTTCGAGCAGACGATTTTCGCGGCAGTCCAAAGGGTGGAGATGAAGGGACTTCGCCCTGCATCCCTGTTGATCTCAGCGATCGGGGAGTTTCATTACTTCAACCTCGTCGTCACTGGAATCGTGATGCTCGTTGCCTATCGATGCAACAGTCGCCGCATCCAGAGGGTGGCCCTGAGCTTCTTCATTGCCGGCGCACTGGCCGGAGTCTTCGTCCAGGTGTTGAAACCGCTGGTCGGCAGACCCCGGCCATCGACCTGCATCAAGGCCAACATCACCTCACTGGACTTCGCTGGCCCCACGCTCAACCGCCGCTACTACGGCTATCCTTCGGGTCACAGCGCCACGACGGTGGCTGGCTGCACCGTGCTGGCGATTGCCTATCCGCGGCTCATCGTGCCTTGCATCCTTTTTTCCATCAGCATGTTGTGGGCGAGACTGCACGGGAACAACCATTTCCCCATCGATGTCGTGCACGGGGCCATCATCGGCGTTTTTTGGGCCCTCGTGTGCACCCGCTGGATCGGCAAGCGGCGGCGCTATGCGATGCGCTGCCAGCCGATCTACCCGGTGAATCAACCGGTCACTTGTTCTCTTCCTTGACGTAGGCCAGTTCGAGCCAACTGCTTGAGCCAGGACTCCATCCTTGCACGAAGTGGGGGATGCCAGGCGGTAGCTTTCGAAGGGCCTCCGCGGTGCAATCATCCACCGGTGAAGCGGGCTCACCCTTCCAGAGCGCGGCCAGGGTCTTTTCATCCAGTCGCCAGCGCCTCGTCCGCACCACCGTCATCGGAAGGCCATCGCCATCGTCGGAGAACGTCCATGGTCGTTGGAAATACCACACCAGGGTCGGCTCACCAAAGCCCCAGGATCGCAGCTCTCCCGGCGAAGGCTCCCCGATTGCGGCGAGCAACCGCACCGTCAGGTGGGCATTTCGAGCCGCTTGCGAAACCGGCCACATCAGCGCGCTTCCAGCCATCGCAAAAACGACGCCCACCAGGGGACGACCGCCGGAGATGCTCCGACTGGCCAAGCCCAGCAGAAGGAAAAGCGCCCCGACGCCCGCAATGGCGGTCGGCAGGGACTTGTCCTCCAGCCGTGACAGGGCGAACAAGCCACCTGCGAGAGCCACACTCCCCAACAGGAATGGCAAGCCCACCGCGATGCCACGCCACCATCTGGCGGCCCGGTTCTGACGAAGAACCGGCGCACCCAACATGAGCGCGATGAGCACCATCAGCCCGGGATAGCCTGGCAGGATGTAATGGGGCAGCTGCGTGGCATAGAAACCGAAAATCAGGAACGGCGCGGCGAACCAGCCCAACATCAGCGCCCGCTCCCAGTTGAGCTTTCGCCAGGCGTCAGCCAGGGCCCTGGGCAGCAAGGCCGTCCATGGCAGCAGGAAAGGAATCATCACCACCAGGTAATACAGGCCCGGCACGGACTTGCGCTTGTTGAAGGACATCGTGCCGCGCTCCACCACGTGCTTGCCGATCCCCACATCAAAGTACGCACCATTCGTCAACTTCAGCGCCGGGATGCCCCACAGCGCCACCAAGGCCATCGCGGGAATCAACGCGACCCCAAAATTCAGTGCAGCTCGACCCAGTGGCCCGGCGGCCTGTTTGGCCCGCCACAGCGCCACCCATCCCAAGGCCATCGCCAGGCCGGGCACCAGAAATGCCAGTGGTCCCTTTGCCAGAAAGCCCAAGGCCAGACTCCCCACCAGCCCCCAGAACCAACGATCCAGCACCACCCGCTTCTGCCCGGCGCGCCTGCCGATCTTCAACAGGCAGTACATCGCCGTGACGATCCACAGGATCAAAAGCACGTCCGCCACCGCTGTCCTGCCATGGAGAATCACCTGCAGACAGGTCAACCATCCCGCACCGGCGAAAAAGGCCTGCCCTTTCCCGGCCCCCAGCAGCACGGCCATCTCGAATAGCACCAGCGCGATGAGCCACGAACACAGCACCGAGTGCAGTCGCACCGCCATCTCGGATTTCCCAAACAAGGCCAGCCCCGGCTCCATGCACCAGTAGGTGAGCGGCGGTTTGTCAAAACGGTACTCGTTGTTGAAATACGGCACCGCCCAGGAGCCCCGCTCGTTCATCTCCACGGTGGCGCGCGAGAAACGCGGCTCGTCCCGATCCATGAGCGGCAGCACCCAGGTGCCGGGCAACAAGCAAAAGACCGCGACGATCGTCAGCGCCAGTCGTGGGAATGTCTCGATCCAATGCTTCATGAAATCTCAGATTTGCTCTCAACCTCGCCCGTCTGCCCGGAACGACGCGCATGCCGGATGTCCAGGATCAGGTTGTAGGTGGCCACACAAGCCGGGAAGAGATTGGAAAGGACGCCAACCGAATCATTTTTTCCAAAGGTGAAATAGCTCAGCAGACAGATGCTTCCCGCCACCGACATCACCCAGAAGACCCGCGGCATCCGCACCTGCTTCGCCTTCCTGGAGGCGATCAACTGAGGCAGCCATCGACCGCCAAACAACACCACGCCAGCATAACCGACAATCTTCCACGGAGTGATGGTCACATCCATGCCGAAGAACTCCGCCACATGGATCGAGCGGTTCATCCAGGAAACCTCCGCCACCGCCAGCCACATCATCCACTGGGTCATCATGGCACCTTCACGCCTCCCTCCTGGGCATTCCACTGCACCTTCCGCCGCAGCAGCCACTGCACGCCGATGAGGTCATAAATCCCGCGCAGGGCACGGTCCCAGTTCGTGTACTTCGAGGCTCCGGCCATCCGTCCGCGATGGTTCACTGGGATCTCACCGATCTTCAAGCCGGCCTGGAGGAAAATCGCGGGGAGGTAGCGGTGCATCCCGTTGAAGGGCACCAGATGATCCACGGCTTCGCGGCGGAAGACCTTCACCGAACAGCCGGTGTCGCGCACGCCATCCTGCAGAAAACGGCGACGGATGGCATTGGCAAAGCGCGAGGCGTAGCGGCGGCTGGCCGTATCCACCCGGTTCGCCCGGTAGCCGCAAATCACGTCCGCCCCGCCTGAAAGCAGCGCCTCCACCAGTTTCGGGAAATCCGCAGGGTCATTCTGGCCATCCCCATCCATCAGCGCACAGATCGGTCGGGTCGCCGCCCGCAGGCCGGCATACATCGCTGCGGATTGACCCCGGTTCTTCGCAAAGTGCAGGGCCCGCACCCCTGAGGCCCGGTCCAAAACCGCGGCGGTGCCATCACTGCTACCGTCGTTCACCGCGATGATCTCCGCCTTCGGATTGGTCTGCCTCACCTCCTCCAGCACCGCCGCAGCGGTCTCCTCCTCGTTGTAGAACGGCACTATGATCGACACCTGCTCACTCGGCATGCGCGGGACTGTTTCAGAAGATTTCCCAGCAGGCCAGAACTCTCTTCAAGCCCGGTCCCTACTGCCGCAGCGCCCACTCTGCATAGCGCTCCAGGCCCTCCTGCAACGGAGTGTGGGGCTCCCAACCCAGAAGACGCTTGGCCTTTTCGACATCCGCGAAGGTGCGCGGCACGTCGCCCTGCTGCTCGGGTTTCTGGACGATGATGGCCTTCCGCCCCGCGACCCGCTCCAGCGACTCGATCAGCTCCGCCAGGCTCGTTGTTCGTGAGCCTCCGAGATTGAAAATCTCAAACTGGCTCGCGGAATAGTCCGCCGCCGCCCTCACCCCGGAGACAATGTCCTCGATGTAGGTGTAGTCGCGCCGCGTGCCGCCATCTCCGTAGCGCTCGATCGGCAGGCCATTGCGGATCGCGGCGAAAAACTTCGCGATCGCCAGATCCGGACGCTGTCTCGGGCCATAGACCGTGAAAAAGCGCAGGCAGGCCACCCGCATCCCGAAGAGATAGGAGTAGTTCGAGCAGATCTGCTCGCAGGCCAGCTTCGTGGCAGCATACGGCGAGATCGTCCGGGGAATCGCATCCTCCTCCGCAAAGGGCACCTTCTCGTTGATCCCATAAACCGACGACGACGAGGCAAAGACAAAGCGTTTCACTCCGTTATGGCGGCAGCTGTCCAACAGGTTGAAGGTGCCGTCAATGTTGGTGGTCACATAGGACTTCGGATCCAGGATCGACGGGCGCACCCCGGCCCGCGCGGCGAGGTGGATCACGCAGTCAAAGTTTCCCCGCGCGAAAAGACGCTCCACCAGGGCCGGATCGCGGATGTCTCCGCGCACCAGCTCGATGTCGGGGAGAAAGCCCGCCACATTCCGCTGCTTGATGGCCGGATTGTAGTAGTCGTTGAAATCATCAATCACCGTCACCCGCGCGCCATCCGCCAGCAGGGACTCAACCACATGCGATCCAATGAATCCCGCGCCGCCAGTGACCAAATAATGTAGAGAATCCATGTCGCTGGGCCAGTAGCTATGGCATCGTTTGCAGCCGAGAAAGCATTTTTCCAGCAATCCGCCGGGGCCATCATGCCTTCGCTGACGACCTTTTCCTCGCCCACCCTTGCCCTCAGGAAATTCTGCCCTTGGCCGCCGCCCGGAGTCGGTTCACACTCCCGGCATGTCCTCTCCGGATGCCCTCAAAGCCGCGGTTCGTGATGTGGTCGATTTCCCGAAGCCGGGGATCGTCTTCAAGGACATCACGCCGATCCTCGCGAATGGCCCGCTGTTCCGCGAAACGATCACCCGCTTTTGCGACCTCGCCGAGGGCCAGAATGTGAGCAAGATCGTCGGCATCGACGCCCGTGGCTTCATCTTCGCCGCCGCCGTGGCCGACCGTCTGGGGCTCGGTTTCGTGCCGGTCCGGAAAAAGGGCAAGCTCCCTTGGAAGACTCGCTCGCAGGCCTATGCGCTCGAATACGGCGAATCGATCGTCGAACTCCACGAGGACGCTGTCGCGCCCGGCGAACGCGTGATGCTGGTCGATGACCTGCTCGCCACCGGCGGCACCGCCCGTGCAGCGCTCGACCTCCTCAGCGGACTCGGTGCGGAGATCGTTTCCGTCGCCTTCCTGATCGAACTCGGCTTCCTCAACGGCCGCGAGCACCTCGCCCCGCACACCGTGCATTCCATCCTTCACTACGCCTGAACCCATCTCCTTTCCCAACCATGTCCTGGACCCGCTACTGCCAATCCGTCATCCGCTATCCGAAACTCGGCTTCTCCATCGACTTCTCGCTGATGGACATCGAGGACGAGTTCTTCGCCACGATGCAGCCGAAGATCGACAAGGCCTTCGCCGGCATTGCCGAGCTTGAAAGCGGCGCAATCGTAAACCCGGACGAGCAGCGGATGGTCGGCCATTACTGGCTGCGCAACCCCGCCCTCGCCCCGAACGAGGAGATCCGCATGCAGATCACCGAGCCGCTCCAGGCCCTGAAGGATTTCGCGGAAAAGGTCCACACCGGTCAGGTCACGCCACCGTCCGGCGGACAGTTCGAGCAGCTCCTGCTGATCGGCATCGGCGGCTCCGCCCTCGGCCCGCAGTTGGTGAACGACGCCCTCGGCGCGAACGCGAAACTGCCGATTTATTTCTTCGACAACACCGACCCGACCGGCATGGACCGGGTGCTCGCGACGCTGAAGGGCAAGGGTCTCGCCAAGACCCTGGTGATGGTCATTTCCAAATCCGGTGGCACCGCCGAAACCCGCAACGGCATGCTCGAGGCCAAGGCCGCCTACGAGGCTGCCGGTCTGAATTTCGGCCAGCACACGATCGCCATCACCGGCGAAGGCTCGAAGCTCGATGCCTATTCGACCGCGCAAGGTTTCATCGCAAAGTTTCCGATGGAAGACTGGGTCGGCGGACGCACCTCGGTCATGTCCACCGTCGGACTCGTGCCCGCCGCGCTTCAGGGGATCGACATTGATGCCTTCCTCGCCGGAGCCGCCGCGATGGATGCGGAAACCCGCAAGACCGACCTGAAGACGAACGCCGCCATGCAACTCGCGCTGGCCTGGTATCACGTTGGAAACGGTCGTGGCGAAAAGGACATGGTCGTGCTGCCCTACAAGGATTCACTCGTGTTGTTCTCGAAGTATCTTCAGCAGCTCCTCATGGAGTCGCTCGGCAAGGCCCTTGATCTCGATGGCAACACGGTCAACCAGGGCATCGCCGTTTATGGCAACAAGGGTTCCACCGACCAGCATGCCTACGTCCAGCAGCTCCGCGACGGCGTGAACAATTTCTTCGCGGTCTTTGTCGAGGTCCGCAAGGGCCGCGATGGCAAGAGCATCGAGGTCGAGCCCGGCACCACCACCGCCGACTACCTCCAGGGCTTCCTGCGCGGCACCCGCAAGGCGCTGCATGAGTCCGGCCGCAAGTCGCTGACCATTTCCATCCCGGAAGTGAACGCCTTCCAGCTCGGTGTCGTGATCGCCCTCTTCGAACGCGCGGTCTCACTCTACGCCTCGCTGGTCAACATCAACGCCTACCATCAACCAGGCGTGGAAGCCGGCAAGAAGGCTGCAGGAGTCTTCCTCGAACTGCTCACCAAGGTCCGTGGCAAGCTCACCGCAGACGCCCGCACCGCCGCCGACATCGCCACCGGCAGCGACGCCGATCCTGAGGACGTTTACCACTGCCTCACGCATCTCGCGGCAAACGGTGAGGTGCAGATCGCACTCGGGCAGGATCCGTCGGAGGACAGCTTTTCACTCTAAGCTCAGCGGCCAGGACAACTTCCCTGAAGGGGCCAGTGGTCAGTATTCGAGAGGGGCCAGTGAAGAATCGCTGCGTCAAACCTCCCTGACCACTGACCACTGACCACTGACTCCCTCACTCCCACACCCACCCCGGCGACCGGATCGCGGCGAGGGCTTTGACGGAATCGACGGCGCTGTTCGCCTTGGCGGCGATGGCGGCGGAGTGCTGCTTCCAGGCCTGCTGCTCGGCCGGGGTTGGCTCACGCCTGCGCTTGTAGGGCACCTTCATGCCGACGAGCATCGAGAGAAAGCCCTCCACTCCATAAATGTTCGGCTTGTGGGGGACCTCGTGGATGATCAGCGGACCCGGGCCTTCGTCCAAGTAGTAATCGTAGAGCCCCTGATAGGCACCCAGGCTGGTGTCGTGATGGCAGTGGCTCCAGAACGGCGACTCGATGCGGTGGTTGAACTTGTAATGGAAGGCCAGGAAATCCCGGATCTCATCCCAGGCCCGCCCCATCTGGGTGTTGTAGAGATGGCGTGAAGAATCCGATGGCTGGAGGTCGGTCGTGCGCAGCAGCTCGATCAACCAGCGCGTTCCATAAATGATCTGGGCCAGAGCGGTGGCTTCGAGGGGCTCGACGAAGCCCGACGAGTTCCCGATCGCCACCACGTTCTTCACCCAGCTCCGGTCATAGCGGCCGCTGCGGAATTTCACCACCCGCGGGGTGTTGGAGACCTTCGGATTTTTTCTCAGGAACTCCTCCAGGGCCTGTTCATCATTGATGAACTGCGATGCATAAACATAGCCGCGATTGATCCAGTGCTCGTGCTCGATCTTCCAGCACCAGCCGGAATCCATCGTCTCCGCCGTGGTGTAGGCGACGAGTGGATCCTCCCCGCGATCCCAGCCGCCGATGACGGCACGGTCACAGAAAAGTCCGGAGGAAAAGGGCAGGAAAGGCTCGTTCATCACCCGACCGATCAGCTCGGCCCGAAAGCCCGAGGCATCGATGAAAAGATCCGCCTCGATCCGTCGATTGTCTTCGAAGGTGATCGAAGTGACATCGCCGTTCGGCCCCTGCTCCACGGACTGGAGGGTACCTTCGGAAAGCTCCACGCCGGTGCGAGCGGCCAGCTTTTCCAGGTAGGTGACGAGTCGGTGGTTCTCGATGTGGAAGGCGTAGTTGCCCCTTACCAGCGGCTTGCCCAGCGGTCCGGAAACAAAGGCTTTTCCACGATCCATCAAGGCGCTCGGCAGATCGAGATCCCGGCAGTCCTCATCGGCATAGAATCCATTGGCGCAAGACATGCCCTGCCGTTGGGCGTCGTACTGGAACTCGAAGGTGTAATTGAAATAATCACGTGGCCCCCACTCGAATCGAATGCCCTGCTTCCAGGTCGGCTGGGTCTCGCGATAGAACTCTTCCTTTGAAACCTTGAGCGTCTCAAAGAAATGGGAAGGAAACACCGCAGTGGTCCCCTCTCCCACTCCGATCACTCCGATGTCCGCGCTGCGGATGAGCTTTACATCGAGCTGCGGCAGTAGGCGCTTCACTGTCACTGCCGCCATCAGGCCTGCACTGCCGCCACCAAGCACCACCACCTTGGAAATCTGATCGCACGAAAACATTGAACGACCGGAAAACAGATTCCGTGCCGAATGTCAAATCTTCGACGGCAATTTACCCCGAAGGTAGTCGCTGACCGACATCCGCTTCGACCCCTCTGGCTGAACGACTTCGAGCTTCAGGGCACCCTCCATCGTGCCGATCAGTAGTTCCCCTTCCACGACCTCGATCACACCTGGTGACAGGTCGCGGTCGATCACCCGGGTCGGCGGAAACACCTTCAAGCGGCGTGGTTTCCCGTTTTCGAGGACGGTCAGGAACGTTCCCGGCCAGGGATCGTAGGCACGGATCGTCCGCTCCAGTTCAAGAGCGGATCGGGTGAAATCGAGCAGACCATCGTCGCGTTCGAGCTTCGAGATGTAGCTCACCTTCGATTCGTCCTGCGGACTGCGCGGTGCCGTTCCCGAAATGAGAAGAGCGATGGCCTCCGACATCGCCTCGGGGGCCAGTTCGGCGAGCCGGTCATGAAGCCTGCCACCGGTTTCATCCGGGTGAATTGGAATGGCCTTCGTTAGAATCACGTCGCCCGCATCGAGTGCCCTGACAACATGCATCACCGAGATACCGGTTTCAGGATCGCCCTGGGCAATCGCCGCCTGGATGCAGGCAGCACCTCGATGCCTTGGGAGCAGCGAGGCATGAAGGTTGATGCAGGCCAGGGTGGGCAGCGCGATGAACTTCGAGCTGAGGATCTGGCCGTAGGCCATCACCACCACGAGATCGAACTGCATGGCCACGAGGTCGTCGTGAATGTCCCGGATCCTTTCCGGCTGGAGCACGGGGATCCCGGCCTCCAGCGCGACGGTCTTGATCGCTGGCGGAGTCAGCATGTGGTGCCGGCCCACCGGCTTGTCGGGCTGGGTGACCAGCACCAGCGGGCGCGGCCCTTGCTCGATCAGCCGCTTGAACGCCGGGATCGCGATGTCACCGGTGCCGAGAAAGGCGATCCTCATGGAGCGGTCTTGCTGGTCCTCTGAAAGGCCTCCAGCGAGGTGATGCGGTCCACGATGTCGCGCAGCACCTTGACCGGAGCCTGGGTGGCATCGATGTCGAACACCTTGCTACCGGAATAGAACTCGAGAATCGGTTTCGTCTCGGCCTCATAGGTGGCGATGCGCTGCTGGATGACCTTGTCGCTGGCGTCATCGATTCGGTTGTCCTTGAGGGCCCGCTTGCGCATACGTCGGGCGAGCTCCTCGCGGTCGGGGCAGGAAAGATGGAACACCTGGTGGACCTCGACATGCTCGGAAAGGATCTCGGCCTGGCGGACATTGCGGGGAATGCCATCGAGCACGAGGAAGTCGATGTCCGGCTTGTAGATGTGGGCGTCGCTCCAGTTCAGGATCTGCGCGTGCCAGAGCTCGATGGTCAGTTCATCCGGAACCAACTCACCGCGGCTGGAGTAATGGACAAAGCGCTGGCCCAAGGGCGTACGGGTATCGAGGGAGCGAAACACATCACCGCAGGCACAGTGGAAAAAGCGGGGCACGGTGCCGAGGATCTTGCCCTGCGTGCCCTTGCCGGAGCCCGGTGCCCCAAGAAACAGGAATGCGGGAAGTTTGAAGTCGAGTGGTTTCGCCATAAAACGTAGGAAGGGAGGCTAGGAGCCGCATGCGGAGGCCGCAAGCACGGATCAGGACGTCAAGCGGAGGACTGCGAAGACCCCCACCGGGATGATCAGCGCGACATCCGCCAGCACCCGCAACTGCGGGCCACTGAAACGATCGCGACAGCGCCCCAGAACGTAGAACAAAGCGGAGGCTGTCAGGATCGCCACGTAGTAGAATCGTTCGATCGTCCCCTTGCCATCGTCGGACGAGGCCTGATAGGCAAAAATGACGGAGGCCACCGCGAGCAAGGCCAGGGGCAGGGTGATGGAAAGTTCAGCCGTCGCCTTTTCCTCCAGGTCCGGGCTTTGCAGGCTGTATTCCCACACGTCGATCGCCGTGATGTTCACAATGCACAACACGGCGAATACAAGCACCTCGGGTTTGATCGCGAGATCAAGGAAGCGGGTGCCAACCACACTGTCGAGCGCCGGAACCTGCACATGGGCCGCGAGCGCGGTGCCATAGGCAAACGTGAAACCCGCCACGATGTTCTTGCCGTATTCGACTTCCCCCTTTTTCCGGGAGCTGAGAATGCTCAGCCCGAAGAAGACCAGGACCAGCATCCCGCCGAAGATCGCATAACTGAAAATCAGCATCGGCAGGGCCGCCAAGGTGATCAGAAGGGCGGAGGCGGCCGCGACGATCCCGCCGATCAAGAACAGCCGCTTGTGCCGGGTGTGGAAGCGATGTCGTTCCTCCAGCATTTCGGGAGAACCGCTGCGAAGGGAGGCATCAAACAGGCGGTCGAGGATGTAGATGGCCCAAACCGCCAAGCCGAGCACGAGATAATAGTGGGTCTCGCCATAAACGATGCCCCAGGTTTTGGAGAAGACCCACAGCCACAGCACCGCAACCAACGGAGCATCGAGGCTCAGGAGGTTCGGATAGAGCCAGAGGGGAAGTCGGCGATCCGGCATGGAGCGCGGGACAATCTGCGACGGAAGGCCCTCATGCAAGCGCCCATTTCCCCGCGATCGGGGAGGAAATCGCGGCTCGGAGCTTGAGACGACGACGGTTCAGCGCCAGCCTCGCCGCGTGCCGATCCTCCGCGACTGCCGTTTCACCGCCATCGACTTCGAGTCCGCCGGAGCCGCCCCGGGACGGACCGATGCGCCGGTGCAGATCGGGCTGGCGGAGTGGTCGCCCCTAGCGGGCCACGGCGGAACTTTCATGTCCTACCTGCGGACCGACCAGCCGGTAACCTGGGCGGCGCGGAAAGTCCACGGCATCGGCCCCGAGCATCTGGCCGACGCCCCTGCCCTGCTCTCGCTCTGGCCGGAGCTGAAAGCCCGGCTCGCGGGAGCCGTCGTGGTCGCCCACGGCAAGGGCACCGAAAAGCGCTTCCTGCGGACCTTTCCCGGTCATGGATTCGGCCCGTGGATCGACACCCTGCTGCTTTCCAGAGCCGCCTGGCCTGAGCTGAAGGACCACTCACTCGGCGCGGTCTCTTCAGCACGCGGTCTAACGGAAACGATCGAGACCCTTGTCCCGGGAAAGCGCTGGCACGATGCGCTCTACGATGCCGTCGCCTCGCTCGTGCTGCTGGAGGACCTGATTTCCAGCTTCGCGCTGGAGGATCAGCCGCTGGATCTGCTGATCACGCCGGACACCTCGGAGTGGCACCGGATGCGGCGGTGAGGGGAAGAAATGATGAACCACAAAGATCACAGAGAGCACAAAGAAAGAGGAACTTGAGGTCTTCCCTTTGTGTTCTTTGAGTTCTCTGTGGTTAAATCTCTTCTCTGAAAGCTTGGCGGATGGAATCCGCCTCCACGGTCAGGCGACCTGTCGGTCGACGTCCTCGCGGAGGTTCTCAATGATGTAGTCCTGACGGTCGGGCGTGTTCTTGCCCATGTAGAAGGCGAGCAGGTCCTTGACGCCCTTGCCTTCCTCGTAGGCCACGGGGTCGAGTCGCATGTCGGCCCCGATCATGAACTTGAACTCATCGGGAGAAATTTCACCAAGACCCTTGAATCGGGTGATCTCGGAGGACTTGCCCAATTTCGTCAGCGCCTTCTGCTTCGCCTCCTCGTCGTAGCAGTAGATTGTCTCCTTCTTGTTGCGCACGCGGAACAGCGGCGTCTGGAGGATGAAGAGGTGCCCCTCACGGATGAGCTCGGGGAAGAACTGGAGGAAGAAGGTCAGCAGCAGCAGGCGGATGTGCATGCCGTCGACGTCGGCATCGGTGGCGATGACGACCTTGTTGTAGCGCAGCTCTTCCAATCCGCCCTCGATGTTCAGCGCGGCCTGCAGCAGGGCGAACTCCTCGTTTTCATACACGATCTTCCGGGCGAGCCCGAAGGTGTTGAGCGGCTTGCCTCGCAGCGAGAACACGGCCTGCGTTTCCACGTCGCGGCTCTTGGTGATCGAGCCCGAGGCGGAGTCGCCTTCTGTTAGAAAGAGCGTACTCTCCTCGCGGCGCTTGTGCTTCGTATCAAAGTGCACACGGCAGTCGCGAAGCTTCTTGTTGTGGACCTTCGCCTGGCGGGCGCGGTCGCGGGCGAGCTTCTGGACGCCTTTGAGATCCTTGCGCTCGCGCTCGGCAAGCTGGATGCGCTTCTGGATCGCCTCGGCGACGCGCGGGTTCTTGTGAAGGTAGTTGTCGAGGTGCTCCTTGAGGAAATTTCCGATGAAGGTGCGCAGCGACTCGCCATTCGGGGAAACCCCGGTGGAACCGAGCTTGGTCTTGGTCTGGGACTCGAACACCGGCTCCTCGATGCGCACGCAGATGGCGGCCTCCAGTCCGGCGCGGATGTCGGAGGGCTCGTATTGCTTTTTGTAGAAGCCACGGATCGCGTTCACAAAGGCTTCGCGGAAGGCTTGAAGGTGCGTGCCGCCCTGGGTGGTGTTCTGACCGTTGACGAAGGTGTAGTACTCCTCGCTCGATTCCGGCGTGTGGGTGAAGGCGATGTCGATGTCCTTGCCGACGAGGTGGATCGGTTCGTAAAGCGCCTCGCTTTCCATCTCCTCGCGCAGCAGGTCGAGCAGGCCGTCCTTCGACTTGAACTTCTTGCCGTTGAACACGACCGCGAGGCCCGGGTTCAGGTAGGAGTAGTAGCGGCACATCTTCTCGACGGTCGCCTCCTTGAACTTCGACTTCGCCGGGAAAATCGTGCGATCGATTTCAAAGGCCAATCGCGTGCCGTTCGGTGCCTCCTCGCGACGCGGGTTCTTCATGTCCACCGCGAGCTGGCCCTTGGAGAACTCGAGCGCCTTGGTCTCGTTGTCGCGCCAGGCCTGGATCTCGAAGAAGCTGGAAAGTGCGTTGACCGCCTTGATGCCGACGCCGTTGAGGCCGACGGTTTTCTTGAAAGCCTCGCTGTCGTACTTCGCTCCGGTGTTGATCTGGGCGGCGCAGTCGAAAAGTTTCCCGAGCGGAATGCCACGGCCAAAGTCGCGGACCTCGACCCGTCCCTCCTCGTCGATCTCGACGCGGATTTCCTTGCCGTTGCCCATGATGTATTCGTCGATCGAGTTGTCGATGACCTCCTTGAGCAGGATGTAGAGTCCGTCGTCGGGCGAGGTGCCGTCGCCCAGCTTGCCAATGTACATGCCCGGGCGGAGTCGGATGTGCTCGCGCCAGTCGAGTGAACGGATGTCGGCTTCGGTGTATTC
>JAIXPW010000044.1 GCA_027485995.1 Verrucomicrobiaceae bacterium
GAGCTGAGCCCGCGCCACCGCCTGGGACTGCGGGTCGCTGATCTCGTCGAGAAAGTTGAGCTGCTTCATCACATCGCCCCGCGAGTAAAGCAGCAGGCAATCCCCCGGCAGACCATCGCGACCGGCCCGACCGGTTTCCTGGTAGTAGCCCTCGATGTTCTTCGGCAGGTCGAAGTGGATCACCCAGCGGACGTTCGGCTTGTTGATGCCCATGCCGAAGGCGACCGTTGCACAAACCACGCGGGCCTCATCGCGGAGAAAGGCCTCCTGGTTTCGCGAACGCTCGGCGGCATCGAGCCCGGCATGATACGCCACGGCGGAAATCCCCTCGGCCCGCAATGTGGCGGCGAGCGACTCGGTCGATTTACGGGAAGCGCAGTAAATGATGCCCGCGTCCTGGGGTCGAGCGCTGGCGAACTCCCAGACCTGCCGCTCCGGCTTGCTCTTCGGAATGACGCGATAGCTGAGGTTCGGCCGGTTGAAGGAGGAAATGAACACCTGCGGCTCGCGCAGGCGGAGCTGGCCGATGATGTCCTCGCGGACACGCGGCGTGGCCGTGGCGGTGAGGGCGAGGAAGGGCACGCCGGGAAAGCGCTCGCGCAGGGTCGCGAGCTGGCGGTATTCCGGGCGGAAATCGTGGCCCCATTCGCTGATGCAGTGGGCCTCGTCGACCGCGATCGCCGCGACTTTCCAGCCGGCGAGTTTCCTTGGAAAATCTCCGGCCAGCAGGCGTTCCGGCGCGACGTAGAGGAGCTGGAATTTTCCGGCATTGAGATCGTCATGCCGCGCCCGCAGCTCGGCGGGATCGAGGGTGGAGTTGAGATAGGTCGCGGCCACCCCGGCGGCCTGGAGTTGATCGACCTGATCCTTCATCAACGCGATCAGCGGCGAGACCACCACGGTCAATCCCTCACGGACCAGCGCCGGCAGCTGGTAGCAGAGGCTCTTCCCCGCACCGGTGGGAAGGATGGCCACGGTATCAAGTCCGCCGAGGGTGGCGGCCATGATGTCTTCCTGCAAAGGGCGGAAGCTGTCGTAGCCGAAGACTTGTTTCAGCAGCGGGGCGAGGCGATCAGCGGTCGAGGTCGGGGCATTCGCGTTCATGACAGATCAAGCGGGTCGAGTTGAAGGAGCCACTACCAGAACGGTGAAAACAGGTCAAATGAACAGTTTTCGGGTGGGTGGATTTTCTGGAGACGGGGCAATACGGAGAAGGGGATTGCATCCCCTTCCGCCCAAGCCCAGCCATTGCCCCAGCCTCCGCCCAAGGGGATGAAATCCCCTTCTCCGTATTGAGTCCGGCCTCACGCCGATATCATGCCCACCAACAGACCATGTCACGATGCGCCGACTGACCCACGGCACTCGGGCATGTTCGAGAATCGGGCTGTGCTGCCGACCTGGATCATGATGAGCGTGTGCGGCCTTTGTTGATCCAGGAGTGCAGATGATGGAGAAGGCGTTGCAGCAGCGATAGCGAAAGCGGCCCGCTCTGCACCACCCACCAATAGAGTCCGAGAGGAACCAGATGTGCGGTGAACAGGGTTCCGAGGCTCAAGGAGAAACCCCGAAAGGACGTCGGCACTCCTGCGGCAGTCGCACCCGCAACGACCACGAGACAAAGCACGGCAAGCAGGCTCAAACTGATGGGAATCTGGGCGAAAATGGGTAGTGCGAATCGCTTGCCAATCCACTCGGCCATCGCGGTCGAGGGCATCAACAACATCAGGCCCGAGACTGCGGCCACACCTATAACGAAGACTAGCCCTGCCGGATAGGCCAGTGGTCCACCGATCCCGCCATTCGTGAACGCGGCCCAGAGAAGCAACGCGAAGTAGGTGATCGTCCAAAGCACAGAGGGCAGCACCATGGTTACCAGCAGCGCAAGCGAATGTCGCGCACAGAAGCCTCCAAAGCGCCCCAGGCTTGCGAGGGTCCGGTGTGGGTTCATGGGATGGAGCTCTGTGGAGGCTTGCGGTGACTTCTCGATTTGTGTGGGTCGAGCCAAGGCAGAGAAAAGTAAAGGTGAACGAGAACCAGCAAACCCGAGACTGCTGCAGTGCCCAGCCATCTCGTTCCTTGGTAGGGGATCGGGTTGATCACGGCGATTTCCGGGGACGAGGGCTTGTAGTAGGCCCGCCATGGCACAAGTGGCGTTCCTTCAAGTGAAGACATTGGTTCACCTCCGGAGTCCCTCTTCACCTCATGGAGGGTTGGATTGAGGGGCAGTCCACCACCATCCGGGGACGCCAGCTCGCCACGGTAGGATTTTCCCTGAACCTGGTATTCAAATTGAACGGAGTGGGTGTCGGTCCGCATAGAGCCTGATCCGGTTCGTGTCTGCACGGGCACGGAGTCAAGCGATCCGGATTCTCGAACCTCCTCCGCATGGACCCAGGGCCAATTCTCCACATCCCAAAACTTGATTCGATTCCTGACATAGAAGACGGTCGACGTCAGGAACAAGACATAGACCAACACGAGCGTTGAATTTTTCCAGAGCCACCTCATTGCCTGTTGTCAGATTGGATGAAGTGAAGGTCCGCTGCAATTTGGAAAACCTTGCTGATCTTGTTCCTCTCCTCTTTCGGGTTCCTTGAAGAACACCCTGAAGGGATTACCACGAACGGAGGATGCAGAGACTTCCCCAGGCCGAGGGGACGGGGAGACCATGGAACAAGCGGGAGAGGGATCAGCGTCGGCCGGGGCGGGGTTCGAAGGTGGTTTCAGGAGACCGAACTCTCGGCTTCATGGAGATGCGCTAATTCCATCCTTGGATTTCCAAGAGGGCTCAGGTGCCGCATTCCAACAGATCGCCTGAGGGTCTGGTTGCAACGGGTAGCAGGAAGTCACGCCGAGAGCCTCGGGAGATGAGTGTCCCGGAGCGATTTGCCAAGTGATGGCCTGCGGGTGTTGAGAGGCGACCCATGCCCCCAGTTTCCGACCCTTTTTTTGGTGTCGCCATCCAGACATGATAAATCCGGGCACCCATCGAGAGATGAGTGTCCGGAAAAGTTGGAGACAGGAAGGGGGATTACTTCGCGGCAGGGATGATCACGGTGTCGATGACGTGGATGACGCCGTTGCTGGCCTCGATGTCGGTCTTGATGACGTTGGCCTTGTCGATCGTGACCTTGCCATCGGCCACCTTCACGGCGGCGCTGGAGCCCTGAACGGTCTTGGCCTCCATGGTCTTCACATCGGCGGCCATCACCTTGCCGGCGAGGACGTGGTAGGTGAGGATGTCGGTCAGCTTCTTCTTGTTTTCAGGCTTCAACAGCTCCTCGACGGTCCCGGCGGGAAGCTTGGCGAAGGCTTCGTCGGTGGGGGCGAAGACCGTGAACGGTCCTTTGCCCTTGAGGGTATCGACCAGTCCGGCAGCCTTCACGGCGGCGACGAGGGTCTTGAAATTGCCAGCCGCCTCGGCGGTGGCGACGATGTCCTTCTTGTCGTCCGCGAAAGAGATCGAGCTGAGGGCAATGAGTCCGAACAGGGATGTAATAAGTGTCTTCATGAGTTTGCTTGTTTGTCTTGGATGAGGTCGTTCTCAACTTCCAACCTACACTTCGTGATAACAAGAAGGCTGGATTCAGATTTTATGAATCTTTTTCAATTATCAGAAGACATTGCATTTTGACCGCTTTCCCCAATGATCGTGAGCGTCACAGGGGCTGTCTGCGATACATCCACGCCGCGAAGATCGCACCCTGACTTTCCGCAGAGTCGCGGAGTATGGATGAGAGCGCAGATCAACCATGATTGAAGTCGCCCCGCTGATCTCTGCGGCTCCTCAGCGCCTGCTGAGATGGAAATCAGACCCGATCTGGCAGCTTTCGATCCTGCGAGGGAGGCTCAGGACTTCGCCAACGCGACGACCACTTCCTGCTTCGACTTCACGACACCGCCCGGTTGTTCGAGGGTGATGACGAAGGCAGCAGGATTTCTGACCGCGAGCTTGGCATCGATCGGGATCACCACCGAGGTGGCCCCGGCAGGGATGTCGAAGACGCCGCCATCGACCGGGATCTCATCGCGGGCCGGATCGACGATCCAGAGCTGATACTGACGCTTGGCCGGATCATTGGCCGGGATGTTCGAAAGCGTCATGTAACCTTCCTGGCGGGAGTCGCTCCACACGACCTCACCTTTGGCGGCGGAGTAGGAATTGCCGACCGGAGCGAAGGGGAGTCGCTTGGCATCGGCGGCCTTTTCCACCAGCAACGAACGTCGCTGCTCAGCGGTGGGAGGCTGGCTGGAGATGAGGCGGTTGACCACCAGCAGCCCCAGAAGGCAGGCGGCGACCGCCCACCCAAGCCACGGACCGATCACGATCTTCCCGGTGCTTTTCACGGCGGGTGAGGGTGAGGGGGCGAACTCACGCTTCAAGCGTGCGGCGACCGCAGGAGGAAGCACGAGGGGCTTCTCCAAGATCAACACCGCCTCGACTTCGGCGGCAAGCTGGTCAAGCGCGTCGTCACTGCCGAAGTCGCGGGAAAGCTCCTGCCATTCCGCGAGTTCGGCGGCATCCAGATCCCCGAGCACTCGGCCGGCGTCCAGCTCCTCGAACCGGGTCCATCGATCTTCGACGTTCATGACCGTGATTCGGGGTTGAGGTTCAGGCGGTCTCCGAGACGGCCGAGCAGGGCCCGGGCTTCGAGAAGTCCGCGACGGAGGCGGGTTTTCACACTGCCGAGCGGCAGCCCGGTGGACTCGGCGATCTCACTGTGGGTGAGGCCTTGTTCGAAATGGAGCGTGAAGAGCTTGCGGGTTTCGTCGGGCAGGGACTCGAGGGCCTTCCAGAGCGAGTCGCGATCCATCGCAAGCCCGGGTGTCTCGACCGGGGCGGGAAAATCAGCCTTTTCCGGCAGGCTTTCCATTTCCGGCAGGCGCTGTTGCTTGCGCGACCAATCGATGGCGCGACGTCTCGCAATCATCGCGATGAAGCCGCTTTCGCTGGCGATCGAGGGATCATAGCGGCCGGAGGTTTTCCAGATCTCCGTGAAGATCTCCTGGGTGAGGTCCTCGGCGGCGGAACGATCCCGAACCCGTTTCAGGACGATGCTCCAGACCAGACCGCCATGGGCCTCAATGCAGGCATCCATCGCACGCGCGTCCCCACGAGCCACTCGGGCAAGGAGGTCGGGAGTGAATGGGCTGGAAATGCTCACGCTGTCAGGTAGTGCAGACTTGTTAGAATGCAACCGGCCAATTGGGCGACGGTTGAAGGAAATTTGCTGGACCAGCCTGACCCGCCACGGTGCACGCGCGGTCTCCGCATCGGGAAGAACCCGGGGCAGGTGCGCGGCTGGAAGGAAAGGATCATGGTGGCTGGATTCCATCTGAGCGGAAGTCGTGCCGAATGGCTCGAACATCGATTCGTGGAAAACCAGCGGATGGATTCACTTTTTTTCCTCGGGAACGAAAGCGCTCGTCACGGGCCTCCCCCAGAACCCCTCGGGCACCGGCACGCCGAGCAGCCACAGGGCCGTGGCGGCGGTGTCATACTGGACCACAGGCGCGGTGATCTGGAAACCCGGCTTCACTCCCTTTCCCCAAGCGATCCATGGAATCAGCACGTCATCCGAGTCCGGATCTCCATGGGTGCCGCGGGTGATGCCGTTCTTGTCCTTGAAGTCGTGGCCACCATGGTCGGCGGTCAGGATGAAGACGCTGGAATCCTCAAGCCCGGCCGACTTCACGGCGTCGCGGATGACCTTCAGGGCCTGATCGGTTTCGGCAAAGGCCTTCATTTTCTCCGGAGAATTCATGCCGAACTCATGGCCCGCCACATCGGGATCGCCGAAGTGGATGAAGCACAGGCCGGGCTTCAAAGTGCCGACCGATTTCGCGAATTCCGCCGCGACGCTGCCTGCGGTGACATCCTTCGGGCAGACAAAGCTGTCCACGCTTCCGGGGATCACCAGATGGCGGAATTTTTCCTTCGCCACGAACATCGCGGTGGCGATTCCCTTTTCCTTCGCGAGGCTGAAGACGGTCGGGATCTTCACCACTCCGAGCTCCGGCTTGTAATCGTTCCAGAGGATCTGGTGCTTCTGGACACCAACACCGGTCAGCATCGAGGTGTGGGAGGGCAGGGTCAGGCTGGGGACAACCGTGTAGGCCTCCCACGTGTGGGCTCCGGAGGCACTCATCTGCTTGAACAGTGGCATTTCCGCCTTCGCGATCCCGGCGGGGTTCGCCTGGTCGAAGCTGATGACGAAAACGTGCCTGGCCCTTTGAAGTGGGTCAGCGGAAAGATGCAGGGCGGAGAGGCCAAGGAGCAGGACGTGGAGAAGGAACTTCATGGATGGGAATAAACTCAAAGACCGCAGCATAACGGATCTGCGGTGGCCAGACTTTCGAGGTTTCAGGGCTGACACATTCGTGCCTGCCATCAGCGCGGATCGAGCCCCATGCATGGATCCGCTTAGGCCCGGGACCCACAGGCGAGTCGGGGCTGACGGAAAACGGTCCCGTGAACACGCGAGGAATTCGTGGATTTATCCGCTATGGATTCGGCTCAGGGAGCATAAGATACGATCCTTACTGGGCCGTGGTCGCATCGGATCCAGCCCCAGTCTTCTCAGAAACCCAACGCGTTGCCGAGTGATCAACTGTCGCTTTCGTGTACTCCCATGGATCGGTTTGCTCTGCGGCCTTCTAACAGGTCAACGGGCCGGGGCGGTCATGTACAATCGCGACACCGGCAGCAGCCAGTCGGTCAGCCTCGCCAACCTGCCGCCCTTCGCCAGTCGGGCGAATATCCCGGGATGCTCGGCGGTGCTGATCGCACCCAACGTCCTGCTCAGTGCCGCCCACTGCGTGAACTATGCCGCGAGCGGCACGGTGACCGCGACCTGGAACGGCCAGAGCCGTTCGGGAGCCGCATTCACGAACATCGGGGCGGACCACCTTCTCATCGTGACGTCCACGCCCTTCACCGGCACGCTCGGGAAAATGACCGCCCCCTACAGCGGGTCCGCTGAGAACGGCAGGCTGGCGTGGAAGGTGGCGAACGGCGGAAATGGCGTGCTCGGTTACGGTGGCACGGGACCTTTCTACGACGGCGTCTTCCGCGCGATGACCACCCGGCTTGAGGTCAACAACGTCGCCTCTCCCCCAGCGGCCGTGACGTCGAATTTCCTCTACTACGACTTCGACGGCCCGCCAAGCCGGCTGAACAACTCATCTCGTCCGACGACCTACTATGAAGGTGGTACTGCGCCCGGGGACTCAGGTGGCCCGCTCTACATGTTTGAAAACGGACGCTGGTATGTCATCGGTGTCACCAGCGGACCGGATGCCGGCTACTATCGTGACGGCCGTGTACGGACCGACATGGGGCAGATCGAAACGGCCACGGGCTACAGTTGGGCGCGACCGACCACTCCGGCGCTTGAAATGAAATGGGTCGCGCAGGATCTCGTCGCCACGCTTGCCGACGGCGCTGCGGTGACCAGTTGGCAGCGCCAGGGCGGAACCGAGGCCTGGAGCAATGCCGCGGCAAATGGTGCAGTCGGCAGCACCACATTGATCCACAACGCCACCCCCACCGGCAAAGCCGCGATCGACTTTCCGGGCACCGCACGTCTGGCCCTGCCAACCGCCTCGAACCCGGTCGGCGGTGAAACGGCTTTCAGCGTCGCAATGGTGGTCCGGGTCGATTCGACCGGCACCGGCACCGAAACGAACTGGTTCGACAACACCGGCCTGATCGATGCCGACGAGTCCGGGGTGAAGAACGACTGGGGGCTCGCGCTGCCATCCACTGGCAAGCCAGGCTTCGGGATCGGCAACACCGACACGACCCACTACGGATCTGGTAGTTCGATCGCCGACGGCCAGTGGCATGTGGTCGTCGCGACCTGGGATGGCTCTGAAGTCAGCGGCGACGCCGCAGGATCGGACCGCAACATGGCGGTCTATGTTGATGGCGTCTCGGGCGTTTCCCGGAGGCAGGGGGCGGAGTTCCTCAATGTCGCCCGCAGTGCCATCACGCTCACGCTCGGGGGGAGCCGGAATGCCGCCCGCTTTCTCGATGGCCGGATCGCCGAAGTGCGGCTCTATCGCGGTGCGCTGGATGAGACGGCGGTCGCATCTCTGGTCACCGAACTCAAAGGCACCCACGTCGCCCCACAGGCCGAGCTCACCCTCACCCGACCGGGAAATGGAAAGGCCGTAGTCCAGGTCAACCAGGGCCTGGTGATCGATGGCAGCATCGGCAGCAGCACCCCCGTTATCAACCTCACGCAGACCAGCGGCCCGGGCACGGCGACGATTTCAAACGCAACCTCCCTCCCCGCCCAGCTCAGCTTTCCCACGACCGGCACCTACCAGTTCAACGTCACCGCGACCCTCGGTTCGTCGTCCGTGACCCGCAGCGTGAGCGTCGAGGTCGTGGCGGCGAATTTCACCGGCACCATCAGTGGCTTCCCAGTCGCGGCGGGCTGGACCGTCCAGAACATCGGCGATGCCAGCACCTCCGGCGGCCAGACCCTCACCAGCAGCACGGTCTCTCTAACAGGTTCAGGCATGGGCTTCGAGGAAATGAGCGACTCCATGCGCATGGCCTGGAAGCCTCTAACAGGAGATGGGTCGATCACCTGCCGCGTCTCCGGGTTCTCCGCCACCAACGGCGGCAAGGCCTTTGGCGGCCTCACGCTGCGCTCCTCGCTCGACCGTGAAAGCGCGAACGTCGCAGCCACTGTGACCAGTGGCGGTGGGGTGCGGTTCACGAGACGCCTGGAGGATGCCGCCTACACCGAACCGACCTCCCACACGCTGCGCGCACCCTACTGGCTGCGGGTGAAACGCATCGGCACGACCTACACCTCGTTCCGCAGCGAGGATGGGGTGACCTGGGTCCAACAAGGCAGCGCGACGACCATCGCCGACATCCCGACGAGCGCCGTCTGGGGCCTGGCGGTCACGGCCCACACTGACACCTCGACCTCGGCGGCGGTCTTTGACAATGTCCTCCTCGAACCCCTCGCCTCGCAGGCGGCTCCCGGAAACACCTGGGTCGGCGCTGACATCGGCTCACCCGGACAGGCGGGCTCGCGCACGATCAGCGGCTCGACCTTCACCGTGAATGGCAGCGGCGCCGACATCTTCTCCACCTCGGACAGCTTCTACTACCTTTCCCAGAGTTACAGCGGCGACGCACAGCTCACCGCACGAGTCGTGTCCCAGGATCGGACCGATCCCTGGGCCAAGGCCGGGGTGATGGTGCGCGCTTCCACTGCGGCAAATGCCGCAAACGCCTTCCTCTTTGCCACTCCGTTGAACGGCCTCCCGTTCCAGACTCGGGCCACCAACGGAGCCACCACCGTTGGAAACGGCACCGGCACAACGTCCTTTACCGCGCCCTACTGGGTGAGGCTCACACGGTCGGGAAATGTCTTCACCAGCTTCCGCTCGACCGACGGCACGAACTGGTTCCAGCTCGGACCAGCGGAAACGATCAGCACGGCTCCCTCGACGATGGTGGCGGGCCTGATGGTTTCGTCCTTCAACAACAACGGCAACTCGGTTGCGAACTTCGACAACGTCTCGCTCGTCGAAAGCGCAAGCACTCTAACAGCTCCGAAGATCACCTTCGCGCCTGGACAGAACCCAAGCCTCTCCAACAACTTCACCCTCACCGCCAGCGCCGACGTTGCCTCGACCTGGTCGTGGCAGAAGATTTCCGGGCCTGGAGTGGTGACCTTCCGAACCCAGAACAGCGCGACACCACAGACGGCCTTTTCGCAGGCGGGCACTTATGTCATCCGCGCCACGGCCGAGGCGGGAGGCATCGCGTCCTTCGTCGATCAGACGGTCGAGTTCAGGCTCGATGCCCGGTGGAACTTCAACACCGCCGGAAACGCCGAAGGCTGGGCGACGACCAATTCAGGCACCCCGACGATCGCAGGCGGCCTCCTCAGCGCCACCGCCACCAGCGGCGACCCGATGGTTTCGAGGCTCAATGCCGCCTATGTCAGCGGCGATCTGGTGAAGCACCTTCTGATCCGCTACCGAAACACGGCCACCGGTGGGACGCAGCTCTTCTGGGGTCGCATCGGAGCCACCAATTTCTCCGGCACCCGCGTCATCACCGTCAACTATCCGACCGCGAACGCATGGAACGGCCTGCTCTTGAATCCCTCCGCCTCGGTCGATTGGACCGGCCAGATCATCACCGACTTCCGCTTCGATCCGAGCGGCGGCACCGGCTCGACCTATGACATCGACTGGATCGCCTTGTCCGATGGCGACTTCGATGACGACGGTCTAACAGACCTCCAGGAGGGCGGGCTCGATCCGGACAATGACGGCCTGCCGAACTTCGAGGATCTCGATTCCGACAACAACGGCCTGCCTGATAGTCCCGCTCCTCCGGCGGATCCGGATCGCGATGGCTTTCCTGATGCGCTGGAGCAGACGCGCTACTGGAACGCTTCTCCGCTTTCAAAAGGCTGGCAGGTGGCGGTCAGTGATTGGAACAGCGGAGCTCTCGGCAGCGGAGCACAGGGTGCCTGGAGCCCGGGCGACAATGCAGTCTTCGACCAACCTTCGACCTACACCGTGAACCTTTCATCCGCCCTCGCCCCCGGACAGGTCTCGTTCACGGCGGGTGACGTCACCCTTTCGGGAACCGGCTCGCTCACAGCAGGTTCGATCGTCGTCGGCAGCGGAGCTTCACTGACAGCGGCGGGCGACCGGATCTTCACGCCTGGAACTACGGTGTTCACCGTAAGTGGAACCTACAACTCCACATCAGCCAGCACTTCCAGCGACCGACTGGTCACGCTTCTCGGCAGCGGTCAGATCACGGCGGGAGCTCTTCGCGTGGCGGATGGCACTTTTTCCGGAACCCTCACCGGCACGGCCTCGCTGCTCAAGGAAACCAATGGCACGCTCGTTCTAACAGGAGCCAACACCTTCACCGGCGCGACCACGATCTCCGCCGGAACCCTACAGATTGGCAGTGGTGGAACCAGCGGCGCACTCGCTGCGGTGGCGATTGCGAACTCCGGCTCGCTGGTCTTCAACCGCTCCGATGCCATCACCTGGACCGGCACGCTTTCCGGCACCGGATCGCTGACGAAATCCGGCACCAACACCCTCACTCTAACAGGCGACCACAGCTTCAGCGGCCCCACGATCATCAGCGGTGGCGTGCTGGAAATCGGGAGCGGCGGCACCACCGGATCGCTCGGCAGCGGTCCAGTCACCAGCTCGGGAACAATCCGCTTCAACCGCTCCACCGCCTCATCCTTCTCCGGTTCGGTCAGCGGCGGCACCTTCGCCAAGCTTGGCGCGGGCACGCTCACCCTTTCTGGAAACAACAGCTTCGGCAACGGCACCTTCACCTTCGGAAGCGGCACCACCAACGTCGGCTACCTCAGGCTCGCCCACGGCAAGGCCCTCGGAAACTACAGCAAGATCTCCCTTTCGTCGAACACCAGCGGCGTCTCGGGCATCGAGCTCATCGGCGGCAACACCTACAGTTATGCCATCGACACCGTCGGTCGCAACACGGCCGCAGGCAGCACGATGCTGCGCAATGTTTCCGGCTTCAACATCTGGCAGGGCAACGTCACCATTGTCAGCGGCGGCGGCAGCTACGACATCGAGTCGCTTGCCGACACCCTGACTCTAACAGGCACGATCGGCGTCACCGGCACGCAGACCGCCAGGTCCCTGATCGTGAAGGGAGCCGGTGACGTCACCTTCGCGGGACCGGTGACCGACACGGCCACCGCGCAGATCTCCCTTACGAAGCAGGGCAGCGGCACGCTGCGCCTGGAGGCGGCCAACACCCACGTCGCGGCGACAACGGTGAGCGCCGGGGCGCTGCTGGTGAACGGCACGACGGTCAGTCCGATCACGGTCGCGGCGGGAGCCACGCTCGGTGGTGAGGGGCAGCTCGCCACCGCGACCTTGACCGGCACATCGGCATCGGCTCAGGCGGCGATTTCTCCGGGTGACGGGGGAGTCGGAGTCCTCACGGCGAGCGGCACGGTGACTCTCGGACGTTACACCCGCTATCCATGGGAAATCCGCGACTGGTCGTCCACGACCGATGCCTTTGATCAAGTGCTTGCCTCCTCGCTCGTGTTGACCGCCAAGGTGGCCACGCCGCTGGTGATCGCCATCACTCCGCAGTCGCTGACGAACTACACTCCATCGAGCAGGGTCTTCCCGATCGCCATTGCCAGCAGCGCTCTAACAGGTTTCGACCCGGCGGCGATCACGATTGATGCCAGCGCGATCCCCCAGGCGGTCGGCACCTGGTCGGTCCGGAAAACGGGAAACACGCTGGAGCTGGTTTTCGCCCTCGGAGGCTTTCCGGGCTGGATCGAGGGTTATCCCACGATCTCCGATCCTTCGGCCGAGGCGGATCCGGATGGCGATGGCTGGACGAACCAGGATGAGTGGGTCATCGGCACGGATCCGACCAGCTTGGGCTCCCGTTTCACCACAGCGGTCTCGCCCTCGGGCGTCACTTTCACCCGCACGGCGGGACGAACTTATCGGGTGGAGACCAGCACCACTCTGCAAAGTGGCTGGACACTGCTCTCGAACGTGGCGGCGGGCACCGGTCCCATCACCGTGCCGCCGCCGGTGAATCCGGGGCCGAAGCGCTTCTATCGCGTCATCATTTCCTATGCGCCCTGAACGGTCATCGATGACATGGGTCACCTCGCTCTTGGTCGCGTTCGCGTCCTCGGCGGGTGCGGTGAACTACGAGGTCTATCCTGGGTCGGCCTTTTATCTCCCGCAGATGTTGGACCGCACGCAGTGGTCATATGTCGCGACGAATGCCAACGGGCTTTATCATCATCCGGTCGGCTTCAACGATCTAACAGCCGTCGAGGAGGCGACCTACACCGGCCATTTCACCAACCGCTTCGCGATGGTCGAGGGCGACATGGGCAGTGGTTCGACCACCGGCGACGTCGCGAACCTGCAAGCCATGTGGGCCTATGGCCTGACTCCGGTGGCAGCCTTCGTGAACCGGCCTTCCTCGAATGCCTCCGTCTGGCGTCAGCTCGTCCGCAACAACGCCGCACAGAGTGCCCCGAGCTACGAGATGCTGGCGCCGCACCGGCTCGATGACACGGTCCAGGGCTGGAACGATCCGAAGTGGAACTACGCACGGACGAACATGCAGGTGGCGGGTTGCATCGGCAGCGGAGTGGATGCGCCCGTTTATCTCTTCGTCCACGAGGCGGCGGCCTATCGGCAGAGCATTTATGACATGCGTGACTGGACCGTCGCCAATGGCAGGAAGTTCAACTATCTGCTGTCGCCGAACAACAGTTACAACTCCGCGTTGCTGGGCGACACGCAGACGACGGTTCGTGCGATGGAGGACACGGGGCATGAAGCGGACGTCTATGGCGTCGTGCTCTACGGTGAGCGGCCGGTGGATCTGGTGCCGGAAAAGGTCAACGTCGGGGGAGCGGATCGGGCGGCCACGACGATCACGGGCCTGGCTTATTGGCTGCTGAAACATCGCGACGGCGAGCCGGGCACGCTTGACTTAAGTGCGCTTCGTTCGGGAGTCACCTCGGGCGCGGGAGTGATGTCGCCGGTCCTTTCGAACACGCAGCAGACCATCGCCCTTTCGACCACGGCGGCGCGCAGTTATACTCTTCAACTCGACAACTCCAGCCCCTGGCTCGACTACGCCGGAGTGCTTCGTGCGAGGGCTTTCGGCAGCCCGCAGGATTGGACAATCACCTTCACGAAAGGCGGACAGGATATCACCAGCCAGGTGCTTTCCAACAACGGTCGGCTTTTCGTCGGGACCGATCGTTGGATGCCCGGAGCGCATCAGGAAGTGACGCTGACCGTGACCCCGAAGGCCTCGCCCGGTCCGCTGAAATTGGTGATCGAGGCGCTGCCCCATGCCGGGGTGGATCACGCGCTCGATGTGCTTTCATTCGAGTCCGCAGCCGTCGGCAACACCGCCCCGACCCTTGCCCTTCCGACGACTCCGGCACTGACCCGCGAGGCGCTTCCTTGCGGTCCGATCTGGTTCACCTGCGGCGATGCGGAGACGCTGTCGGACACCCTCTCGGTTTCCGTTTCCTCGTCCAACACCGCGCTGGTTCCGAACGCGAACCTCCAGCTCGGCCAGAGCGGCATCCAGCGCTGGTTGCGCCTGGTGCCGGTGGCGGGCCAATGGGGCAGCAGCCTGATCTCGGTGACCGTGAGTGATGGCACGACCTCCATCACGAAGACCTTCACGCTCACGGTCGAGCGCACCACCATCCTGCCGGTGGTGAAGGCGAACAACACCAGCGGGTTGGATCTCGGCACCAGTTGGCAGGTCGGCTCGGTGCCCGCGCTCAACGATCAAGCGGTGTGGGACTCGACCGTGACCAGCGCGAACACGGTGGGTCTCGCAATTGATCTTGAACTCGGAGGGCTCCGGATCACCTCACCCGGAGGCACGGTCACGATCAACGGGCCCTCACGCCTCTCGCTCGGAGTGGCAGGAGTGGACCTTTCCACCTCCACGCGTGACCTGATCCTCAACGCACCGACCGATCTCGATGAATCCGCCACCTGGTCCGTGGCCGTGAATCGATTCATCCGCGCCAATGTCGGGCTCGATGGCATCGGCGGCATCGCCAAGTCCGGCAGCGGCCGGTTGGAACTCCTCGGCACCGACACCTTCGTCGGCGCGCTCTCTGCCTTGGCGGGTGAGCTGGTGAAAACCGGTGGCGGTGCGCAGTCATCCACCACCGTGTCCGGCAATGCGATCCTGCGTGTTTCGCATCCATCTGGATTCGGGGCAGGCGGGCTTTCCATCTCCGCCGCGAACAGCTCCACGGGAAGGGTCGAACTCTCGGGAGGCATCAGTGTCCTCGCCGGAAAGCCGGTCACGATCAATTCCCGTTCCGGAACCTCCGATGCGATCGTCTCGACCTCCGGCATCAACACGATGGGCGGCAGTGTTTCGCTGAGCACCGGCGGGAGCTACTATGGATTCCGTAGTGACTCCGGGCTGCTCACCCTCTCCGGCACGGTGAGTTCGATCGCCACCGGGACCCGCAACTTCACGCTCGGCGGAGCTGCCGATGGCCGCCTGACCGGGGCGGTCTCGAATGGCAGCGGCACGGTGGGCCTTTTCAAATCAGGCCAGGGGACCTGGACGATCGAGGGCACGAACAGCTTCACGGGTCCGGTCGTGATCCAGCAGGGCACACTCGGGGTCGTGTCCGCGCTGCCCTCGCAGCCCGTGACGGTGAACGCAGGGGCCACGCTGTCGGGCAGCGCCGCCCTTGGTGGCACGGTGCAGGTCGATGGCCGCCACTCGCCCGGTGTCCAGTCGATCACCGGGCCGCTCACGTATGGCAGCGCGGCGCGCCTCGTCTGGGAAATCGGCGACAGTGTGACGGCTTCGACCGTGACGGTTTCTCCGGGAGCGCTCATTGAGGTGCTTGCCAATGGTCCCGGCTCGGCCGTGGACTTCCGCGACTCCGCCTGGAGAAACGCAAGGCAGTGGACGGTGCTGTCCGCCACCTCGATCAGTGGGGGCTTCGGGCTCGGCACTGTTTCAGCGGACGCCAGCGGCGACCCGGCGGGGCCCTTCGGGAGTTTTTCGATCAGTTCATCCCCGACGTCGGTCGTGCTGCAATGGACCCCGGGCACGGCCTTCCAGATCTGGCAGTACGATCAGTTCGGCAGCAACTGGAACTCGTCCTCCATCGCGGGTCCGACGGCGGATCCGGATGGCGATGGGTGGAGCAACCAGGACGAGTGGGTCATCGGCAGCCATCCGCTGAATGCCGCCTCGCGTTTCACGACTTCGCTTTCCACTTCCGGCATCACCTTCACCCGAACGGCGGGTCGGGCCTATCGGGTCGAGACCAGCACCACCTTGAGCAGCGGCTGGACGCTGTTGGCCAACGTGGCGGCGGGCACCGGTCCCATCACCGTGCCGCCACCCGTGAATCCAGGACCGAAGCGCTTCTACCGGGTCGTCATTTCCTACTCCCCATGACCGCCGTCCCAGGGTCCAGCCTGTGGGTGGAACTTTTCCAGCCTGCCTGTCTCAAACGGATCGTCATCCTGCTGGAAACGTGGATGATCCGGCGACCGATGCGGCATCTTTTCCATTCAATGATCAGCCTGCTCCTGTTCTCGCTCCCCGAGACGGCGGCGGCTCAGGACGATCAGCCGCCCCACGTCGCCGGATACTGGTTGGCGAACCGCTTTTCCGGCCGGCTCAGCGAGGACGAGTCCAGATTGAAGGCCATTTTCGGTGAACTCCACCATCTCCCGGTCATGCCGGATCTGGATGCCCTTGGAACCCACGGCTTCCATTCGAACTTCACGGCGACCTCCGAGGACAACTGGTTTCAGATCGAATGGGAAAGGCCCCAGCGGATCGATGGGGTCGCGATGATCCCGACCCGCCTGACCACCCAGAGCGGGGATCGTTCGAACTACGGCCTGCCGAACAGCCTGAGGATCGAGGTCAGGAAGGTCGGTGCCTCGGACTTCGTGCCCCTGTACACGATCCTTGATACCCACCTCGACCAGCGCCGCGGCGATCCGCTGTTTGTGGCCTTGCCTCCGATGGAGGTGCTGGCCCTGCGATTCGTGCCCGTGGACCTGCCGACCTTGCCTGGCAAGATCGTCCGCTTCTTCTCGCTTTCGGAATTGATGGTGTTCGACGGGAAACGAAATGTCGCTGAGGAGGGGCGGCTGTCCGCGCCCTACAGCATCGACACCGAGGAGGGCTGGCACCTTCAATACCTGATCGATGGGCAGTCACCGCTGGGCCCACCGGAGTTTCCCCTGCCGGGCAACAGCCTCGGATGGCATGCGGACAACGGGGAGCGCCCGGATGCGAGCTGCTTCGCCCGCATTGACCTCGGAGCCAGACGAAAGTTCGAGGCCATCCGCCTGACGGCTGCCCGCGGCGATTCTCCGATCAAGGGCCCCGGGTTTGGATTTCCACGATCCTTCAGGCTGGAGTGTTCGGACTCGGTGGAGGGTCCATGGAAAGTGCTGTGGACCACTGATGGCATGGATTTTCCGAACCCGGGTTACAACCCGGCCACGTTCCGCTTTCCGGAAGTCGAAGGACGTTTCATCAGGCTCATGGTCACGAAGTTCGATGCGCCGGATCGGCTCACGACTCCACGAATCCTCCTTTCCGAGTGCGAAGTCATCCATCAGGGAAGGAACCTTGCCCTGGGTTGCCCGGTGGTGACCAGCGACCAGCGGGAATCCATTCCCCATGATGCCACCCGGGTCTGGAGCAGTGCAGGCCTCACCGACGGATACTCCTCCACCGGCAGGATCATGGAGCTGCGCGACTGGGCCGAGCAGCTCTCCAGACGCTTCGATCTCCTGCTGGAGCAAAAGTCCCTGCTCGCCGGGCGCGACAAGATCGTCAACCGCTTTCACAACCTGTTCCTGTTCTCGATCTTCAGCCTCCTGGGCCTCTCGATTCTCGGCATGATGGTCTGGCAGATCCGGATCCGGCTCAACAACCGTCGTCAGGTGGCCGCGCTGCGACGCAGGATTTCCAGCGATCTTCATGATGAGGTTGGAAGCAACCTCGCCACCATCGCCCTCCTTTCCGAGCTCGCCCCAAGCCCCGGCCACCTCGACGACATCAACCGTCTTTCCCGGGAAACGACCCAATCCCTCCATGAAATCGTCGACATCACCCTCGCACCCAAGCGTGCCAGGAAGCCCATCGCCGAACGCCTCCGGGACATCGGCTCATTGATGCTCCGCGAGCACCATTGGACCTTCGAAGGACATGCCGCTCCGGAGATCGATCTCGAGCAGCGCCGGAATCTGATCTTCTACTTCAAGGAGTCCCTCCACAACATCATCCGGCACGCCGAAGCGAGGAACGTCGCGATCATCCTTGAGGAAAGCGAAGGCAGGTTGCGGCTCATCGTCACTGATGATGGAAAAGGCATCGCCAATCCCTCGACCGATGTGTCCGGCAAGCTCCATACTCTCCGCCAGCGGGCGGACTCCCTCCAGGGTGAGCTTCAGGTGGATTCCTCACCCGAATCGGGCACCCGCCTGACCCTGACTTTCCCACTGCGCCGCAAATCCCGAAAATGAGTCCTTCCTCCAAATCCATCCCTCGCCAGATCGGCCTCATCGAGGACCATCAGGATTACCGACGCGTCCTCCAGCAGGCCATCAACTCAAGTCCGCACCTCATCTGCCAGCATGCCGCTTCTTCGGTGGAAGCCTTCCTGGCGGAAACCGCGACCACTCCGAAGATGGAGGTCATCCTGCTCGATCTGAACCTGCCGGGCATCCATGGCGTGGCCGGCATCCCCATGCTCTTCCAGCGCTTTCCTGACACCAGGATCCTCGTGCTGACGGTCTATGACCACAAGCCGGTCGTGCTCGAGGCCCTCGCGGCCGGAGCCAGTGGCTACCTGCTGAAGGCCGACCGCCTCGACACCATCCTCCGTGGCATCGATGAGGCCCTCAGCGGCGGTGCGCCCCTCAACAGCCACATCGCCCGGATGATCCTCACCACGTTCAATGCGGTTCGACCTGCCGCACCCGAGATCGATCTAACAGATCGCGAGCGTGAAATCCTTTCCCTGCTCGCCAAGGGCCTGATCAAAAAGGAAATCGCCGATCAGCTCAGCGTTTCCTACCACACGGTCGATACCCACGTGCGCAACATCTATGGCAAGCTGAAGGTCCACAACCTCTCCGGGGCCGTGGCCAAGGCGATCCAGCTCGGACTGGCTTGACGACCGATTTCGCGGACCGCCCGGCCTCACCCGCCGGCGACCGATGAAGTTGCACACCGCGGGTGGAGTCCTTGCTTCACCATTCTCTCGCGTGTTCTCGCGATGGAAATGAAGCCTCCGACGGAGCATGTTGGATTGTGTATGGATGCCGGTTTTCGATCGGCAGCTCAACTTCACTTCCGAACAAACCCACCATGAAGCCCCTTCGCGCACGCCTTGCGCTCTCCACCATCGTCGTCGCCTGCTGCATCAGCCAGCCACTATCTGCCGCCACCTTCACCTGGGACACCACAGCCAGTGACTCGGTCGTCACGGGGGGAGCAGGCACCTGGGATGCTGGAATCTCCGGCACCGCCAATTGGACACAGGACGCTGGAGCCACCAATGTCACCTGGCCGGACACCGGCACCGACAATGACGCCGTGTTTGGCGGAACTGCCGGGGCCGTCACCGTCGCGACCGGTGGCGTGTCCGCCAATGACCTGACGTTCAACACTGCCGGCTACTCGGTGGGCGGCGCCTCCATCACTCTGAATGGAGCCACCAACATCATCACCGCAACGGCCAACAGCGGCACCCCGATCACGATTTCGTCCTCTCTTGTGGGAACGAGCGGATTCACCAAGACGGGTTCCGGACAGCTTCTTCTCAGCGGTGACAACACCGGCCTCTCGGGAACCATCACCTTGCCAAATGTCAGCAGCACGAACAACGCGGGCCTTGTCCTGTCGGGGTCCAACAGCATCGGCGGAATCACCCAGGTCGATGTTGGGGGGACGACCGGAGCCAGCGGCCAGTATCTTGGGCTCAATGGCGTCACCCTTGGCGTCGGTGTCACGCTCAATCTCTCCGGCCAGGGCGGAAATTCTGCTCCTGTCGGCACTCTCAGGGGCACGGCAGGATCCTCTGTCGTGTCGGGGCCTGTTAACATCCAGACCGGCAATGTCCGCATCAGCAATTCTGGCACATCCCTGACCGTCAACGGCGCGGTCACCTCGGCCGGCGGTTCGGGATTCGGAGTGCTGGTGAGATTTGGAGCCGGCCAGGGAGTGACGTTCTCCAACTCGGCAAACTACTGGGAAGGAACGACCATCCTCGGAGAGGGATCACTCTACTGCTTCCCCACGGCACTGCCCGTCACCTCCGGCCTAAGCATCGGCACATCGAACTCCGCCGACTTTGGAACCAATGGCAGCTTCACTCGAGCACTTGGCACGGCAGCCGGTCAGGTCCAGCTTGGCCGCTCGAATGACGGTCAGCGAGCCAATGGCTTCAGCGCCAGAGGAGGCGCACTCAATCTCAATCTTGGAGGAGCCGCTGGTGATCTGGTCTTCCTTAACACCTTCTCCAGAACCGCTGCGACGACGAATGCATCGGCTGCTCTCACCATCACGGATACTTCCAATCTCGCGGTAGGAATGTCGGTCACCGGCACCGGTATTCCGGTTGACACCTTGATCAGCTCGATTTCCGGAACCACGGTCACCTTGAACAAGGCCGCGACCGCGACAAATGCGTCGGTGAGCCTCACCTTCTTCGCTGAAGCAAATCCGGCGCGTATCAATTCCAGCGTTCTCGTCCTCAACGGGGCGAATGCGGACTCAGACCTCACCTTGCAGAATCCCCTCGATCTCAACGGATCAAACCGGACGATACAGACCAGCGCCAATACGGTAACCTTGGCGGGCGGTCTCAAGAACTCCGCCACCGCAGCCGCTGGTGCCCGCAAAACCGGCACAGGCACCCTTGTTTACGATCCGGGATCCTCAAGCACCGTCTCGCTGCAGTCGTTGCAGACGGGAGCTGGAACCGTGGAGGTGAAGTCCGGAACCCTGACCGTCGCCAACGGGGCCGGTACCACCTACTCCGCTGCCATGAACGGCTTCACCGTCGTCGGCGGCAGCACCTTCCGCCTCACAGACGGCACGGTGAACGCCAAGGCTGCGAGCTGGGCCTTCACTGCCGGCCACACCACCGGCGGCACCGGTAACTTCATCCAGGACGGCGGAACCTTCGATGCCGGCGCAGCCGAAATCCTCAATGCCTACGGCACCACCGGTACCACCACGATCAACGGCGGACTCTTCATCTGCGGACCATTCCGCGTCGGCCAAGGCACCGGCACTTTGAATCTGAACGGCGGCACGCTGCGGGCCAGCAACCTCTCCAGCGGTGGCAGCACCACCACCGTCAACTTCAACGGCGGCACCCTACAGGCGAAGATCACCTCCGCCACCTTCGTGCCCACCACCCTTACCAATACGGTTGTGCGGGCCGGCGGCGCCATCATCGACAGCAACGGCGTCAACGTCACGATCGCCAAAGCCCTCACCGAGGACAGCGGCTCCACCGGCGGTGGACTCACCAAACTCGGCGCCGGCAACCTCACGCTTTCGGCGGCCAATGCCTACACCGGTGCCACCACCGTCAACGCAGGCGTGCTCGAATTCGCCAGCGGCGGACTCGGCACGACCGGACCCGTCACCTTCTCCGGCTCCAGCACCCTGCGCTGGCTGACGGGAAACACCGACTCGTTGGGCAGCCGCGCGATCACCGCGAGCACCGGCTTCACCGGCACGCTCGATACCGGCTCGAACGTCGTCACGCTGACCGCCCCCATCGGCGGGGCCGGTGGCATCGGAAAAGCCGGCTCCGGCATCCTTAAACTCGATGGAGCCAACACCTTCACCGGCGGCATCACCATCGGTTCCGGTGACAACGGCTGGATCGAGGTGGACAACACGGCCGACCTCGGCACTGGGGCCAAGACCGCCAACCTCAGCTCCTCGACAGGAAGCTCCGTCGGCGGCTTCCGCCTGCTGGGAGACGTGTCCGTCTCTGGAGTCGCGATCAATCTGGGCGGCCGGAACACCAACGCAGCCACCCAGCATGCCATCCTCAACGTTTCCGGAAACAATACCTGGGCGGGCAACATCAACATCAGCAACTCCGGCGGCACCTATTATCTCCGCTCGGACAGCGGACGCCTCGAGCTTTCCGGAACCCTGAGCAATGCACAGGCCGCAGCCGGCGCTTCCGACACCCGTGCCTTCAACCTCGAAGGAGCTGGTGATTTCCTCATCAGCGGCACGCTCGCCAACGGAACCAACGCCAACCGCTTCACCGCACTCGTGGTCAACGGCAGCGGCACCACCACCCTCAGTGGCACCAACACCTACACCGGCACCACGGCGGTCAACGCTGGCAAGCTGCTCGTCAACGGCAACAGCAGCGCCGCCACCTGTGCGGTCGCCGTCAATGGCACCGCCACCCTCGGCGGAACCGGCTCCATCGGCGGGGTCATCACCGTCGCGGCCACCGCCACCCTTGACCCTGGTGTCACCACCGGGACCCTGACCGCCGCCTCGGTCACTGGCCCTGTCACGGACTCTGGAAAGCTCGCCGTTCAGGTCAATGGCAGCAGTGCTGACAAGCTCGTCGTCACCGGCGCGCTGAACATCAGCAACCTGAACCTCGACATCACCACGCCCGGCAGCGGCGCAACCCTGCCCGTTTACGTGCTGGCCAGTTACGGAACGTTGACCGGCAGCGCCTTCACCAGCGTGACCGGCCTGCCAAGCGGCTACACGCTCAACTACGCCTACAACGACGGCGTCAGCTCCAACAACATCGCGCTCGTCTCCGCCACTTCCAGCCCCTTCTCCACCTGGGCCGGCACCACCTACAGCCTCACCGGCGGCGATGCCCTCCCCGAGGCGGATCCCGATGGCGATGGCGTGAAGAACATCGTCGAGTTCGCCCTCAACGGCAATCCCACCAGCGGCTCCAACAACGGCCTCAGCACCACCCTCATCCAGGACGCTTCAGCTCCCGCAGGAAATGAACTGACCTACACCCTCGCCGTGCGCGATGGTGCGACGTTCACCAGCAGTGCCGGAGGCGCTCAGACCGCCACCGTGGATGGAGTCATCTACACCATCCAGGGCTCGGTTGACCTCTCTGGCTTCGCCAGCCCGGTCTCGGTCATCGGCAGTGCCTCCGACACCGCACCTGGCCTGCCTTCCCTCGCCGGCACGTCCTGGGAGTACCGCACCTTCAAGCTCGATGCCTCGGAAGGGCTCGGCGGAAAAGGCTTCCTCCGCGTGAAGATTGAAACAGCCCCCTGAATGATCCAGTAGCTTCCTGAACCTCCATCGGCCGGAGCGCTTCACCCGAGGCGACTCCGGCCTTCGTTTTAAGCCCCCATCGTCCTGCCGTCATGCGTTCACTTGTCCTGCTTTTCCTCACCTGCTTCCTTGCACGGGCCGCTGATCCCAAGGTGGCCTCCGATCCGAAGTTCCTTTCCAACGGCAAGGTCAAGATCGGCGTGGACATGACTTCCGGCGGCTCGATCTTCTGGTTCAGCGAACTCCCGGATGGAAGGAATCTCCTCAACCACGCTGACCGAGGACGCTTCGTGCAACAGTCGTACTACGGGGCCCCCGATGGATCCGTTTGGAACAAGAAACCCTGGCGCTGGAATCCCGTGCAGGGCGGCCACTATCAGGGCGCTCCCGCCAAGGTCCTCGAGTCGAAGGTCACCGACCAGTCGCTCTATGTGAAGAGCATCCCCATCAACTGGGCCGGTGGGCAGTTGCTCGAGGAATGCCGGATGGAGGAATGGATCACTCTCGACGGTCCCGTCGCCACCATCCGCTTCCGCTTCGCCTATGAGGGAAAAACCGTCCACCCCGCCACCCATCAGGAACTGCCCGCCGTCTTCATGGACTATGCCCTTCCTGAACTCGTCTATTACACAGGAGACAAGCCCTGGACCGGTGCCGCCTTGAAAAAGGACACTCCCGGCTGGCCAAATGAATCCCGCAAGACCGACGAGGAATGGGCCGGCTTTGTCGGGCCGGATGGCCGTGGACTCGGTGTCTATTTTCCAGGCACCGGACGCATCACGTGCTATCGCCATCCGGGCCCTCCAGGTCCTGAAGGCGGTGGCTGTTCCTACTTCGCCCCCATCCAGACCCTCGCGATCACTCCCGGATTCAGGCACGACTACAAGATTCATCTCACCATCGGCACGGCCGAGGACATGCGTGGACGTTTTGATATCATTCGAAAGAATGCGCTGGTAAAGCCTTGAGCCTACCCAGCGTTCAGATATGTCATAGGGCGTGATGGCCGCCAGAAGAAGTTCAAGATAAGTTTTCCTTCATCCTTCCCCAGGTTCCACGCCCGCTGGCGTCGCCAGCCCCTCACGCACCAAGAGCGCGCCTTTCCATCCCCGCCCTGGTAGCACCACCTTGGACTGCGGCGCGAAGGGAAGCGCCTCCCCGCTTTGGCATGCGGGAAAGGTGATCCCACGCTCGCCCTCACCAACGATCACCTCAACCCAAACCTTCTCCGATCAAGAAATCACGCGGCGTGCTCACCAGCATCCCATAAACCCTCGTTCCGAGTAGAATCCCGAAATCTCCCTTATCGAGAGTCAGCAGCACCGCGCACTTGGCGGCCAGTGCGGAGATCAGCACCGGCTTGTCCTTGGAGGCGGTCAGCAGCAGGGGTTTCCTGCTGGTCAGGGCGTTGGGAACCCATTCCACCATGGACTGCATCTCAGGCCACTTCAGGGCCGCTGCCTCGCCGAGTTTACCAATATTCTTGCTCGTTTCCGCGCGGCAGTAGCTGGCCGAAATCAAACGCCAACGCCGGGCAGCAGCGATTTCGATGATCAACCGGGAAAGCGATCTCTCCGAACCGCAGGCGGAAAGCAGCACGCTGCGATCCAGAAAAACCCTCATGCTTTCCCGGCCTTTCTCCAGAAACTCTCCGCATCCTTCTCATCTTCCTCATCTTCCTCAATCCAGCCTCGCAAGGTTTCCTCGGGAATGTCCCGCACGGGAAGGGCTTCCACCGGCTGCAGGAAAATCCCACCGTCCCTGAGCTCCACCAGCATCATCGGGTGTTCGGCCGCATCAAGCCCCAACTTCCGGCGCATGTCCGGCGGCAGGGTGATCGTGCCTCGCTTGGATATAGGTATGCTCGTCATGCGGCAATGCAGCAATGCGGCACTGCGCGAGTCAAGTTGGCAGACCAAGCCATTGAATGCGTGGAAGCCTACCGCCAAGCCTCTCGAATCTTCATGGCCAAGGGCCTGGGTTCCATGGTCATGAGGAATGGAGGGCTGAAGGCCTTATCGATTTGGGTGAGAGGATCGGACGTCAAACGCGCCTGGAATGGAACGGGCCTTTGGCCCTCGGGAAGCTCTCGGTTCCAGTTCATGGGGCGATGCCCCATGCTGGTATGGAGCAGGCCTTTGGCCCTCGAATCTCAAGTTGAGGCTAACGGGTGGCGGTCCGCCGCCAGCCTGCTGGCAGGGTTTTCGAAGGCCGGGAACTTGAGTTTTGAGGCTGAACTTCGCCACGAAACGAAGAGTCTCATCTCCTTACGCCATCGGCGTTTCGTCCCAAAGCCCAGGGTTGCCCGGATCCGGGTTACCCTGGGAGGCGCAAGGATGGATTCCGAACCCCATCGGGGTTCCGTCCAACGGTGGGCAACGGATCATCGCAAAGCGACACGGCTTTAAAATGTGAATTCCGCGAGGACCGACCACTTCAGAAATCTCAGCTTATCATTCGGTGGAAACGAACAATGTTTCCAATAGATAGTATTTTGCTGGATCAGAACCAACAGGCGCTCGCCTTATACTCGAAAGCTCTCTGCCACGCAAAGCGAACGTAGAGGTAAACATCCCGGAACGACCTATCAATTCCCCATTGAATTCAACACTAAGATAAACAACGTATCCGAGAACCGGGTATCCACCTTCATTGTGTCTTAAATAATGAAATGAACCCGGATCAGGAAAAGGCGGATAATCCCTCACTTCAACGCATTCAATAACCCCCGTCGCCTGAAGACGAGGTATCTCATCGAGACCTAAATTAAAGGCAATTGTCGCTCCGTGCAGCTCTTGGAAAGGAAACGGCAGTTTTGCGATGATAGTTGGCGCGATGGATTCAATCGGCATAAAAGAATTATGCTAGGGAATCACCTTCAATACAATTCATAATTTCGAGCTCTTGTGACTGGCGGGGGTCTATCCTCGCGCCTTAACCTTTGTGCCCTTTGGAGGTGAGCCGGGCCCGGGCATGGCTGTCTGATTCCGGCGTTTTGGGAAGTCGGGTCGTCATTTCTGGCAGAACAACCGCACCCCGCACTCAAGTTTCAAATTTGAGCTACTCCTTCAGCCCATAGATCCGCGCGCAGTTTTCGCCCAAGATGGCTTGCTGCTCGGTGGGGGAGAGTTGGGAAACGTAGCGGCGAACGGAATCGGCCCAGGCTCGGTATGACTCGATGCGGAGGAGGCAGACGGGCCAGTCGGTGCCGAACATGACGCGATTGGGGCCGAAGAGGGTGAGCGTTTCCTCGACGTAAGCTTGGAGAGTGGCGTCGTCCAGTTCGTCGTCGAGGACTTCGGTGACCATGCCGGAGAGTTTGACGCCGGTGAGGTTTTCCCGCTTCGCGAGTTCGGCCATGCCGGCTTTCCAGGCGGGGTCGATCCGGCCCTTGCGGATTTCCGGCTTGGCGATGTGGTCGAGGATGATCGGCAGGTCCGGTTGGCGATCGACGAGATGGATGGCGACGGGAAGCTGTCGTTGGAAAATCAGCAGGTCGTAACGCAGGCCGAAGGACGGCAGCAGGGCGAGACCGCGATGGAAGTCATCGCGCAGGAAATACTCGTCGGGCTCCTCCTGAAGCACGTGACGCACGCCCTTGAGCTTGGGGTGCGGGGAAAGGCGTTCGAGGTCCTTTCCGACTCCTTCATCGATCAAAGGCACCCAGCCGACCACGCCCTGGATGAGCGGGGTTTGGTCGGCCAGCGAGAGCAGCCAATCGGATTCCTCGATCACCTGTCGCGCCTGCACGACGACCGTGCCGCTGACTCCCGCCGCAGCGGTGGCGGCAGCGAGTTCGGGCAGAAGCTGATCCTGCGCAAGAGGGCTGCCCGGCGGGATCCAGCCGTATTCGTCGGTGGAGTAACGCCAGAGGTGATGGTGGGAATCGATCACAGGAACAGCGGCTTCATGTGGCGGTCGAAGAGGTTGCCGGTGACGTTCTTGGCGACGATGGCCTCGTTCGCTTTCAGGGCATCGAGGTAGGTGTCGCCAAGCTGGGCCGCGACCTTGAA
>JAIXPW010000205.1 GCA_027485995.1 Verrucomicrobiaceae bacterium
CAGAAGGCGGGCGGCCTCAACGGCAACCTGACCGAGGATCTTGTCCTTGGCGTCGATGACATACCAGTTGCGCACGACTTCGTGAGGCTTGGCGGAAAACGTTTTCATGGCAAATCGTAAGAATCCTCCGGGAGACGCAGTCAGATGCCTACGGGCGAAGGGGGGCGCAACTTAGGGACCACCCATGGGGGTGTCAACCGGGAAATCGCCACGGTTTCGGGAAAAAGTTTCGCTCGGGAATCCTGCCCACTCTTGGTCGGTCAGGAAAGCCGGAAAGTCACCCTTGGTCTTGACGAATCGCGGCGGAGGGAAGAACGGGTGGCGCGTGGATTCAATCACACAAGCCGCCCTCGGCGCGGCGATGGGGGAGCTGCTTCTGGGAAGGAAGCTCGGAAACCGTGCCCTGGCCTGGGGAGCCCTTTTGGGAACCATCCCCGACCTCGATGTGCTGCTCTCGCCCTTCCTCGATACCGCCGGAAAGCTCAACGTGCACCGAGGACTGAGCCACTCGATGCTTTTCATGATCGTGGCCTCCTTCGGCCTGGCGCCCGTGCTGTCGAAGCGTTGGAAACGCGACAAGGTCTCGAAGGCCTGTGCGGGTTGGTTCGTGTTCCTGGCGCTCAGCACCCATGTCCTGATCGACTGCTTCACCGTTTACGGAACCATGGTCTTCAGCCCCTTTTCCAGCTACCGGGTCGGATTCAACAACATCTTCATCATCGACCTTTTCTACACCTTGCCCCTGCTGGTGACCCTGGTGTGGGGCGGCTTCCTCAAGAAAAAAGACCCGAAGCGCCTCAAGCTCTGCATGCGCGGACTCCTGATCAGCACGGCCTACGTCGGACTCAGCCTGGGCGCGAAGTTCTGGGTATCCTCGGCCTTCGATGCCGATCTCGCGCGGCGGAAGGTCTCTTTCGAGCGTCGGATGGAGGGACCCACGCCCTTCAACATCCTGCTCTGGCGCTCGGTGGTGGATCGCGGCGATGAACTCTGGGTCGGCTACCGCTCGGTGTTTGAAAGCAGCAGCACTCCGGTGAAATGGGTCGTCATTCCACGCCAGCGCGAGGCCTTCAGCGCTGTGGCGGATACCCGCGAGGCGAGGACGATCGATGAGTTCTCCTGCGGCTGGTGGATCGCCCGCAAGACCGCCACCGGCGTGTGGCTGGCCGACCTGCGTTTCGGGGAAACCCGTGTCTGGGAGAAGAAGGACACCGTCGATCTGCGCCCGGCCTTCAGTTGGCTGCTTTCCTACAAGGAGGAAGGCGATCGTTTGCGGACGCTCCCGCGCGAGACCCGCAACAGCGGCGAGATCCTGAAACGCATGGGCGGAAGGATCTTCGGAAACCGCGAGGCCTGGGAGGGCACTCCAAGGCTGGCGGGGAATCCGGGAAGCCTGCCGGAGCAGCTGAACTGGGAGGACTGAGTGGGAATCGGGATTGTCCGTCTGAACGGCTTCGTCTATCAGGATGGCATGCGAAGTCAGCCCTTTATCGTGGCAGCGCTTGTCCTTGTGCTCAACGGCTGCGGACGTCCCGATCAGGTCGCAGCCGGAGAGCGCTTCGTTTCCCCGACCGATCCCGCGATCCGATATGTCGGGCGCTGGGACAGGTCGGACCCCGCGAGGCCGAAGGCATCCTGGCCGGGCTTTCAGGTGAGCTTCGATTTCAGCGGCAACTGGCTGCGGGTCCGGATGAAGGATGCCGGGAACTACTACAATGTCAGTATCGACGGAAAATCCCATGGAGTTGTCGGGGGGCAGAGCGGAGGGCTGGTGACCTACTCCCTGGCACAAGGCCTGGAAAAAGGACGCCACCGGATCTGTCTCCAGCGGCGGAACATCTCCTTCGAGACTCCCACCGAACTGCTGGGCTTCGTGGCGGATGCGGGAGCCATCCTCAGTCCTCCTTCACCACCTCCCGGCCCACGCATTGAATTCGTCGGGGATTCCTTCACGGCGGCAGAAGGCAACGAGGCCTCGGCAAGTTCATTGCCTTGGAAGGAGAAGTATCCAGTCACCAACTTCGATCTTGGCTACGCCTGCCGTTTGGCCCGGGCGCTCGATGGCGAGCTGACGGCTGTCTGCCGCTCGGGGTCGGGGCTCGTCAGTGATTTCAAGGGAGATCGCCGGAGCCCGATGGAGGAACGCTATGGATGGGCCTTGATGGAGGATTCCGGGGGTGGCCAGGCCCGTCCCGATCCGGCGGATCTGGTGGTCATTTGCCTCGGCCTGAATGATTTCACTGCGATGACCCAGGGCAAGGGTCAACCGAGTCCGGAAGAGGCACGTGAATTCCAGGACGCCTATCACCGACTCATTGGAAAGGTGGGACTCCATCATCCGACGGCCAGGATCGTGGCGCTGGCTCCCTTCATCCCCTGGTTGAGGGAACAGACTCGCAAAGTGGTCGAGGAGGAAAAGTCGAAGGGCAACCACAGGGTTCACTACGCCCAGTTCGACGAGTTCCCCGGCGGCTATGTGGCGGACGGCCACCCGACCGTGGAAACCCATCGACGGATGGCCGAACAGATCCTCGATCAGCTTTCGCGGCAGGCCTTGGTCGCCCCTGTTTCGACGAGGAAGGACTGAGGTTCCAGCTCACTCGACCGTTACGCTCTTCGCGAGGTTCCGTGGCTGGTCGATCTCACAGCCCCGGGCCCGGGCGACGTGATACGCGAAAAGCTGGAGGGCGACGGCGGCGGGGATGGTGGCAACCAGCGGGTGGCAGGCTGGGATTTCGATGACGTCATCCATCGCCTCGGCGGCTTCGTGATCGCCTTCGGTGATGATCCCGAGGATGCGGGCTCCTCGTGCGCGACATTCCTCGATGTTGCCAAGCGTCTTGTCCTTGCCCGCGATGTCGCAGGCCAGGGCGATGACCGGGGTGTCCTTCACCAGCAGGGCGATCGGGCCGTGCTTGAGCTCGGCGGCGTGGTAGCCCTC
>JAIXPW010000108.1 GCA_027485995.1 Verrucomicrobiaceae bacterium
ATGCCCTACCTGACCGGCACGAATGCCTCACGCCCCCATCAAACCCTCTACTGGCGCTATGGTCCGCAATGGGCGATCCGCGATGGCGACATGAAGCTCGTCGTCTCCAAAGGCGGCAGCGGCAAACCCGAGCTCTACAACCTCGCAGACGACCTCGGTGAATCCAAGGACCTCGCCGCCGCCCAATCCGACAAGGTGAAGGAACTGCAGGCGATGTGGAACAAGTGGAGCGCCGAGCAGGCCCCCGCAAGCGCCCCGGATTCCGAAGGCGGCAAGAAGAAGAAGAACAAGAAAAAGAACTGAGCGCCATCCGATGGCCCCGCATGGACGTTCCCACCGGCCTTCATCCCAATAGCCCAGGATTGCCCGAAGCCGGGCTACCCTGGGTTGAGAAAGAATGGATTCCGAACCCCATCGGGGTTCCATCCGAGCAACAGTCAAAGGATCATCATGGAGCAACCCGGCTTACAGATGTGAATCCGCGAGGACCGACCCCTTCAGAAGGACCTGTGAATCCGCGAGGACCGACCCCTTCAGACGACCCCTTCAGAGATCCCGTGAACCCTCAGCCTCGCGCCCCAACGTCGCTCATACACCTCCAGAGGATCGCGATCCCTTCCTCGGTTACTCCTCCTGCCGGTTCTTTTGAGCGGGCAGAACACTCGATTTTCGGGACTGAACCATTCGGATGGAGATCTTGGAAAAAGGCGTGTGGGTTAACGCGCCAGCGTAGTAGATCTTGGAATAATCCTTGTAACGCGCCCAGCAAAAAGCAACATCCACCCAGTTTGGATTCCCAACTCTCATTATGGCAGATCTCACATCTCAACCAACAACCATCCAGTCAATTTACACGTGGCACAACGAAAATAAGCTGCAGGTAAATAGACGTTATCAGCGCAAATTAGTTTGGACATTGGAAGAGAAGCAGAAGCTCGTCGAATCGATCCTCAAACGATATCCTATACCGGCAATTCTTTTGGCCGAGCTGGACGGGACGCCTGGCTCATACGAAATAATTGACGGCCTCCAGCGCCTACACGCCATAATATCATTTATCGAAACATCCTACCCAACTCTAACGGGCGAATACTTCGATATCAAACATTTCACAACAGCTCAAAATCGGGCAGACGAGAAGATTTTCATCCCCAATGAAGCCACCAAAACAATATCCAGCAAGGATGTAGGCAGCTTCCTCGATTACACACTTGCCATTTCTGTAATGAGAAATGCCAGCGAGCAAGAAATCAACGACGTATTCGACAGAATTAACACCTATGGGCGAAGACTGAGCGATCAAGAAAGACGACAATCAGGCGTCGAAAACGACTTCTCGCAAATGATTAGAGAAATTGCGTGCACTCTTCGTGGTGACACATCCTCCACCGTGCTTCCTTTAGCTCAGATGCCCTCAATTAGCATCGATCTTCCGAAGACAAAGCACGGCTACACCATTAAAGCTGAAGAGGTATTCTGGGTCAGGCAAGGGATATTGAGATCCACCGATCTCCGAGATAGCATGGATGAGCAATGCATCGCGGATGTCGCCGCCTCCATCATTGGAGGAACAATCATTACTCGATCCAAGGAAGCCTTGGACGAAATCTACACAATTGGAAGCACTCAAAGCAATCGTATCGAGACAGCACTCGTGATCTATGGTGCGGATAAATTTGCCGATGAGTTTAAATTTTGCGTGGATGAAATATTAAAAATATGCGGAGACACCAAGCTGCGTGACATCATTTTCTCCAAAGGCACAAGCAATGCATTTCCTTCGGTATTTGCAGTTATAGTCATGGCTATTCATGAGTTGATCATTGCAGAAAATAAAATGATTTCGAATTATGACGCGATCAAAAAAGCATTAACTGGAATATCTGATAGAGTCGAAACTGGACAAAAAGCAACATCTCCCGAAGAAAGACGTAGAAACATCGATGTCATCAAAGGATTGATCGGAGGGTCATTCGTGCGAAGAGATGCATCGATCAAGATTTACGGAAGCCATGCCACAGCCGACATCGAAAGCATCATCCGAAGATCCGAAATTGAGCTATCTCATTACGAATTAAAACAGGGCCTCGTCACACTCGACCCGAAATCGAGATCAGAGAACAAAAGCTTGATAGAAAAAGTAATCCGGACAATTTCAGCAATTGCGAACAATGGCCCAAATCGGGAAGGGAAGGTCATAATTGGAGTGGCCGACAATGACAAGGACGCCACAATCATTACCAAACTGGACGGCATAACCCCCATCAAGATAAGCAAAAAACAGATTGTTGGCGTAACTAGAGAAGCAGCTCTACTCGGACTCACTGCCGAAGAATATTTCTCAAAATGGAAGAATGCCATCAAGAATTCAAAGCTCTCAGAGCCACTTAAAAGCGGAGTTCTGGCAAACATGGATTACAACGACTACTACGGATTGGGAGTCATCGTCATCACCGTTCCGCCTCAAAAAGAAGTCTCATACTTCGACGATAAAGTACATATCCGATCGGGTGACGATACTATTTTGGTAGAATCCGCCAAGCTAATCGCTGACGTGGTAAAGCGCTTTTAGCAAAATTGAATGCTTCTGACTAAAAGGGGGCGCATTTTAACATCCGAAAGAATCCAAAGGGGCCAGTCTCGACTAACAGGCATTAAAAGGGGTGACCCGAAAATCCAGTGTTTGGCCTCGTGATACCTCTCCGCTCTTACATCGGATGTAACTCCGATGGTGTAGTTCGAGATGGATGGCCTTGCCTTTCACCTTTCAAAACGCGTGGAAAGCCCTTGATTCGGGGTGGTTCCGCCAACCTCACCCATGACCGCCACCCTGAAGCCCGGCCTTTTTCTTGTCAGTGTCCTGTTGCTCGCGCCATTGGGTCGCATGACCGCTGCGGAGGCTGCGCCGACGGGGGCCGAGCTGGATGCGAAGACCCCTGCCGCCGCCGCGAAGGAGGGATGGAAGCTCAGCTTCAGCGAGGAGTTCGAAGGGACGCAGGTCGACGCGGACAAGTGGATCATCAAGGACGAGAAGGAGCGTCTGGCAAAGAACGTGTCGGTATCGGACGGGATCCTGAAATTGCTCACCGGACGCGAGGGGAAGGAGTGGACCAGCGCCTGGCTCTCGACCCGGCACTTTCGTCAGCAATACGGCTGGTTCGAGTGCCGCTTCCGCATCGCCGGAGCGTCCGGACTGAACAACGCGTTCTGGCTGAACACCCCGCCCGAGCGCCTGGCGCTGAAGGATCCCACCCTGCCGCGCTTTGAGATCGACATCGTCGAGGCGCACTACCCGCACGAAGTAGCGATGAACCTTCACAACTGGCAGGGCAAGCACACCGGCAGCGGCCAGAAGCACGTGGCGGAGGCCGATCTCAGCCAGGATTTCCACGTTTACGCCTTCGAGTGGACGCCCAACGAGCTGAACTGGTACTTCGACGGGAAGAAGATCCGCACGCTTGCCAACACCCTCTGCCATGCCGAGCAGGAAGTCCTGCTCAGCACCAAGGTCGCCCCCTTCGCCGGCAAGGCCAGCGCCGCGCTGGAAGGCAAGAGCATGGACGTCGATTACGTGCGCATCTATCGGAAAGCGGAATGAGCCGGTCCGCCAGTTCTCCCCAAATCAACCATCGTCATTCATCAATCCCGATCAGCGGGCACGAATCATCGCAGAGACACGTGCTGGATCTCAGAGCCTCCCCTTTCGGAACCCGCCGTTAACGACCTGCTATCGCCCCCTTCTGCGGGATTCTCTCCAGCAGGCCGTCGGCGAAGGTCTCTGCGAGCCCCAGTTCCTTCAAATGAACATGGCCAATGTGGCAGCCACAAACGGCATTCGTGCAGGGACGGGGGGATAGACGATCCTCGAAGTTCGGGTCGTGGATGTTTCCCAAGGGTGTGCGGATGAAATGGCAGCGACGGGCGATGCCGTCCCCATCGACGCTGAAGCTGGTGTGCCCGGCGGAGCATTCCTTGCCGCGGCTTCGATGCTGGTGGTGGTTGATGGGAAAAAGTGGATCGATCGCTGTTAGAAAATCGAGATGCTCCTGATCATAATACTCCGGATTCTTCTTGAGTGAGTTTACCCAAAGATACGTGCTTTCCGGCAGCATGCCCCGCAGTTGTTCGATGAGAGGGAAATGCTCCTTCACCCCGACGGTTCCGACGCTGTGGCGGATGCCCATTCGGTCCAACAGGTGGATCTTCGCAGCGAATCGCTCGACCGTCGTCTCAGTGGGATGAAACGTGCACCATAGAGCCACCGTGTCGCGTTCCGCTCCTTCGAGCCATTGGAGCCCGCAGGCAAGGTTGGTCTGGATGGCCGCACGCCGGACATGGGGCATTTTCCCCAGCCGCAGCAGGGCATCCCGATAGGCTCGATGGACCAGTGCTTCGCCCCATGGCGTGAACAGGACACCAATCTCCCGGGAGGTGGAGGCTTCGACCCAGTCGAGGAACCGGCCCAGTTTGCTCGCGTCCTCCTGCAACTCCTCGCGGGTGTTCCGCGTCTTCGCGAACGGGCAGTAGCCGCAAGCATAGTTGCAACTCGAAAGGGGTCCGCGATAGAGGATGTTCCAGCGTGTGCTCATGGATTCATGCCAGTTCGTATTCCTCCATGCGGGTTTCCACCACGTCCGAGTAAAGCCAGGGACCAAGGGTGTCCGCCCGCTCCAGACCTTCCAGGGTGGGGCGGAGCGCGCCCTGCTCACGGATCGCGAGACCGGTCTCCAACAATTCATTCAGCTGGGGAAAATCCAACTCCCAGCTGTTGCCGCTCCAGTCAGCGTAGGCGGCTTCGTCGAGGCCATCCGAGCGAAGCAGCGACTTGATCAGGTAGCGTCGTTTCCGTTCCGCCAGGTTGAGCTCGTAGCCGTACCAAGCGAAGGAGTGGTCATTGGCGGGCCGACCGATGAAATCATCAAGAATCGCCTGGATGCCGACGCGGCCGACGGCGTATTCGGTGCAATAGTGAACGGCACTGGTGTAGGAACGGGCACCGGCACCGAGACCCACCATGCCATCTTCCTGACAACAGTAGGAGGGCCCGCCGTCTCCCTCCACTGGACAATCTCGATGTCGGAACAGGCGCAGTGAGATCTGCCGGTAGCCCCGCTCCAACAGAAAGTCCCTGCCCGCCCTGAATTGCTCCAATCGAAGGTCGGAGGGATCGCGTCCCTTGCGCCCGAGTCCTGTCAGCGGGCGCACGTAGAGCGGGTAAAGGAAAAGCTCTTGCGGTGTATACTCCATGGCCGCCTCCAGCGACTGCAGCCAGGTGGCGACGCTCTGGCCTTCGATGCCATAAATCAGATCGACGTTGAGGACAGGAAAGGCCGCGTCCTTCAGGCGTTGCAGCGCGGCATGGAGCACGGCGGGTTTCTGTGGACGTCCCAAGGATCGCGTTTCGCTTTCCAGAAAGCTCTGAACGCCGATGCTGGCCCGCGTGACGCCTTCCTCACGGAGCTGGGCGATCTTTTCAGGCTCCGAAGTGGCGGGCGAGAGTTCGCAGGACAGCGGGATGCCCTTTCTGAGTCCGCCGGCAGCTCTGAGCATGCGGAAGACCCGGGCCATCTCATCGGTTGTTAGAAATGTGGGCGTGCCACCCCCGATCGCGCCGCGCGAATAGCGGAAGGTGCCCAGTGCGTCGTGGACCGCATCGGCCTGGCGTTCCAGGGCATCGAGGTAGCGGGAGACCTGACCCCCGCGTGGATTCGTCGTGGTGAAAAGGTTGCAGAATCCGCAACGCATCTCACAGAACGGGAGGTGAAGATAGAGGAACAGCCGGTCCTTGTCCTCGTCGGCCCAGAGATCCTTGAGTGGATGGGGTTTCTCAAAGTGGCGGTAGGCCGTCTTGTGGGGGTAGGCATAGGCGTATCCCTGGAATGGGTCATCCAGAAGGCGATCGCGCAGGGGAGTCATTTCGTGGAGGAGGGCTGTAGGATTCTCGATGCGAAGGGCACGGTGTAAACATCCGGATGTCCGACCCGGTGACCGGTGAATCCATCCTCGCCATAAAGCGTGCCGTGATCCGAAAATGCCAGAAGGTGAGCCGGGGCGCGTTCGCGCAGGGCTGACAGGAGGATGGGCAAGCATCCGTCCACATGACGGAGCGCTGCCGCATGGGTTTCCAGATTGTCCTCGTGGTGACCATGCAGATGATGGTGGTTCGGATGATGGATCGCGCTGAGATTGATGAAGAGAAACACCCGGGTGTCCTTCGGAATCTCCCCAAGTCTTTTGGCCGCGAGTGCGAACTGGTTTTTCGCCGAGGTGCGACAGGTTACGCCCAGGCCTGAATTCCAGTGGCTCTCGATGAAATACCCTGGAAGGACCCGGCTCAGCGCCGTCCTGCCATTGAAGAAGCCGACGCCACCGATGCAGAGCGTATGGTAGCCTCGCAAGGCCAGCCCGGAGACGATGTCGGGTCCCTTCAGACAGCAGGTGCCCGGACCGGTACTTTTGCTGCCGGCGAAGTGCACAGCGAACAGCCGCTCGTGATCTGCCGCGGGATCTGCTGGCGTAGGCAGAAAACCGGCGAAAAAGGCCTGATGCGCGGGATAGGTGAAGCTGGCCGGTGAGTGACGCTTTTCCCATCCGTCCGGAAAGAGCTCCGCGAGGTGCGGGGTGTTACCCGATCTCATTTCCTGATCCGCGACGTCGAAGCGCAGGGAGTCGAGCACCAGCCACACCAGATCATGACTGCCAACCAGGCGGTTCATTCCGGTCTTCATCGTGAGAAAAGGCCGGGGATTTCCAGCAGGTCGGCCAGCGAGCTGAGGGTGATGTCTGCGCCGCTTGCGTCGGTCAATCTGCCTGGTCGTTTCACCAGGCACGTTCTCAGGCCTGCGGCCCTCGCTCCGGCGATGTCGCATTGTGGATCGTCGCCTGCAAAGAGGATTGCCTCGGGTGGCATGCCGAGTTTTCGGATCAGCAGATCGTAAACCCTTGGGTCCGGCTTGGCGAAGCCGAGGGCACTGGAGAAGAGCAGGCGATCCCTTGAGAAAAACGAAGCCATCCCACATGCACGGAGTTTTGCCATTTGGAACGAGGCGTTGCCATTGCTCACCAAGGCAAGTTCCACTCCCGCTTCAAGAAGGCGTGATAGCAAGGTCGCGGCGGCTGCGTCCTGGGCAATGCATCGTGGAAAGTCCTGTCTGAAGCGGGTCTCGACCTGTGCTCCGCAGGGACCCGCAACTGGATGACGAGCCGCCAACCAGGCGAAAAACTCCCGGCGCGGGCGATGTCCATGGCCATCACGCAGCACCACCTCCGCCAGCGCCCGCGATGCTTCATCCGCCCCCATCCAGCGCTCCAACAGCAAGGCAAGCGCGGCCTGCCGATCAAACAAGGTATCATCCAGATCGAATGCCACCGCCCTCACGCCGGCCATCTGTATCACGGGGGAATTGATTGCCATCTCTCGCCGGAACGGTTAGCAGCTTGGGCGAATTCACACGAACAGTTTTTTATCCGATGATCGACGACCACATGACTGAATGGTTCGGCCTCCCGGTCGAAGATTACCAACCCGGCGCGGAATACGGCACCAAGATTCACCGCCTTGGATATTCATATGATGACGAATCGTTCACGCCCGAGGTTCTGAACGAATACCTTGCGGACCCACTCGCGTCCTCGATCAAAGGGATCGTCCTCGGCATGCCTGGCGAATCCGGGGAGTCTTTCACGGAAATCATCAATCTCCTCGTCGCCCACGCACCCAAGCTCACCTCCCTGCGGGGCATTTTCCTGGGAGATATCCTGCAGGAGGAAAATGAGATGTCCTGGATCGAGCAAGGCGACGTGGGCCTGCTGCTTGCCGCCTTTCCTGATTTGGAGGAACTGCGGGTGCGGGGTGGATCCAGCCTTGAGCTGACTCCTTGTGCGAATTCCGGCCTCAGCCGGCTCATCATTGAAACCGGAGGAATGCGCGCCGAGGTGCTCAAGCAGGTTGCCCAGTGCAGCTTTCCGAATCTTGAACACCTCGAACTCTGGCTTGGCACCGATGAATACGGATGGACTGGAACTCTGGCCGACGTCCTGCCGCTATTGGAGCCGGGCCTGTTTCCACGACTGGTTTCCCTTGGCCTGAGAAACAGCGAGATCGCCAACGAGATCGCCGAGGCCATCGCGGATACGCCGATTCTCGATCAACTGGAGGCCCTTGATCTCTCCGGCGGCACCTTGACCGACGAAGGGGCTGAATTCCTCATTGCCAGCGGAAAGGTCCGTGGTTTGTCACGGCTCAACCTCTTCCGCAACTTTCTAACGGATGCCACGGTCCAGCGTCTCAACTCACTGGGGCCGAAGGTGGATGCCGGTGGCCAGGAGGAACCCGACGTCTATGACGGCACGCCCCACTACTACGTGGCGGTGGGCGAATGATCCGGTCACCCCGCTTCGCCTTGCTGGCCAATCCCGGGAGCAGACGCGCCCTCGGGTTCCTGGCCGCTTGCCGGGCACGCGGGCTCGAAGCTCCACGAATCATCCCCTGGGAGAACTGGCTCCGCCCCGGATTCGATCCTGCAACGGCGTTCGAAGACGTCGATTCCCTGCGGATCGAAACGCCTGCGGAACATCCGGAGGTCGAGCGACTGCTCCTCAGGATGGGGGCCGAGGGCTGTTTGCGCGAGGGTCTTTATCCATTCCTTGCGGAGGAGGACTGCCGCTTGCTCCCGGATGATAATGGCGTGTTGAGATATCAGCGCCAATGGTATCTGGGCTGGCACAAGGCCCTTTTGGAGATCGACGCCTTCTGCGTTCGATTCCGTTTGCGTCCGATGAGCCAACCTTCGGAAATCGCCCTGCTTTTCGACAAGCTTGCCACACGAGAGAGACTCGAACACGCGGGAGTGCCGATCCCTTCCGCTGCCGGGATCTGCCGGGATTTCGACGATCTCGTTTCAAAGATGGATGCCACTGGCTGGAACCGCGTCTTCCTCAAGCCCTGTCATGGTTCATCCGCCTCCGGAGTCATGGCGATCGCCAGGGATGCACGCGGCAGATGGCAGGCGACCACTTCGGCGGTGCTCGAAGACGGTTCCCCTGCGCCGGGAATCCGCAACTCGAAGCAGCTTCGAAGACTCGGGGATCCCGAAGCAATCCGGGCGACGGTCGATGCGGTATGTCGCGAACGGGCGCTCATCGAGCGCTGGTTTCCAAAAGCAACACTCAATGGAAAGGTCTTTGACCTGCGCGTTGTGGTGATCGGTGGAACGCCTGCCCATGTCGCCGTCCGGACCAGTCGATTTCCCATCACCAATCTCCACCTTCACAATCAGCGAGGGGAACTTCAGTCCGTCATTGAAGCCCTGGGGGAATCCCGTTGGAAGGCCGCGTTGGACACGGCGTCCGCAGCGGCGGCGGCCTTTCCCGGCTGCCATGTTTGCGGGGTCGATCTGATGATCGGAGCTGGTGGCAGCGGGCAGGCCATAGCTGAGGTGAATGCATTCGGTGACCTGCTTCATCATGAGCTCTGGCAAGGTATGGATCCATGGGAAGCTGCGCTTGCTTGTTGGAAGATATAGCCACCCATTTCAAGAGGCCCTCCGCTCAAGATGAATCATTTGGCCTCAGTGGTGATCCTCCGCTCGTCGGATGGAACCCCGATGGGTTCGGGATCTCTTCATCTTCCACCTCAGCGTATGCCAAACTCGGACAGGCCTGGGCTTGGGGATGGAACGCCGACGGCGTAGATGGGGATGGAGGGTTTGGGAACCGGGGGCTGTTAGATTGGTTCGTGCCTGGCTTCCGGTTTGAGAGCGTCTCCCACCGGACCGTCGGGAGGAGGGGTCCCTGCCTTTTGAAGATCTCGAGTTATGCTTGGTTCAGTCTCGATGCACCTTGCTAGCAGGCTGCACGCAGTCCAAGGAGGCTTCACCTCTTCGTTTCGAATTTCAGATTTCGTGCTTCATCTGAAGGGCTCGATTCCGAATTTCAAGTATTCAGGCCTTGAAGACCTCTCGGGACTCGATCCCTTTATCGGCCCTTCGCTTTCTTGCCTGATTCCTTTTCCTTCGTTGGCTCCGGATCGTTGGGCTGGCCGTTCTGGTTCTTCAACAACTTCGATTCGGCGGCGGCCCGGCGGCGGGCGTCGAACGCGGCCTCATCGATCCGACGATACATCATTGGCACGCTCTGTTCCTCGCCGACCTCAGTCAGGGTGAGCTGCTGGCCCGCGAGAACCATCCGCATCACCATGGGTTTTTGGTTGGGGCTGGTCACCTCCACTTCGAGGGTGCCGGTCGCTTCGTCCAGCGACTTGACGCGGTAGGTTTTCTTCTCGGGGTTGCCGGGGAAGGTGTAGTCGGAAATTTCCCCCCGCTTGAACACCATCGTCATCACGTCAAACATTGCCTTCATCTCGTCCACCACCTTCTTCCTGGCGGCCTCGCGGTCCTTGTCGTCGGGTCTGATCCCGCCCAGTTCGAGCGTCTGGTCCACAATCGGCTGCCACGCCTGGGCCATCGCCTCCCAGTCCGTCGCCCAGTAGCCGAAGATCCGCTCCTCGAGCGTTCCCTTTTCCTGGCCGGCCGCCGCCGGGGGAGTTCCCGCCTTTTCCGCGCCCGACATCACGAAGACATAGGCGGCACCCGAGGAGGAGTTGCCGTTGTTCTGCTTGTCTTGTTTGGCGTTGATCCCCCTCGCAAAGCCGTCCTCCCCGGCGGCCCCCACTGCCACGGTGTCGGCCGCGATGGCAACGGAGCCGCCGAACAGGTCGCCGTTCTCCGGATTGGACGCCGTGATCGGAGTGCCACGATCCCAAGTGTTGTCCTTTCTGGTGAAAACATGGGCCGCCCCAGGATGGTTCCGCTGCTTGTCGGATCGGTCGCGGGTCTGCTTCGCTCCGACCACGAGGTGCTCGCCGCTGATCGCCACCGAACACCCGAATTCCTCGCCGCCCTCGAAGTTTGGCGGAATCAAAGAGGCCTGTCCGCTCCACTTGCCATCCGCGCGCACAAAGACGAACGCCGCCCCAGGACCGTCATCACGATCATCGCCCTTGTTCCCGGGCTTCGCGTCTCCCGCTTTGACCCCCGTCGCTCCCACCACCGCAGTGTCGCCTGAAACCGCCACCGAGGTTCCGAATTCATCGAACTCACCCGGCTTAGGGGCCTTGAGGTAAGCTTGCTGGCTCCACTTCGTCCCCTCGCGCATGAACACATAGGCCGCACCCGCTGAAACGACACTTTGGTCGGACTGGTCGCCATTGACTCCACCTGAGGCGCTGTTGTCACCAATGGCACCGACGATCAACGTGTCCCCTGAAACCGCCACGGTTCCGCCGAAGTGCAACTTGTACTTGGCATTCGATGCCTCCAGGCGTGCCTGCTGGCTCCACTTCCCGCCGTCACGCACAAACACATAGGCAGCCCCAGCCATCAGGATCTCTTCGCCTCCGGCCTTCGCCCCACCCCGCTTCTCACTCTCCGCGCCAATCACCAGGGTGTCCCCGCTGATCGCCACGGAAGCGCCGAAACGGGTATAGTCGTCACTCCCCGGAACTGTTAGACGTGCCTGCTGCCGCCAGGTGGTTCCTTCCCGCACGAAGACATAGACAGCGCCAACGAACGGGACGCCGTCCTGCTTGCCCTTTGCCCCGGCCGCACTGACCACCACGGTGTCGCCTGAAACCGCCACGGCCCTGCCGAAAAGGTCATATGAGGCGGTGTCGGTGGATTTCAAATAGGCCTGCTGGGCCCATCCTGTTCCATAACGCCAAAAGACATAGGCCGCCCCGGAGTCGAATCCGTCCATTCGATTCATGGGGGTCGGATCCAGCCCATCGCCCTGGTCGCCGTCGACGCCCTTCGCTGAGCTGTCTTCCTTCGGGGCTCCCACCACCAGGGTGTCGCCCGCGATGGCGATGCCTCCTCCGGGCCAGCCGAACTGATCGTTCATGCCGGAGTTGGAGGCCTTCACATAAGCCTGCTGGGTGATCGGCCCGGCGACTTCGCCAGCCCCGCTTGTTAGGGTCAGGCCGGCCAAGGCAGCCGATCGAAGGATGGTGTTCATGAGATTTCCACTACTGCACGTTGATAGGGCAGTCTGGAACTTTGGTCAAGTGAGCCCGGCTGAAGGGATCGGCCTCGGATTCTGAGATTCAGCCTCAAGAGCACTTGGCAGCGGGCTTGCGGCGCGCGGTCCACTGCGCCGGTTGCCGACCCCTACCACCCACCGCCAATCGCGGTGACGAGCCTGACGGTGGCGGTCAGGCGGCGGGTCTGGACATCGAGGGCGTTGCGTTCGGCGTTGAGGGCTTGGGCCTGGGCGACGGCGAGGTTGAGGAAGTTGGTGGTGCCGGCCTTGTATTCGTTGAGGGCGATGCGCTCGCTTTCGCGCGCGGCCTTGACGGCGGTCTGCTGGGTCTGCGCTTCGGCGGCGAGGATGCGGAGGGTGGAAAGGGCGTCCTCGGTTTCCTGAAAGGCTGTTAGAGCGGTCTGGCGGTATTCGGAAACGGTGCGGTCGTAGGCGGCATCGGCGCGGGCCTTTTCCGTGATCCGCTGGCCGCCATCGAGCAAAGGAGCCGCGAGTTCCGGGCCGAGCGACCAGATGCGGGTCGGCGTGGGGAGCAGGTTGGCCGCGCCGCGCCAGCCGGTGCTGGCATCAAGGGTGAGGGCCGGAAAGAAGGCGGCTTTGGCGGCTCCGATGCGTTCGTTGGCAGCGGCGACGCGTCGCTCGGCGGCGGCGATGTCCGGGCGGCGTTCGAGGAGTTGGGACGGCGTGGAATTCGGGATCGAAGGCACCTTGGCGGCAAGCGATCCGCGAGGCATGGAGAACGAGGACGGGGACTGTCCGACGAGAACGGCGATCGCATGTTCGAAGGTGGCTCGCTGCACGCCGGTCTCGATGGCGGAGGATTTCGTGGAAGCAAGCTGGGCCTCGGCCTGGGCAACATCGCCACGCGAGGCGACTCCCTGGGCATAGCGGTTGCGGGACACATCGAGGGACTTTTCATAACTGGCGATCTGGCGGTCCAAGAGATCGCGCTGGGCATCGACGGCGCGGAGGGAGAAGTAGGCCTGGGCGGCCTGGGACAGAAGGCTGAGCTGGGTGGACTCGACATCGGACGCGGCGGCCTCGGCCCCTGCGGTGGCGACGCGGGCGTTGCGGCGCAGGCGGCCCCAGAGGTCGAGTTCCCAGGACGAATTGAGCCCCTCCGCCGTGACATAACCATCCGACCCGGTGGAGCGGATGCTTGACGCAACTCCGGTGAGATTGGGGAGAAAGGAAAGCTTCGCGCCCTTGACCAGGGCGGCGGCTTCTCGCGAGCGGGCCTCGGCCACGGCGAGGGAGGCATTGGAGGCGCTCACCCGTTTCATCAGGGAGGAAAGCTCGCCATCGCCGAACACGCGCCACCATTCGCCGCGGGCGAGATGGTCGGAGGGTCGTGCGGCTTTCCAGATCCCGCTTTCCTTGAAGTTCGCCGGAACGTCGAGGTCGGGGGATTGCTTCGGCGCGACGAGCGAGCAGCCGGTGAGGAGGAGGGCGAGAAGGGAGAGAGTTTTCAAGGATGTCGAAAGAAGAGTTTTTCAACCACGGATGAAGAGGATGAACACGGATGGAAGAAGGAGATGGGATTATGAAACCTTTGCGGTGGCTTCCAAAGTTGGAATTGGCGTGGCCTTCCTTTGCGTTTTCAGAAACCGATGCCGGAGGTTGTCGAGGAAGAGATAGACGACGGGGGTGGTGTAGAGGGTCAGGAGCTGGCTGAGGATGAGGCCGCCGACGATGGAGACGCCGAGGGGGCGGCGCAGTTCGGAGCCATAGCCGTAGCCGATGGCGAGGGGCAGGGCTCCGAAGAGCGCGGCGAGGGTGGTCATGAGGATCGGGCGCAGGCGCAGCTTGCAGGCTTCGAGGATGGCCGTCTTCGGGTCGAGGCCGCGCTGGCGTTCGGCGTCGAGGGCGAAGTCGATCATCATGATGGCGTTCTTTTTCACGATGCCGATGAGGAGGAAGATGCCAATGAAGCCCATGATGTCGAAGTCGAGTTTGCAAATGCGGAGGGCGAGCAAGGCACCGATGCCGGCGGAGGGCAAGGTGGAGAGGATAGTGAGCGGATGAAGGAAGCTTTCGTAGAGGATGCCCAAGGTGAGGTAGATCACGAGCAGGCCGGCGAGGACCAGCCAGGGTTGGCTTTTCAAGGAGGCGGCGAAGGCTCCTGCGGTGCCGGCGAAGTTGCGCTGGATGGTGTTCGGCAGGCCGAGCTTTTCGACGGTCTGGTTGATCTCGGTGGTGACGTCGCTGAACGAGGCCCCGGGGGCGAGGTTGAAGGAAATGGTGACGGCAGCGAACTGGCCCTGGTGGTTGATCGTGAGGGGCGCGGGGGCGGATTCCCAACGGGCCAGCGAGCTCAGTGGCACGAGTTCGCCGGAGGAGGAACGAAGACGGATGTTGGCCAGCGCGTCGGGATCGTTGCTCTGGTCGCGCCGGGCCTCCATCACGACCTGGTACTGGTTGAGGTCGGCATAGATCGGCGAGATCTGACGTTGGCCAAAGGCGCTGTAGAGGGTGGAGTCGATCTCGCGGATCGGCACGCCGAGTCGGCTGGCGGCCTCGCGGTCGATGACCACGCGGGTGAGTCCGGCCTTGTCCTGGAAGTCGCTGTTCACATCGACGATCGAGGGCAACTTCATCAGCGCCTGCTTGACCCTCGCTTCCCAGACGCGGAGTTCTGTTAGATCGCTCGACTGAAGTGAATACTGGTAGGACGACGAACTCGATCGGCCACCGATGCGGATGTCCTGATTCGGTTGGATCGAAACCAACACTCCGGGGATGCGTGCGGTTTTCTTCCGAAGTCGGGCCACCACTTCCAACGGGGTGACGCCGGTTTCCGAGATCGGCTTGAGATTGATGAAGACGCCGCCGCTGTTGCGCGAGTCGGACCTCGGGCTGCCGCTGCCGGTGCTGGCGTTCACGGCCGCGACGGCGGGGTCCTGGCGGATGATTTCCGCGACCTCGGCGACCCGCTGCTTCATGAGCTGGAAGGAAATGCTCTGGTCGGCGGTGATCGAGCCACCGAGCTGGGTGCTTTCCTGCTGGGGGATGAAACCTTTCGGGATCGTGACATACTGCCAGCAGGTCAATGCGACCGTGCCGACGAGGGCCAGCAGAGTCAGCCAGCGATGGTTGAGGGCGATGTCGAGGGTGTGGGTGTAGGCGTTCTGGAGCTTGGTGAAACACCACTCGATGCCGCGCGAGAACCAACCGGGAGGCCTCTCGTTTTTCTCACGACCTAACAGCCGAGCACACATCATCGGCGTGGTGGTCAGCGACACGACCAGCGACACCGCAATGGCAGAGGAAAGCACGACCGCGAACTCGCGGAACAGGCGACCGATGATGCCGCCCATGAAGAGGATCGGAATGAACACCGCGATCAGCGAGAGGCTCATCGAGATCACGGTAGAGGTAACCTCCTTCGCCCCACGTCGTGCGGCCTCCTTCACCGGCATGCCTGCCTCGATGTGGCGGGTGATGTTTTCCAGCACGACCACCGCGTCATCGACGACGAAGCCGGTGGCGATGGTGAGGGCCATCAGCGAGAGGTTGTCGATGCTGTAGTCGAAGAGATACATCACCGCGAAGGTGCCGATCAGCGAGACCGGCACCGCCACGCCGGGAATGAGTGCGGCGCTGGCACGGCGGAGGAACAGCCAGACCACGAGCACCACGAGGATCACGGAAATGACCAGCGAGTGCTGCACTTCTGCCAGCGAGCCCCGGATGCTGGCCGTGCGCTCCATCAGGATCTTCATGTCGATCGCGGCCGGCATGGCGGAGACGAGTCGTGGCAGCATCGCGCGGACCTTCTCCGTGGTCTCCAGGATGTTCGCCCCGGGCTGACGGAAGAGCACGAGCGAGACGGACGGCACGCCGTTGCTGGTGCCGTAATTGAGGATGTCCTGCACCGAGTCCTCGACGGTGGCGACATCGCCAAGACGGATCGCCGCGCCGTTCTGGTAGCCGATGATCATCGGCAGGTAATCGGACGCGTGATGCAGTTGGTCGCTGGCCTTCACCTGCCAGCGACGATCGCCGTCCTCGATCTCGCCCTTCGGTCGGCTGACATTGTTAGAGGCGATGGTGCTGCGGACCTGGTCGAGGGAAAGGCCCGAGCGCTCGACCGCCGGAAGGTCCATGGAAACGCGGACCGCTGGAAGCGAACTGCCGCCGATCGAGACGCGGCTGATCCCTTCGATCTGGGAAATCTTCTGCCCGAGGACGGTGGAGGCGTAGTCGTAGATCTGACCGGCCGTGAACACGTCCGAGGTCAGCGTGAGGATCATGATCGGCGCGTCCGACGGATTCTGTTTCCGATAGCTCGGTCGCGCGGGCATGCCGGAGGGCAGCAGTCCGCTGGCGGCGTTGATGGCGGCCTGGACATCGCCTGCCGCGCCGTTGATGTCGCGATCGAGATCGAACTGCAGGGTGATGCTGGTCGTGCCGAGCGAGCTGCTCGACGTCATTTCGGTCACTCCGGGAATGCGGCCGAGCGTGCGTTCAAGCGGTGTCGCCACGGTGGCGGCCATCGTTTCCGGACTGGCTCCGGGAAGGTTCGCGCTGACCGAGAGCGTGGGGAAATCGACCTGCGGCAGCGGCGAGACCGGCAGTTTGAAATACGCGAGCCCGCCGGCCAAGGTCACCGCGAGGGTGGCGAGGGTGGTGGCTACCGGCCGGTCGATGAAGTGCCGGGTGAAGCTCATGCGACGGAATCGATCACAGGCTCGGGCTCACGACGGAAGCGGCGGGAAAGCGAGTCGAAGACGAGGTAGATCACCGGCGTGGTGAAGAGCGTCAGCACCTGGCTGACGAGCAGGCCGCCGACCATCGTCACGCCGAGCGGATGTCGAAGCTCGGAGCCGACGCCTTTCCCGAGCATCAAGGGCAGTGCGCCTAACAGAGCCGCAAGTGTGGTCATCAGGATCGGTCGGAAACGCAGCAGGCAGGCCTCGTGGATCGCCTCGCGCGGGCTTGCACCGCGGGTGCGTTCGGCATCGAGGGCGAAGTCGATCATCATGATCGCGTTCTTCTTCACCAAGCCGATCAGCAGCACGATGCCGATGATCGCCATCACGCCGAGCTGGGTGCCTGTTAGATTCAGTGCCAGCAGCGCGCCGACCGTGGCGGACGGCAGCGTGGAAAGGATCGTCACCGGATGGATGAAGCTTTCATAGAGCACACCGAGCACGAGATACATCACCACGACGGCGGCGAGGACGAGCCAGAGCTGGTTGGTGAGGGCGCTTTCAAAGGCCACCGCCGTGCCCTGGAACTCCGGCTGCACGCTGGGCGGCAGCTTCAGCGCGGCGAGATCGGCGCGGACCGAATCGACCGCTTTTCCGAGCGAAACTCCGGGCGCGAGATTGAACGACACCGTGTTGACCGGAAACTGCGACTGGCGGGCAATGGCGAGTGGCGCGGGCCGCTCGACGATGGAGGCGACGGTGGTCAGCGGAACCGGCGTGCCATCGGAGGCAGACACATAAACATGATCAAAGGACTCCAGCCCACGCTTGAATTCGGTGCCGTTTTCAATGACCACGCGATACTGGCCGCCCTGGGTGAAGATCGTCGAAACCTGCCGCTGGCCGAAGGCATTGTAGAGCGCGGCATCGATGGCGGCGGCGGTGATGCCAAGCCGGCCGGCCGCCTGGCGGTCGATCTCGACACGGGCCTGGAGTCCGCCCTCGACGAGGTCATCGGCGACATCGGCGATGAGTGGGTTCTGTTGGAGTCGCGCGACGATTTTCGGCACCCACACAGCGAGGTCCTTGCTGTTCACCGAGTCGATCGTCAGCTGGTACTGCGTTCGGCTGACACGATCGTCGATGCCGAGGTCCTGCACCGGCTGGAGATAAAGGTGCATGCCGGGCACGCGGGCCGCCTGGTCCTGGAGGCGACGCACCACCTGGGCCGCGCTGGCGTCGCGTTGCGCGAGCGGCTTGAGGTTGATCAACATCCGACCGGAGTTCGGCGTGGTGTTGACGCCATCGACGCCGATGAAGGAGGAAATGCTTTCGACGGCCGGATCCTTGAGGATCAGCTCGGCCATGGCCTGCTGCTGCTCGCTGACCTTGGCGAAGGAGGCGCTTTCCGCGGCTTCTGTTAGACCCTGGATCAGCCCGGTGTCCTGGTCGGGGAAAAAGCCTTTCGGGGTCTTCAGGTAAAGCAGGCCGGTGGCGGCGAGGGTGGCGACGAAGACCAGCAGGGTGACGAACTTGTGGGCGAGCACGACGTTCAGCACGCGCCCGTAGAAGTCGATGACGGCCTGGAACTTTCCGCCGATCCATTTCCCGAAGCGGCCTTCGTTTTCCGGGTTCACGTGCTTCAGCATCCGCGAGCACATCATCGGGGTGAGGGTCAGTGAAATCACCGCCGAGACGAGGATGGCGATGGCGAGGGTGATCGAGAACTCACGGAACAGCCGGCCGACCACATCGCCCATGAACAGCAGCGGGATCAGCACGGCGATCAGGGAAACTGTTAGAGAAATGATCGTGAAGCCGATCTGCTTCGAACCCTTGAGCGCGGCGGTCATCGGCGAATCGCCTTCTTCGATGTAACGCGCGATGTTTTCAATCATCACGATGGCGTCATCGACGACGAAGCCGGTGGCGATGGTCAGGGCCATCAGCGTGAGGTTGTTCAGGCTGAAGCCGACGAGGTGCATCACCGCGAAGGTGCCGATCAGCGAGAGCGGTACGGCGACGGCAGGAATGACCGTGGCGCGCCAGTTGCCGAGGAAGGCAAAGATCACCAGCACGACGAGTCCGATGGCGATCAGCATTTCCACCTGCACGTCATGCACCGAGGCGCGGATGGTGGTGGTGCGATCTGTTAGAGGCGTGATGTCCACTCCGCCGGGCAGGCCTTCGCTGAGTTTCGGCAGCAGGGCCTTCACGCTGTCGGCCACCTCGATGACGTTCGCACCGGGCTGGCGTTGGATCTGGATGACCACGGCGGGGCGTTGGTTTGCCCAGGCGGCGAGCTTTTCATTTTCGGAACCGGCGACCACATCGGCGACGTCTGACACGCGGATCGGCGAGCCATTTCGCCAGGCCACCACGAGCGTGCGGTAGTCATCGGGGGAAAGCAGTTGATCGTTGGCATCGAGCGCGCTCGAACGCGTCGGTCCATCGAAGCCGCCCTTCGGCTGGCTGACGTTCGCGGCGACGATCGCGCTGCGGAGGTTCTCGGTGGTGAGGCCGCGCGAGGCGAGGGCACCGGGGTTGGCGCGGATGCGGATGGCAGGGCGCATGCCACCGCTGAGGGTCACGAGGCCCACGCCGGAGAGCTGGGAAAGTTTCGGCACCAGGCGCGATTCGGCGAGGTCCTGAACGCGGGTCAGCGGCAGGCTTTCCGAAGACAGGGCCAGGGTGAGGATCGGGGCGTCGGCGGGGTTGACCTTGTTGTAGACCGGCGGGCTGGGGAGGTCGTTTGGAAGAAGGTTCGAAGCGGCATTGATCGCGGCCTGGACCTGCTGCTCGGCCACGTCGAGGCTCATGCCGAGATTGAAACGAAGCGTCAGCACCGAGGCGCCGCTACTACTGACGGAGTACATCTGCGCCAGGCCCGGCATCTGGCCGAACTGCCGTTCGAGCGGCGCGGTGACCGAGGAAATCATCACCTCGGGTCCGGCTCCGGGATAGAGCGTGGTGATCTGGATCGTCGGGTAATCGACCTCCGGCAGCGCGGAAACCGGCAGCAGTCGATACGCGAAAAGTCCCGCGAGCATGAGGGCGACCATGATCAGCGTGGTCGCCACCGGTCGCTCGATGAACAGCCGGGAGGGATTCATTTCTCCTTCCGTGGGGGCTTGCCGCTCGGCGCGGCGGGTTCGGTCTCGGGCTGGACGATTTCAATCTTCGCGCCATCGCGCAGGCGGTCGGTGCCGGCGGTGATGACCTGGTCGCCGGGCTGGAGGCCGTTGATCACGCGGGTCAGTTCACGGAAGGTCGGTCCTACCTCGATCTTGCGGAAGGTCACGCTGCCATCGGGATTGGCGACGTAAACGAAGCGGCCGCGCGAGCTTTCCTGGACGGCGGAGGCGGGCACGACGCAGGATTTCGGCGAGACCGAAACGCGGAGCCGGACGTTGACGAACTGGTTGGGAAACAGCGTGCCCTCGGGATTGGGAAACTCGGCCTTCAATCTCAGTGTGCCGGAGGCGGTGTTGATCTGGTTGTCGCTGGTCAGCAGTCGACCCTTTGCCACAACGGTCTTCTGATCGGCTGCGAGGGCCTCGACGGGCACCGGCGTCTTCGCGTTGAGATTGACGATCAGTGCGGGCACCAGTTCCTGCGGTACGGAAAACATCAGCCCCATCGGGTCCATGCGGGTGATGGTCACCAACCCGGCCGCATCCGAGGCGCGGATCTGGTTTCCGGGGTCGACCTGTCGCAGCCCGACCCGACCTGTTAGAGGCGCGGTGACCCGGGTGAACTCCAGCTTCAGCTTTGCCGCCGCGATCGTGGCGGCATCGGCGGCGACGGCGGCCTCGTATTGGGCGACCAGCGAGGCCTGGGCATCGACCTGCTGTTTTGCGATCGAGTCCTGCTTGAGGAGGGTTTCGTAGCGGTTGAGATCAGCCCGGGCATTTTGCAACAACGCCTGATCCCGCGCTTCCTGTCCGGTCGCCTGATCGAGCTCGACCTGATACGGCCGGGGGTCGATTTCCGCCAGCAGGTCACCTTCCTTCACAGTGCTGCCTTCGGTGAAGATCACCTTCATCAACTGCCCATCGACCCGGCTGCGGACGGTCACCACGTCGAGCGGGGTGAAGGTGCCGGAAACCGTGGACCACTCCTCGAAATCCATTTCCCGGACCTCGGCGACGGAGACCGCCGTGGGGCCCATTGCGCCGCGCGGCACCGGTCCGGTGGTCGCAGCCATGCTGCCGGCACCGCTTTGAAACCATTTCCATCCGCCGTAACCTGCTGCCAGCAAGACGATTGTCCAGATGACCGGTTTCATGAAGGAGGGGCGATTGGCTGGAAATTCAGGTTCGGACATGCGGGCTCCCCAACTAAGGCAGGATCGAAGCCTACCGCAAATCCGGAGTTGCCCGCACTTGCACACCCGCCGGACGCCCGCGACACTGCGGGCATGTTCACGCCGAAGTGGAAGAAAGAGGCACTGCTCCTGGTCAAGGGGGCGCGCAAGTTCGTCAACTACAAGCGCGACCTGCTGAAGCCGGATCGCATCGCCGAAATCGAGTCCCGTCGTGATGACTTGCTGGCCGCCATCAAGTCGGGTGATCGCAAGAAGGTGGACGAGGCCTCGAGGCAGATCCGCGCGACCTGTGAGAACTCGCTGCGTTCGGAAAAGCCGCCGGGTTGGTTCGAGGAGAACGTCGAGGTCATGTTTGTGGCCATCGTCATCGCCCTCGGGCTCCGCACCTACGTGCTGCAGCCGTTCCGCATTCCGACCGGTTCGATGCAGCCGACCCTGAACGGCATCATCGGCACCCCGCTGGCGGAAAAGGACTGGCCGTCGCTTCCGGTCCGCCTGACGGAAATGGCAACGCGTGGCCGAAGCTACGTGAAGGTGGTGAACGATAAGGACCGTCCGATGTTGCTCGGTCGGGATATTGAAGGCAATCTCCTGACTGATCTTCGCGAGCTCATGTGGTTGAAGTATTTCAGCCGCTCGGAACTCCGCTTCGCAGACCAAAGCACCCTCAGGCTGCCGGCCCCCCCGAGCCAGATCAAGGAACTGGGTTTCGGCAAGGCACTGGAGATCGCCTACAAGAACGGCGGAGTTCTTCCTGCTGGCACCGTAATCTGCGAAGGCATGATCGACGCTGGCGACCTCGTCCTGGTGGACCGCATTTCCTATCACTTCCGTCGTCCGATCCGTGGCGAGGTCTGGGTTTTCGACACACGCGGCATCCAGGGCACAAAAGGCAACGCCCCGAAGGGCAAGGGCGACAAGATCGCCGATCAGGAGGACGGTACACACTACATCAAGCGCCTCGGCGCCGTGCCCGGTGACACGCTGGCGATTTCACCTCCCAACATCCTCATCAATGGCAAGGTCGCCCGCGAACCGGGATTCGAGAAAGTTTACGGGCTCCCCCTTCATGGCCAGCCGGGTGAGGTCGGCTACTCCTTCGCCAATCCACGCGGTTCGGGCTATCCTCCTTTGCTGGTGAAGCCCGGCGATTCCATCACCCTGAAATCCGTCGCGCCTCCCGGCATGCGCGAGTACGCCGCACTCGGCGACAACAGCGGCAACTCGCTCGACTCCCGCTACTGGGGCTCCGTCAAGGAATTCAACGTCGTCGGCCCCGCGCTCTTCTCCCTATGGCCAATCAAGACCGGCCACTGGGGCTTCATCCGCTGATTGCCTCGATGTCCGTTGCTTCCGAGATCACGCGCAAGGCGAAGTCGAACCTCGCCTTCGCCCTCAGCATCCTGCCGAAGGAGCGGCGGGAGGACATGGTCGTGTTCTATGCCTTCTGCCGGGTGATCGATGATCTCGCCGATGATCTCGACGTCCCCGCCGAGAAACGCGCAGCCTCCCTTTCGGCCTGGAAACTGGGTCTCGAAGGTGGATTTGCTGCACCGGATGAGTTCCAGCGCGAGGTCGTCGAGCTCCGCGACAAGCGCGCCATCCCCACCGAACTCCTCACCGCCATCATCGAAGGCTGCATGATGGACCTTCATCCGCAGCGCTTCGGCACCTGGGAGGAGCTTTCCGGATACACCTGGAAAGTCGCCTGCGCGGTCGGCCTCGTGTCCGTCCGGCTCTTCGGCTGCAAGCATCCGGATTCGGAAAAGTATGCCGTCGCCCTCGGCCACGCGCTCCAACTCACCAACATCCTCCGCGACGTCGGCGAGGACCTTTCCAACAGCGTCCGCATTTACCTGCCGCTGGCCGATCTGGGCCGTTTCCAATACACCGAGCGTGACCTCATCGGTCGGGTGCACGACGGTCGCTTTATGGCGATGATGGCCTATCAGGCCGGGCGCGCCGAGGCCTTCTATCAGGAGGCGGAATCCTTGCTGCCTGCGAGCGATCGCGCCGCGCTCACCCCGGCGATCATCATGGCCGATACCTACCGCACCCTGCTGCAGCGGATGAAGGCGGACGGATTCCGGGTCTTCGATCGGCGTTACAGTCTTTCCAAAGCGAGGAAACTTGCCATTCTCTCGAAGCACCTGATCGCGCGGAAACGCTCCGCCCGTGAATAAACCCCGCACCTCCCACGTTCCATGCGCACCATGAACCGCCTTCTTTCCGCCGCCTCGATCGTCCTTGGCAGCCTCGTGCTCTCCTCCTGCTTTCCTCACGATCCACGGATTGATGGCCCCGGCCCATACGGCCCCTATGGCCAGGTTCAGCCGCCAGCAAACCAGGACTTCGGCCCCTACGGAAACAATCCTCCACCCGTCGATGCCTACGGAAATCCAGTTCAGCCAGACCCGCGACAAGGCATCCAGGACCCCAACGTCCCCCAGCCGCCTGTGACACCGCCTGTGACACCGTCAGTGCCCCCTTCGCCCACGCCGCCTGCGCAGTATCCCGTCGCCCAGAAGACCAAGAACCCCAACGAGGTCATCAGCCCTTATCCGCCCTACAACGTCATCGACGTCTCCGGCTTCAAGAGCGGCCAGAAGGCAAAGGACCCTTCGAACAAGAAGATCTTCGTGGTGCCGTGAAGGCCTGACGTGCGAGACCTTACTTGAGATAACTCAAGGCTTCCCAAGTCCCAGCGACTTGTCATGTCTCGAATCATGCCGAATGGGAATGCCGCGCGGTGGTTGATCTTGGTCAACGCCTCACTGCTGGTTCTCGTGTTCTGGGCCGGGCGGGCCACGTCACCGGGACGCTCATCGGCAGAGGAAACGGCTCCCCGGCGCACCCGGTCGTTGGAACGATCGGCCTCGCGTGAATCCACCATGAAGTCCGGTCCAGGAGTTTCCAGATCTCCGGAAAAGTCTTCGCCTGCCCTGCCTGACTGCCATTCTTCATCCGATGCCGCTCGTTCCCAACTCCACCTATCAGGCACCCCTCTGGCTGCCGGGCGGGCACTTGCAAACCATCGTGCCCGCTCTGGCGAGAAAAGCTCCGCATGTCACGAAATGGAAGGAACGGCTTGAGCTGGCCGATGGCGATTTCCTCGATCTGGAGTGGTTCAACGAAGGCCGCTCCAGACTCGCCGTCCTCTCCCACGGACTCGAGGCCAATGCCGGGGCCTCCTACATCCAGGCCATGGCCGCCGCGCTGATCCGTCGTGGCTGGGACGTGCTGGCCTGGAACTACCGCGGCTGCAGCGGGGAAATGAACCGCCTGCCACGCTTCTATCACAGCGGGGCCAGCGACGATCTGCATGCCGTGGTCGAACACGCCCTCGTCACCCATCCCGCGACCGAACTCGACCTGATCGGCTACAGCCTCGGCGGCAACATGACGCTGAAGTATCTAGGCGAGCGCGACAACCATTCCCCACGCCTGCATCGCGCCGTGACCTTCTCCGTGCCCTGCGATCTCGCGTGCTCCTCGAAGACCCTCGGCACTCCTTTCAACCGCTCGGTTTACATGAAGCGCTTCATCGACTCCCTCGCCGGAAAGATCCGCGCCAAGCAGCCGAGGTTCCCCGACCTGCTCGATCCCAGCGGACTGAAAGGCGTCCGCACCTTCCGGCAGTTCGACGATCGCTACACCGCTCCGCTCCATGGCTTCCGCGATGCCGAGGACTACTGGGCACGTAGTGGTTCGAAGCAGTTCCTCTCCCGCATCCGCATCCCGGCCCTGCTTGTCAACTCCGCCAACGATCCCTTCCTCGGCCCCGGCTGCTTTCCCCGCGAAGAGGCCGAGGCCAGCGAGCACTTCCATCTCGAAATCCCCGCCACCGGCGGACATGTCGGCTTTCCGGGAGGCAACTGGATGGAAGCACGGGCGATCAGGTTCCTCGACTCCGGTTCAACAGGAGTCCGCTAAGTGTCGGGCGAACATCGAACATCGAACATCGAACATCGAACATTGACCCTGGACCCTGGACCCTGGACCCTGGACCCTGGACCCTGGACCCTGGACCCTGAACCCTGGAACTTGGAACTTGGAACTTGGAACTTGGAACTTTAACCTTGGGCCCTACTTCCTCTTCTTCTGGACCTTTGGCGGCGGTGCAGGCTTCACCCGCTTCGCGAATTCCGTGGCGGCCCACCCTTTTGCGAGGATCTTGTTCTTCTGCGGAGCGAGCACGAGGCGCTTCTGGATGGTGTCCTGCTTGTAGGCCACAAGAGCCTCGGTGGCGGGGAGATAGAGGTAGGGATTCGTGGAGGTCTCCACGGCCTTGAAGAGCGGTTCGATGTAGGCGTCCTTTAGATCCTTCGAGGCAAGGCCGACGAAGTAGCTGTAGCGGATCAGCTGGCATTTTCCGAGTTCAGTGGCGATGAATCCTTGAACGTATCCGGGATCCTTGGGCAACATCAGTGCGATCATGGCGGACACCACTTCCGTTGGGACGTCCGAGGTCAGATGATCGAGAGTCTGACGGGTGAGTTTGAGTGCATGTGCCTCATCCAATGCGAGGAGTCGGCGAAAGTTTGCCGGATTGATCCGCCCGGATTCTCCCCAGAATCGCCATTTCAGTTCGTCGTAAACGGGCTCCTCGCTTGCACTGATGGCTGTGAAGATGAAGTCGAGGTGATAGCTCCTCAGAGGAATCTCCTGTTCGGTTCCATTCAACACCCGCTCGAAAAGCGCGGCGCTTTCGCGATTCCGATAGGCTGCGGCCGCATTGTCAAACTCACGCTGAGTGGTGGACCAGGTGGTCTCCGCCAACAAGGCAGTTTGAGCCTCCTGCAGGACCTTGAAGAACTCCGGCTGCGGATTCTCGGCAATGCATTGAAAGCATTCCAACGGATGCGTCTTCGCCGCCGCGATGATGAGGGGCTTGTCCTGGTCCTGCCTGAACTTCGCCACCGCCAGCAGGGAGGATCCATTTCCTGCGGCGGCCATGGTGCGCAGGCGTGGCAGGTAGGACTCGGGAATCAACCGGCTTCGGATCAGCTGGGTGGTGGCTTCGAGCTTGTTGTCGGTGGTGAGCAGGTAGTCCACCACCAGCAACTGGTGCTCGGATGAAAGAGTATCGAACAGGGACTGATGGTAGAGATCACCAATCTTCATCCGATAGCCGATGCAGCCATTGCGGTAGTCGAACTCGCCCTCGTCCTTCAACTTTTCCAACAGGAGTTCGAAAAAGTCTTCGGATGGAAAGCGTTGCTTCAGGGCCAGGCCGGCGCTGGCCCGCAGGTTGATGTTTTCATCCCGAGCGAACGCCAGGAGTTGATCGCGAGAGGCCTTTTGGGCGACAACATCGAATGCGGCCTCAACGGTCGTCTTGACGTCTCCAGTACCGACGAACGTCGCTTCGCGAATGGTTCCAAGAGCTTGGTCAAACGAGGGCTCTTTCGCGTCGGATCGCGGGCAGCTTAAAACGCCTGCCAGGATCAGAGGCACCAATCGCCACGTGTGGGTTCTCATGAGTCGTGCAGGGTCTTGTTGAAAGCCGAAATCTGGAGCGACTCTCTAGCACCCCAAGATCGGGATTTGGAGTTCTTTTCGCCGGATAATCTGACTTCAAGGAAGCAAAAAAGCCGCCGGGGTCACCGGCGGCTTTGTGAAATTCAATCGGGCGCGAACCGAAATCAGGCGATGGTGCCTTCCTTCTTCTTCTCTTCGCCTTCCTTGTGCTCCTTGTCCTTCTCGCACTTGCCGCAATGGGCGAGGGTGCCTTCCTTCTTCTTTTCCTCGCCTTCCTTGTGCTCCTTGTCCTTCTCGCACTTGCCGCAATGGGCGAGAGTGCCTTCCTTCTTCTTTTCTTCGCCTTCCTTGTGCTCCTTGTCCTTCTCGCACTTGCCGCAATGAGCGAGGGTGCCCTCTTCTTTCTTTTCACCCTTCTTGCACTTGTCGCAATCGCCTTCGGCAAGGGTGCCCTTTTCCTTGGCTTCTTCCTTTTCGCCCTTCTTGCACTTGTCGCAATCTGAGGCGAGGAGGACGGTGCCCTTTTCCTTGGCTTCTTCCTTCTCACCCTTCTTGCACTTGTCGCAATCAGAGGCGAAGGCGAGAGGTCCGGTGATGAAGAGGGCGCAGATGGCGCTGAGAATCAGTTTCATGGTGGTTTTGGTGGTTGGTGTGAGTGCTGTCCGGTGACGGTGTGCACAGATGAGAACACCGCCGGGCCGAATTATTCTCTGAAAATGTAAAAATACCCGTTTTTTCTTGGTCTTGGCCGAATTTTGCCAGCAATCGGCTTTTCTTTGGGGGGCTCAGCGCGGACTTTCCAGCCCATGGCAGTCGCTGAATCTCACAAGGAACTGCGGTTCACCCGCGCCGGGCAGGCGGCGGGCTTCTGGATGGCGGCCTCTGTGCTGGTGGTGATCGCGATCTTTTTCGTGGCGGTCGGCTCCTACCGTGACCAGATCACCAAGCTTCCACATCCGGCCTGGGGCCTGATTCCGCTGGGATTGGCCGTGCTGCTGGTCCGCTTTGCGATCCGTTGCACCCGGCACGCCTACCTGATCCTAAGCCCGATCGGGGTGGAGGTGTTCCCGCTTTTTCGCCCGGAAAATGGCATGCAGCTTGTGGCCTGGGCGCAGATCGATTCCGCCGAGATCGATGCCGACAGGCTGACCCTGCACTACAACCCGGAAAAGACCGCCGGGCTGCATTTGTCGCTCGCTCCGATCGCCCGACCGCAGCGGGAGCTGCTGGCCAAGGCGATCCGGGGCCGTTTTCCGGAGATCAACGACCGGCCAGGCTGAGGAAAATGAGGATCGCGAGAAGGACGAGCACGACGACCAGCGCCACTTTCCATGGGCTGATCGGGAACTTGGCGGCGGTGGTTCCGGTGATGGCGTTGACGACTCCCTGCCAGGTTTTTCCCCGATACTGGTAGGCCAGCAGCCAAACCGGTGCGAGCAGGTGCTTGAAGGTTTTGTCGGAGTATTCGGGGTAGATCTGGAGCCCCCGGTAGGTGTCGCCCGGCACCTCGCGACCGCACATTTCCTCGAGGACTCCGTGCATGGCATTGAAGCCCGCGCGGGCCGCATCGATCAGCGGGACCTGATACTGCTCGACCTGCCAGCCGGAGACGTAGGAGGTCTCGTAGGGCACGAGGTCCTTGGTGGGAAAGGGCTCGACCTTTGTCAGCAGCTCGCCGTCGAGCCCGCGTGAGCCGGAAATCAGGATGTCGTCGAAACAGGTCGAGACATGCCCGCTGGCCGGACTCCACCGGGTGCGGCGCTCCTGGCGGGAGGTGGTGCGACCTTCGGAATCCCGCTCGGTCACCGTTTCATAGTAGTAGGTGCCGCTTTCGGCGGTCCACGGGCACTCGGCCGAGGCGTCGAAGGTCCAGTAGGGCAGGTAAACGCGGTGCATCCGATCGACCAGGTTCCGCTTCTTGAGATCGCCGGGCGCGAACCATTTCGAGGCGAGGTAGCCCTTCAGCGAATGGTAGGCCTGCTCCTTGGAAATCTGCGCCGGGAGGACGGATTCCGGTCGGATGGCGGCGTCGATCTGGGTGTAGTCGAGGAGTTCCGGGGAGCCGCAGAAATCGCAGTGCTGCGCCACAGTGTCGCCGGAGCGGACCAGCACGGCGTGGCAGTTGTTGCATTGCACGCGCCGTGTCGCGGTATCCACCGTCCCGGCGCGGGCCCCGAGTTCGGCGATCGCCTGATCGAGATCGTGTTCGAGCACCGAGTCCTTCAAGGGCGGCGGGCCGATCCGATCGAAGGCATTGCCGCAGTAGGGGCAGACGAGTTGCTTTTTCGCCGGGTCCCACTCGCCCTTGCCCCCGCATTCCGGACAGACGTGGCGGCTCAACGAGCGGACGTCCGCCGTCGAGCCGCTGACCCTTGGCAGGGGCGGTGGCAAGGGCGGTACGGAAGAGGGGGTAGCGGGGGATGTTTCCACGTCGGATCGAGAAACGGATCAATCCGCCAGGAAAGCGTCGAGGGCACTGCGGGTGATGCGGTAGCTGGAGCCGATCTTTTTGGCGTTCAGCTTGCCGGACTCGATCTCTGCCATGACGTCCGCTTCGGAAACTCCGAGCACGCGGGCGACCGAGGCTGGGTCGAGCAGATCGGGATTTGGAGAAACCGCCGCGGCACCTGGCAGCGGTGGCGGAGTTCCTGCACTAGCCGGGGCGGTCTGAGCCATGAGATCTTTCGCCATCGCGAAACCGACGGCCATTTCCGCCGCCATGCCGCCCGGGCCGGCACCGCCACCAGCGGCCATGCCCTGGCCCATCTGGTATTTCACGAAGTCGTTGAGATTGCCGATCGCGGACATCGCGGAACGCTTGTCGATGGCCTCCTCGACTTCCGGCGGGACGGAAACGTTCTCGACCACGAAGCTGGCGACCTCGATGCCGTATTTCGTGGAAATGATCGGGTTGATCAGCGGCAGCAGCGCGTCGCCGAGATCCATGTAACGTGTCGCCACGTCGAACACCGGCACATGTGCGGAGGCCAGGGCGTCCGAGAAGATGCTGACAATGCGGGAGCGCATGGTGTCGGCGAACTCATCGACGCGGAAATCATGATCCGATCCTGCGACCTCCTTGAGGAACAGCGGCACGTTGGTGACCTTGAAGTCGTAGGTGCCGTAGGCCCGTGCGCGGACGATGCCGAGATCGGCGTCGCGCAGCATGATCGGGTTCGCGGTGCCCCACTTGTTGCCGGTGAACAGGCGTGTGTTGACGAAATAAACGTCGGCCTTGAAGGGGCTCTCGAAGCCGTATTTCCAGCCCTTGAGCTTGTTGAGAACCGGGATGTTGTCGGTGACCAGCGAATGTTTGCCGGGTCCGAAGGCATCGCCGAACTGGCCGACGTACACGAACTGCGCGGTCTGGCTTTCACGCACGATGAGCTGCGCGCCGTTCTTGATCGCCTTGTCGTCGTCCGGATAGCGCCAGGCGATGGTGTCGCGTGAATCGTCCTGCCATTCGATGATTTCGAGCAGCTCCCCCTTGATGAAATCCATGAGTCCCATGTGCGTGTCTGATTGAGATTGGCCTACAGACTCGACAAGCCCTCGCCGCGAAGCAATCGGAAACATGTGCGGGATTTGGAACGGCGGGCATCTTCCGGGTTGGACCTTCCGCGTTCCCTGTTCATCCTGCGCCCATGCGTCCGCCTTCCCTCCAGATCCAATCCGTGGAAAACACCTTCGGCCAGAACGGCTGGCATTGCGAACTCGTCGAGGGCCGCGATGTCATCCGCGCGGTGTTCGATGCCCATCACACCCGCGTCGAGCTGGTCGTGCAGGCCTACCCGGCGATCAACGCCCTGGCCATCGTGGCGGAGGGTCGGCTCGATCCCGATGACGAGCACCTGCGCCACGTCCTGGAACTTCTCGCCCGAGCCAACAAGCAGCTCACCCTCGGCGGCTTCGAGCTCGACATTGATCGCGGCCGCTTGGTTTTCCGGATCACCAATCTCTTCGAGCGGGAGAAATATGATGCCGACATCGTGGTTTCGATGGTCCACTGTGCGATCGCCGAACTGGACCGCATCACGCCTTACGCCGCGATCGTGGTCGGCACCGCAGACGATCTCCTCGACGACCTCGACCTCGAACGCCTGCTGATGCGCGAGGACGTGATTCCTCCGGTCCCCGGCGACGAAGACGATTTCTAACACCTCCATTCCTCCATGCACCGCTCCCCATTTCTCGCCCTTGTTCTTTCCTCCGGCACCGCGCTCGCCGCCACCACGGCCAGCCACCCGGCCGATCGTTGGGAGCTTGCCCTCCAATCCGGCTACACCTCGAACATCGGCCACAACACCCCGCTCGATTACGAAATCATCCCGACGCAGCTCGTCCTGCGCAGCCCGATGATGTTCGAGTTCCACGCTGGCTCCGACGGCTCCCGTTTCCTGCTGCGGAACCGCTTCGCCTTCCTCGCCGAATCGATCGTGAAAGGCCCGGAAAGCTACTACCTCGGCCTGAATGCCGCGCCTTCGATCGAATACTGGTTCCCCAACGGAGAAACCTCGCTCTACTTCTCCATCGGCGGCGGCATCGGCCTGACTGACTCCACCCGCGTCGTCGGCGGCCAGGGCCAGGATTTCACTCTGAACTGGTTCTCCGAGTTCGGCCTCCGCCAGCAGATCGCCAAGGACCTCTCGATCATGGGCGGCGTGTATTTCCTCCATCATTCCAACGGTGGACAAACCACTCCGAATCCCGGAATCGATGCCCTCGGCGCGACCATCGGCCTGGGCTGGCAATTCTGAAACACGATTGCCCTTCGTCTGGCACGGTCGATGCACCCAAGGTCGCCTCATGTCCTTGAAACCCCTCGGCCTCCTCGCGCTCGTCCAGGCGCTTTCCCTCGCGCCTCTCGCCGCCTACAGCGAGAACGGCCACCGCATCGTCGGGGCGCTCGCGGACAAGCTGATCGAGGGGAAACCCGCCGGGGCCACGGTGAAGAAGCTCCTCGGAGCGGTCACCCTGGAGCGTGCCTCCACCCTGCCGGACGAGCTTCGCGGCGAGGACAAGGGCAAGGGCAATTTCAAGCTCCCCGAGAACCCCGCCCTCGAAGCCCAGCTCCTCGCGTTCCGCGATGCCAATCCGCCCTCCGAGGTCGAGGACGAGAACCACATGCCGCCCTCGCATCACTGGTTCCACTACACCGACGTCCCCTTCCAGTCCCCCAGCTACGCCGCCTCGAAGGTCGGAAAGTCGAAGTGGGACATCGTCCAGCTCATCCCCTTCTGCGGTCGCGTCCTCGCCGGCACGGAAAAGCCCGACAACGATCGGAAGATCACCCCGGCCGTCGCGGTCGTGCTGCTTTCCCACTACATTGGCGACATCCACCAACCGATGCATGTTGGCGCGGCATTCTTTGATGCCCAAGGCACGCTTCTCGATCCCAACACCCGTCCCGAGGCCAAGCCAACCCGCGGCGGAAACGACATCCATTTCGGAGCCACCAATCTCCACGCCTATTGGGATTTCGATTCAGTCGAATCCGCGCTCTCCTACCAGCGTCGCACCCAGAACAAGACCAGCGACACCCTCACCCCGCGCGACTGGGCGATCCAGCTCGCCGGAAAGGAGCCCGCCAACTGGAAGCCCGACCCCTCGTTGAAATTCGAAAAGTGGGCCGAAAAGTGGGCCGACGAGATCCTCCCGCTCGCCGCCGAAGCCCACAAACGCCTGCGATTCCTGCCACAGGAGGAGTTCGACAACCGCAACGGCAAGCCCGTCCTCGCCTGGACCGCCATCGAAAAGCCCCATCCCGGCACCTCCAACTACGCCATCTTCGCCTCCAAGACCGTCGAGATCGAACTCAACAAGGCCGGCTGGCGCCTCGCCGCTTTCCTCGAAACGACGATGGCCGGGAAGTGATCAGAAATTTAGAGAAACCACGAAATTCACGAATGGTCACGAAAGCGGATTCCAAAGAATCGGATTCGTGACCATTCGTGAAATTCGTGGTCAATCTCTTCTGAACCTCAGCGGATGCGACTCCGCACAGTCCATTTCGTGAATTTTCGTGCCTTTCGTGGTTCTCTTCCCCGCGTTGCCCAGCTCTTCCAGATTCTTGCCTCTGGACTCTTGCGTCTCTTCGCCCTAAGCCCCTCGGCGTCATGAGCGAAGCCGCCCAACAGCCCCAGTCCACCGAAGCCGAACTCATCGCCGTCCGTCGCGAGAAACTCGGAAAGCTCCGTGAACTCGGCGTCGATCCCTTCGGCGCGGCCTTCGAGACCACCCACACCCCGTCCGGCCTGCGCTCCGACTTTTCCGAAGGCCTCCAGGTCAAGGTCGCAGGTCGCATCCACGGCTGGCGCGACATGGGCAAGTCCTGCTTCTTCCACGTCGGCGACATCCACGGCCAGATCCAGGGCTACATCTCCATCAAGGATCTGCCGGAAGACCAGCTGGCCATCTTCAAGTGCCTCGAGCGCGGCGACTGGCTCGGCATCGAGGGCGAGACCTTCCTCACCCGCACCGGCGAGCCGA